>CALKZT010000109.1 GCA_938002815.1 uncultured bacterium
CATTCACCTTGAAGGAGACCCTGTCAACTGCCCTTAGCCCACCGAAGTCTTTTGTAACCTCTTTTAGCTCTAAGATTACCATTTCTCTACCTTCAACTTCTCCCAAATAGCCTTGCTATCTTTTTCCAATCCCCCACCACCCCATTCGCCATAAACATTATTACGAAGATCACCAGAAGCCCAAATACCAGCGCATGGGCCTGGCTTACCCATTTCGGAGCAAGCCCAAATATTGCGCTCCTGAAAAGCTCTTGAACACCCACCATTATAAACGCACCTACAGCTGGACCGTAAGTGGTAGCAACTCCACCCACTATTGCCACAAGTATTGTCATGATGGATATATAATGAAGGGAAAAAACGATACTGGGATCAATAAAACCCATATAGTTCATGTAAAAGGCCCCGGCTGTCCCCGTAAAAAAGGCGCTTATCATAAGGGATATGTTTTTATACTTAGTTGTGTCAATTCCCATGGACTCCGCTGCATCCTGATCCTCTCTGATGGAAAGGAAATAGTAACCGTATTTCGATCTCATGATCAAAAGTACACAGAGAATAGTAAGGCATGCCAGAAAGAGCGATATAAAATAATAAGGTAGCTTGCTCTTGAAACTGGGCATCAATAGGATCCCCACCATACCACGGGTAAGGCTCTCCCAGTTTACCGCAATGAGTCTTATGATCTCTCCACCCGCAAGGGTTGCCAGGGCAAAATAAGGGCCCCTGAGTCTAAAACAGACCCATCCCACAAAGGCCCCTATTATCACAGCAAAGAGGCCACCGAAGGCCATACCCCACCAGGGAGAGATCCCCAACTTGCTGTGAAAAAGACCTGCAGTATAAGCACCTATCCCAAAGAAGATGGCATGGCCAAAGGATACCTGCCCCGTATAGCCTGCAAGGAGATTCCAGGCGGTCCCTACGGTCACCCACATAAGGGCTATTATCACCAGATGTGTGTAATAGTCGGATCGAATAATAAAAGGAAATAAGACAAAGAGGCCAAGGGCCAGAATAGGTCTCAGGTATCCCACCGTCTCCCCCTAAATTTTGGTAATCCTTTTTAGGCCACCAGGCAGGAATATGAGTGTAAGAACAAAGATCACAAAACCAACTGCCTCCCTGTAGCCCATGCTCACATAAGTGGCACCTAAGGATTCAGCAATCCCCAGTATCACCCCACCCAAAATGGCACCTACGGTACTGCCCAATCCACCCAATATGGTTATAACAAATGCCTTTAAGGTAAAAGGGCCTCCTATGTCCGGAAACAGATAATAGATGGGCAAAAGAATGGTGCCAGCCACTGCTACCAAGGCAGAACCCAACCCGAAGGTGAGATTTGTAACCTTGGAGGTGTCTATGCCCATTAAGAGCGCAGCTTCCCTGTCTTGGGCCGTGGCCCTGATCGCCCTTCCAATATCGGTCTTTAGAAGGAACCAGAAGAGCAAGAGAGTAAAAAAGACTGCGATAAAAAAGGCTACACACATAGGAAAGTTAAGGGAGATATTGCCTATGAAGACCGCCTTTGCCGCATAAGGGGTTTTTATCGAGACATAATTGGACGTAAAGATAAACCTTGCTATCTCTGTTATAACGGTGCCGATACCTACTGTCATCAACACTTGATTTTCGGGGAGAATTGATTCGATCTTGATAAGTGGATTCAGTAAATATTTCTGGATAAGGATTCCAATAACAAAGAGAGCTGGCATGGTAACAAATATGCAAAAATAAGGATCGATCTTAAAATAAGTGAATAGAACAAATGTTAAATACATGGCCACCATCATGAGCTGACCATGAGCAAGGTTTATTATACCCATGACCCCCATTATCAGGGTCATTCCAAGTCCTATCAGGGCATAAACACCACCAATCAAAACGCCTGATACAACCGTCTGGATAAACACTTCCATGTGTTTTCCCTTTCACAGATCTTATAAGAAGAATGCACCTCCTTTTTTAGGAAAGGGGGTGCATTCAAAACCTTAATAACCCCACTCCTTTAACCAATTAACCGGGTACACAAGGGGTTTTGTAGCAAGATCTTTGGGCCAGACAAGCTCCAGCTTTCCATCTATCCACTGGACCACATAGGTGGGAAGCTTATTTTGATTCTTCATCTTCCCGTAGGAAATAAACCTGACCGGACCAAAGACAGTCATCAGGTTGGTCTGTTCCAGGGACTCTTTAATATCTTCAGGCTTTAGGGACTTCGTCCTTTTTAATACATCTGCAATCACATATGCAGCAGCATACGCCTGAGCCCCATGGTATTCGGTTTCCTTGTTGTATTTCTTTACAAACTTTTCATAGTACTCTTTGGCCCCTGGATATGGTAGGACCTGGTGCCAGAGTGTAGCCGAAATCACCTTCTCAGAGGCCTTTCCGGCATTCTGCTGGAACTCTGGCAAGGTAAAGCCTGCTCCCCCTCCCACAAACAGTTTGGGAGTCAGCTTTAACTCCATGGACTGTTTCATCAAAAGGGCTGCATCCATCACATAGCTTACCATGTATACCAGGTCGGGATTCTTGCTCTTTACCTTTATAAGCACTGGTTTAAAATCAATTCCACCGTGCTCATAGCCCTCCTTCATAAGGACATCTATGTTCAGCTTTTTGGCAGTCTTTTCAAAGGAAGAGGCCTGGCTGGTTCCAAAGAGGCTGTTTTCATGAAGTATAGCCACAGATTTGGGTTTTACCACCTCCACAAGGAGTGATTCCATTCCCGAGGCATATTCACTGGCAGGCTGGTTTAACCTAAAGACGTAGTCCCACCCCTGTTCAGTAATATCGTCGGCAGAACCGGTATTCACAAGGAATGGTATATGATTTTGCTGACAGACACCTGCCACTGCAAAGGTGACAGAACTACTATACCCTCCCCCTACCATTACCACCTTATCTTTTGTTATGAGCTTTTCCACTACTGATCTACCCACCTCCGGTCTGCCTGTATCGTCCTCAATAAGGGCTTGGATAGGTCTTCCATTTATACCACCGGCGGCATTGATCTCTTCAAATGCCAGGTCAAAGGATTGCTTCTCAATCTCCCCAAATTTTGCCTGGTCCCCGGTCAAGGGGAGCACTATGCCCACCTTGATTGGCTCCTGGGCATATAAGACAAAGGGGGTAACCAAAAGGCAGCTCAAGATACATACAAAGAATACCCTTTTGAACATCGCATACCTCCCTTCCTGAAATTTCTTGAGAGTTAAATTCAAAATGAAAGAAAAGTCAAGCTGCAATCCACAAGGCTCAAAAGTTATAAACCGTATAAGTGTTAGACTAACTGACAAAGACTCTGTTTAAAAAGCAATTAGATTTTGGGTGGAAACGAAAATGACTTACTCTTCTAAATTACGTTAGCAAGATCTAGCTATAAATAGCTCACGTACTATTGAGATATCTTTCAAAATCTGATTTTTTAAGGAGGAAACATTTTCAAATTTTATTTCATCTCTTATTCTCGTGTGAAATTCCACTGTAATATTCTGATCCAAAAGATCTGAGTAATAATCCAGGATATGTGTCTCTATGCTAAAAGAGGCATTTTCAAAGGTGGGGTTAAAACCTATATTTGTGACAGAAGCGTATCTTTCACCCTTTACAAGGGTAAAAGTAGCATACACCCCCTTCTTAGGTATGAGCTTATCTGAAACCTCTAAATTTGCCGTTGGAATCTCCAGAATAGATTTACCCCTTCCTTTTCCCTTTATAACCTTGCCACTCAAGGAGTAAGGCCTTCCCAATAATAAACTTGCCGATGTCACATCTCCCTCTTTTAGAAAATTTCTGATAGCGGTGCTGCTAATAAGCTTCCCGTTCATATTTACCGGCTGTAGCACATAGACATTAAAGCCGCTTTTGGATCCAAGTTCCTTGAGCAAATCTATGGTACCTTCCCTGTTTCTACCGAATCCATAATCATATCCCACTACTATCTCACTTATCTTCAAGGTCTCTACCAGGATCTTCTGGACAAATTCCCTTGCCCCCATCTTTGCAAACTCCCTATCGAACTCCTGACAGATTACAGCGTCTATCCCTGCCCTCAAGATAAGCTCCACCTTTTCATCCTTTGTAAGGAGGAGTTCTGGGGCCTTCTCAGGTGCTAATACCTTCAGGGGATGGGGATCAAAGGTGAGCACCGCAGAATCGCACTTTAAATCCCTCGCTTTGCCCTTTACTATCTCAAACAGCGCTAAATGCCCTTTGTGTACCCCGTCAAAGTTCCCTATGGTCAATATAGGCCTTTTGAGCCTTCCCTTTGCCTTTTCTATTCCATCAAAAATGCGCATTATTTCTCCTGCTTCTTACCTATGGTTCTATCCAGATCTGAGAAGGATAGGTTTTGGGAGGAATATATCCCTTGCACAGGGGATGTTCAAGGATTCTCTTTTGGGTTAATTTATTTAGTGCATTCATTGGCCTTTATCGCAAAAATTCTGTTGACAGTGACAAAGAGGTGGAATAGCGTTGACCGTACAGATGGTAATTGGGTAAATGAGATCCGTCCCATGCATTCCACCTTTTGCCAATCAATTAGGTCTCTACCTGAGGCCAAAATCCATAAAGGAGGTCTTCCTATGAAAAAGGGTCTTTTGGGGTTTTTCTTGGTGGCAATTGTCTTGATGGGCCTCTCCACCTCTCTGCCTTATAAGGCATGGGCAGAAAAGCCCATCTTGCTTGGGGTACCAACTTCCCTGGGTTTTTTAGAGGGAAAAGAGGGACTTGCGGCTGTCCAAATGGCAGTGGATGAGATAAACGCGGCAGGTGGGGTAAAGGTGGGGGACAAGAAGCAGCCTTTTAAGGTGATCTCCTTGGATACAAGGTGCGCCGAGCCTGGAATCCCTGTGGCAGAGGTCATAAAGGGTCATAAGAAACTGATCCTGGAAGATAAGGTAAATTTTATAGTCTTAGGGACATTTAGGTCAGAGGCAGCAATAGCCTGCATGGATCTGGTCTCCCAGTACAAGATCCCCATGCTCCTTGGAATTGCCATGACTCCTGTTATGGAACAAAAGGTTAAGGAAGATTACAACAAATATAAGCACACCTTTAGGGTCTGTCTGAACTCTGTCCACTTAGTAAAATATTTAGGTGGGACCATGGCCTACCTACAAAAGGAATTCGGTTTTAATAAGGTGTATATAATGCACCAGGATGTGGCATGGGCCAGAAAGACTTCAGAGATCATGACGGAGAACGTATTTAAGAAAACAGGCTGGGAGATAGTGGGTACAGAGGCATATCCCACCGGGGCCACAGATTTCTCTTCTGGACTTACTAAAGCAAAGCAAGGTGGGGCCCAAATAATCCTTCCCATATTTGACATGCCCACAAGTGGGGTCTTGGTAAAGCAGTGGAAGGGTATGAATGTCCCTGCGTTGCTCTCTGGATTTATATCTCCCCTTGCTGGCCCAGGTGCCTGGGATGCCTTTGACAAGCAGATAGACGGTGCCCTCAATATGATATTTGAGATTGGAAACATCCCGGTTCAGAAATGGCCCAAGTCTGTTGAGTTTTATGAAAATTACAAGAAGAAGTATGGAAGGCCTATAGAGGCCGGGCATGCCCCTGCACCTTCTTACGAGATGGTATACATCCTCAAGGATGCCATAGAGAAGGCAGGCACCCTAGATGGGGACAAAGTGGTTGAGGCCTTAGAGAAGACAGATAGGGAAGGTGTGATGGGTAGGGTGAAGTTCGACCAGGGCCACCAGGTGATCTTTGGGAATGATCCAAAAGAGGCAGCAATGGCCGTTATGTATCAGTGGCGGGCGCCAGGGAAAAGGGTGATCGTCTATCCCGAATCCCTTGCCGAGGACAAAATCCAGCTCCCTGAAGGCCTGAAGCCTGCCAAATAGAGATGGGAATCCTCATCTACGGCTTCATAAACAGTGCAATCCTGGCCCTATTGGCCATGGGCTTCAACCTCACCTTTGGCATAAGTGGGGTGGCCAACTTTGCCTATGGGGCCATATATGTCTTTACAGGTTTTTTGGTGTGGATCCTCATAAATTCTTTTGCATTAGGGTATTGGATTTCGGTCCTTATATCGCTCTGCCTTGCCTTTTTGGTGGGTGTATTCATTTTCTATGCGGTGATAAGAAGGATAAAGGGGATGGCCCTATCCGAAGTGATTGCCACCTTTGGTGTGGGAATCGCAGGGATGGAGCTCTTCAGGTATTTCGGTTTCATAGGCTCTAAGTATGGCTTGCCTCCAATATTTGGTGGAAACGTCTCCATAGGCCATGTGACAGTGGATCTACAACGAATAATGATAGGGGTGATGGCCGTCCTCCTTACCCTCTTTGTCTACCTCTTTACCCGACACACTAAGATCGGTTTGGCCTTCAGGGCCATTGCCCAGGACGAAAGGACTGCTCTTACATTTGGTATCAATTCAGACAAGACCGTGGCCCTAAGCATGGGCTTTGGCTCAGCCCTCGGAGCAGCCTCTGCCATACTCATCTTGCCCCTGGGAAATATTACTGTGGAAGGTGGCTACGACGTGCTCTTAAATGCCCTTGCAGTCTGTATAGTGGGTGGGTTGGGAAGCTCTGTGGGGATAATGGTGGCCTCTGGCTTGATAGGCTATGCCCAGACGGCCACGGCCTTTTTCTTAGAAACCCATTGGATGATGTTGGTCAGCCTTATAGCCATTGCAATGATCCTAACGGTGAAACCTTCTGGGCTCTTTAGCCAGCAGAAGGAATTGGAAGAGAGGGTATAGGTGGAGGCCAAGAAACCCCAACTCAGAAAAGAGAGGATAGACAGGGGGATCAAAGTCAGGGCAGATGACATCTTTGCACTCAATTCCTGGCGGGAGGTGATCTACCTCGTAGGCCCAAGGGCAATACCCGTTGTGGGCCTCCTGGTGTTGGGTCCATTTTTGTCTGCCTATTCGAGGGAGATACTTATTTCCACTGCCTCATATGCACTCCTGGCAATCAGCTGGGACTATATGATGATGGCAGGCCTTGCCTCTTTAGGGCAGTCCCTGCTCTTTGGGATAGGGGCATATTTTACAGGTATTTTGAATCACTATTTCCACCTCCCTTGGTTCATTACCATACCAATTGCAACGCTCACGGGCTCAGCCTTCGTGAGCCTACTTTTGACACCCGTCTTGAGACTAAGGGGGGTCTATTTTTCCATGATTACCCTTGTCTTGCCCCTGATGTTTATGAGGCTAATTGAGGCCACCAGGATCTTAGGTGGAACCGAAGGCCTGACAGGGTTAGATTCATTCCCCAACGAATGGGTCTCCTACTACCTCATCATGTTCGCACTGCTCTTGGCCCTTTTTGGATTTAGAAGGCTTGGGGATTCCGATTACGGACTCATCATAAGGGCAATAAAGGACGATGACAGATCCGTTATGAATGCCGGACTGAATGTCTACTGGTATAAGGCCCAGGCCCTTTTTTTGGGTGGATGCGTGGGCTGTTTCGTGGGTGCCTTTAGTACCCACTACGACATGTTCTGTGGGATGCCTGGTTTTGCCCTGGACTATTCCATCATGCCCATTGCCTGTACCCTTCTGGGAGGCATGGGAAGCTTTGCAGGTGCCTTAATAGGTGCATTTATCCTCGTTCCCTTAGCAGAGGTCCTCAGGGCCTTTGGCGCACTGAGGATAGTCTTTTATGGTGGTTTTCTTGCCTTTTCCATAGTGGCCTTACCAGAAGGCCTATTCCACTATCTTTCAAGAAAGTACCACCAGATAGAGAGGTGGGTGGAGGTGAGATGAAAGACCCCTTATTGGTAGTAAAAGGCCTGACTAAGTCCTTTGGCGGAGTCCTCGCAGTCTCATCCGTCTCCCTTACTGTAAGAGAGGGGGAGCTTGTGGGGATCATAGGGCCAAATGGTTCTGGGAAGACCACCCTTGTAAATCTCATCACAGGATTTGTGAAACCTACCTCAGGGAAGGTGTACTTTAGGGGAACGGAGATTACTGGCCTTCCACCTTACAAGATTGTAAACCTTGGGATCTCCCGCACCTTTCAGATGGTAAGACCCTTCTACCATCTCCCTGCATTCAAAAATTTAGTGGTACCGTTGTGTTCTCCAAGGGTAAGGGAGGCAGCGGGTGGAGGATATGGGGACAGGGATGCAGTGGCACTGGATCTCTTGGAAGAAGTGGGCTTTGAGAGGGATTCCTTTGTGGCCTATAAGGTAGCAAGCTCCTTGCCCCAGGGGTACTTAAAGAGGTTAGAGCTGGCAAAGGCAATGGCGTTGAGGCCAGATCTCTTTATATTGGATGAATTGTTCTCAGGCCTAAGCCTTGCAGAGGTGGCAAGTGTTGTGCCTGTCATAGAAAGGCTTAAGGACCAGGGCAAGACCATACTCATGGTAGAGCATAGGCTAAAAGAACTCTTTAAGATAGCAGACAGGGTAATTGTGCTAAACTTTGGGGAAAAGATAGCAGAAGGCCCTCCGGGAGTTGTTATGGAGAATCCCAATGTGAAAGCCGCATACCTGGGAGGGGAGTAAAAATGCTGGAAGTCAGAAATCTCATGGTCTTCTTCGAAAATGCCCTTGCCCTGAATGACTTTTCAATGGAGGTGGCAAAACGAGAACTGATTGGGATTTTAGGCCCAAACAGCGCTGGTAAGACCACCCTTATGAACGCCATTTCAGGCCTTTTGGTGGATATCAGGATAAAGGAGATGCGTAGGGGTGGAGAGAGGATTTCCATGTACGGGAGCATCGACTATGAAGGGAAAGATATCACCTGGACCGACCCCTCAGAGAGGGTAAAGAGAGGCATAGTCCTTTGCAGGGAAAGACATCCTGTCTTCAAAGAGAGTAGCGTAATGGAAAACCTCAAGATAGCAGGATACCTTATGCCTCGTTCACACATAAAGAAGACACTGGAATATGGGCTTGAACTATTCCCCAATCTAAAAAGGCTCCGGCACAAAAAGGCAGGGTTTATGTCGGGAGGGGAACAACAGATGCTAGCCATCCTGATGGGCATCGTGGCGAACCCTAAGCTGTTCCTCTTAGATGAACCCCTTTTGGGCCTAAGCCCCATGATCCAGAAGATGGTAATGGACACCGTGCTTAGATTAAGATCGGACCTCTCTTTGACCATCCTCATAACCGAGCAGTTTGCAAGACCTGTCCTACCTGTCATAGACAGGGGATATGTCATAGAAAACGGTATCCTTACCGTAAAAGGTACAGGCCCTGAACTCATGGAAAACCCTGAGGTAAAGGCGGCTTATTTGGGCAGCTGAGGAGGTCTAAGCCTTTGGAAGAAAACATATCTTTGAGATTTGAAGAGGCCGTAAAGAGATTCGGAAATAGGACCTGCGTAAAATACCTCGGCACAAGCTTTAGTTACGCTGAGGTAGAGGAATTGACAGAAACCTTTGCAAAGGCCTTGCTATCCACGGGCTTTGAACCTGGGGGTAGACTCATCATATATTTACCCAACAGCATCTACTGGATAATAGCCTGGCTGGGTACCATCAGGGCAGATGGCATAGCGGTCCCCACCAGCCCCATATACGTATCAAAGGACATCAAGTATATGGCAAACGATAGCTCTGCCTCCCATATCGTCTGTACCGATGTGAACTATGGCTATGTGAAGGAGGCAATGCCTGAGACAGCCCTAAAACTCGCAATCGTTGTGAGATTAGACGACCTATTGCCCCTTTGGAAAAGGCTTGCAGGATGGGCCTTTGACAGGGTACCCAAGGGGCAATTCAGAGAGGATGACAGCACCATTACCTTCATCAACTTCATGAAAAAGGGTGATGCATCTTTGGCCCCTCCAAAGCGTAGGGATTTAGACACGGCAGAGATCTTGTACACAGGGGGCACCACCAAATTTCCAAAGGGTGTCCCCATATCCCACGGGCTCTACCTTATTGCTGCAGAGGAGCATGTGGACGTACCAAGGCCCCTTTTCCCACCAGAGGAGAACGTGATCATAGGTTCTGCTCCGCTTTTTCACATACTCGGTCAGACCTGTGCCCTCAGCACCATCTTTGAAGGCGGAAGGCTTATAGTTATGCCCAAGGTTAACTTGGATGCCATATTCGATGCGGTGGAACGGGAAAGGGCCAAGACCATAATAGGAGTACCCCAGTTATACAGGATGATCCTACAGCACCAGAGGCTGGAATATTACAACCTGAGCTCCCTCAGATACTGTTTTAGTGGCGGAGATGTCCTGCCCCTTGAGATCTACAACCGTTGGAAGAACAAATTTGGGGTCCCCCTCTACCAGGGCTATGGTGCCACAGAGACCTGTGGAGGGGTCCTCTTGTGCCGGACAGACGAAGAAAATCCTCCTAATTCAGTGGGAAAAGTAGTTCCTTCCAAGGAGGTGAGGCTCGTAGACCCCAACACTTTAGAGGAGGTGGCCATAGGAGAGCCAGGGGAATTGTTGGTACACTCCCAGAAGATGGTAAAGGCCTATCTCAACAAACCTGAGGAGACCCAAGAGGCCTTTCTGGAGATAGAGGGAAAGCTCTGGTACAGGACGGGTGACATCCTCAAGAGAGACGAACGGGGACATTTTTATTTTGTGGATAGGACCGTAGATACCATAAAACACAAAGGATACAGGGTATCTGCCTCTGAAATTGAAGGTGTATTACAGGAGCACCCAGCCGTAATGGCAGCCTGTGTTGTGGGTATCCCTGACCCAAAGGTAGGTGAGAGGATAAAGGCCTATGTGGTCCTAAAGGAAGACGTAAAGGGCATATTAGGACACGATCTCATCAGGTGGTGCAGAGAAAGGCTTGCCTCCTACAAGGTGCCCCAGTACATAGAGTTTAGGGATATGCTCCCAAAATCAAAGGTAGGGAAACTCCTAAGGAGAGAGGTGAGGGCCCAGGAGAAGAGAAAGGCAATTGTGGCCTCCTAAATTAGGCCACCACTGTTTAGGACCCCACATAGACAACCCCCTTTAAATGGATAAGGACAGAAAGAGACTATACCATTTGCTGAGCGTAGATAACGTGACGGGCTTAGAGGACCTGATATCAAGTTATGCCTTTGACCAGGGCTCTTTGGGCTCAGAGGTGGGAAACGGAAGGCTTAGGATCTATTTCCCATCCACTGTCCATATTCCCGAAGTCATCGAGGGACTAAAAAAATTCCTTCATAGGTTAGGGGTGGGGGAAGAGGTAAAGGTGTCTGCCCAAACCATCCAGGACCCCGGGTGGGATCTCCTCTGGAGAGAATACTTTGAACCCCTGTGGATCAATGAAGACCTACTCATAGTCGCTCCGTGGCATCAGATACCAAGCCCAAGGCCAAGGCATGTAATAATAATGGACCCCGGCCCTGCCTTTGGTACAGGGAGGCACGCCACAACAAGGCTATGTCTTGTCACTCTAAGAAGATTGAGCGAAGAGCTCAGAGGGCCTTGGGAGCTCTTAGATGTGGGGACAGGTAGTGGGATACTCGCAATATATGGTGCCATGCTTGGAGCCAATCCTGTCTTAGGGATCGATAGGGATATGGAGGCCTTGAGATGGGCCAAGAGAAGTGTATCTTTAAATAGACTCCACCATAGGATCATCCTCAGTGATAGGAGCCTTGATTCAATCTGTGAGAGATTCCTTGTGGTGGTTTCAAACATATCATTAGATGAGCTGGTCAGGATCTTACCCCAACTAAGGGCTAAACTCAAAGAGGATGGGGTTTTGGTCCTGGGCGGAATATTGTCCAATGAAAAGGATGAAATGATAGATCACCTATCCAAACTGGGTTTGAGGGTGGACATGGATCTACAGGAAGAGGGTTGGGTCTCCCTGTGTGCGAAAAGAGGGGCTTAGGAGCCCATCCCCTTACCCTCTCCTTTGTGGTTGACAGGCCTATGAGGGGCCCTTATAATTTAATCTATATCGCGGGGTGGAGCAGTCAGGTAGCTTGTCGGGCTCATAACCCGAAGGTCGCAGGTTCGAATCCTGCCCCCGCTACCAAAAAGATCTATGAAACCGGTAGGAGGTAATACCATATCTCCCTCTCATGGTTTCTCCAACTGATCACCTCGCAGCCAACAATTGGGTTATGTATCCTTTTTACCCTCACATCGGCAGCTATATGGGGTTTAGATGGTGTATCCAGCTGGAAGAAAATCGTTGCCATGTCCCCACAGAGTAGATCTAACGGGTCCAATAGGGTAAAGCTGACCCCTGTGGTGGATAGATCCTTTATTATACCCTTCCCTTCCACTTGCCTGGCATGAACCCTTACGTAACAGGCCAAATCGACCCTTTTCCTATAAGAACGCCTGAGCTCTATGCTATATCGGCTTCCGCAGATACACCGGATCTTGATCTTGGGCCCGTATCTTATAAGCTTCTCTCTATGGAGCCTCTTTTTAATACCACAAGCAGGACAGATAAACAGATCTTGGCCAACGAGATAGACCTTGGGGACCACAGTTTCTTTCATAGTCCTCTCCTTTTACGGGTATCCCAATTTTCTATTTTGGCCAAAAGACTTCAAGGGAAAAGTCATATCCCATACAAAACACCTTGTATTCCCCTACTTCTCGGACAAATAGTACCAAAAGGCTCTACTGGATTCTATGGCCGTGCCCAATTATCATGATAAATCTGGTCTAAAAGAGCTCATAAGGTGTCTCACTCAGAATAGAGGACACAAAAAGATCCTGGAAGGTCTTAGTTCTAACAAGAATTAGCCCATTTTTTGGGTATAATTCCTTAAGCTGGTCGGCTTTGGTTTACAAAGGGGTTCTAATGGGATATTTCTAAAAGAAACAACCCCAAGAATAGCGGTAGAGAAAGGAGGGCAAGATGGCAACCCAAAGGAAGTGGTATGACACTCACCTTGAGGAGTTTAGGAAGTCTGCCTATATAAATTCCCCCGAGCAATATGAAGATTGGTACAATAGGTCCCTAAATGAGCCGGAGGAGTTTTGGGGGGAGATGGCCAGGGAATACATCACATGGTTTGAGCCCTGGGAGAGGGTAATGAGGTCTGACTTTAAGGAGGCCAAGTTCAGCTGGTTTGAAGGGGCAAAGCTAAACGCCTCCTACAACTGCCTTGACCGTCACATGGACCGTCTTTCTCAAAAGGTGGCCTATTACTTTGAGGGGGACTCACCAGATCAAAGGCAGATCATCACATTTGGTGAGCTCTTCAAAAGGACTAACAAGATGGCAGCCCTCCTCAAGTCATTGGGTATAGGAAGAGGGGACAGGGTGGTCCTCTACATGCCCATGATCCCAGAACTTCCCATCTCCATGCTTGCCATCTCCAGAATAGGGGCCATCCACAGTGTCGTCTTTGCAGGATTTAGCTCAGAATCTCTGCTCAACCGAATTACGGACTGCGATGCCAAGATGGTAATAACTGCAGATGTGGGCTACAGAGGGGGTAAGGTGGTTCCCCTAAAGGAGAGTGTGGACAAGGCCCTATCCGGAGGCACAAATGTGGAACAGACCCTCATCTTTAAAAGGCAGCAGGAACCTCTCTCCCTAAAGAAGGGTGAGATATTGGCCCAGGAGGCCCTTGATAACCCAAGGCTCCCTGAATTTGTAAAGCCCGAGGCCATGGATGCAGAAGATCCTCTATTTATACTCTACACCAGTGGAAGCACCGGGAAGCCAAAGGGTGTGGTCCACACCCATGGAGGTTATCTCCTGTATGCGGCAATGACCACAAGGCTTGTATTTGACCTAAAGGAGGATGAGGTCTTCTGGTGTACCGCAGACATAGGCTGGGTTACAGGTCATAGCTACACCCTATATGGTCCCCTTCTAAATGGGTTTACCTCTGTGCTCTTTGAGGGCATACCCACATATCCTGACTTTGGCAGGTATTGGGCGGTAATAGAGCGCTACAAGGTAAACAAATTTTATACTGCCCCAACCGTGATCAGGAGTCTGGCAAAGGAAGGGGAGTCCTATGTAAAGGCCCATGACCTATCCTCTCTCAGATTACTGGGCTCTGTGGGCGAACCCATAAACCCAGAGGCCTGGAGGTGGTACTATCAGCACGTGGGGAGAAATCGGTGCCCCATAATGGATACCTGGTGGCAGACAGAGACAGGGGGACATATGCTCACCCCGCTTCCAGGGGTACATCCCATAAAGCCAGGCTCTTGCGGCTTTCCCTTCTTCGGCGTGGATCCGGTGATCGTGGATGAGACTGGCTCTGAAGTGAAATATCCACATCAGGAAGGTGCCCTCTGTATCAGGAGGCCATGGCCAGGGATGGCAAGGACTGTATTTAGAAACCATGAGAGGTTTAAAGAGACCTACTTTAGCCAGATCCCAAACATGTACTTTACCGGTGACGGTGCCAAGCGGGATGAGGATGGCTATTTCTGGATCATTGGGAGAATAGACGATGTAATAAATGTCTCAGGCCACAGATTAGGGACCGCAGAGATAGAATCTGCCTTAGTCCTACACCCCAAGGTGGCAGAGGCAGCTGTTGTGGGCTTTCCACACCCCATAAAGGGTCAGGGGATATATGCCTTTGTGATCTTAAAGACAGGGGTCCAAAGGTCTGAGGAGCTGAAAAAGGAACTGATCCAACTGGTGAGAAAAGAGATAGGCCCCATTGCCACGATAGATGCACTCCAGTGGGCAGAAGGGCTACCCAAGACGAGAAGCGGAAAGATCATGCGTAGGATACTGCAGAGGATTGCATCTGGAAAGCTGGACCAATTGGGAGATACGAGCACCCTTGCAGACCCCACCGTTTTGGAGGGGCTCATAAAGGAGCGGATCGTACTCTAAAGAGCTATGGGTAGGGTGGGGATAATTAGGGATGAGAGGTTTCTTGAGCACATGCCAGGCCCTACCCACCCAGAACATCCAAGGAGGCTCAAGGCGGTCTATGAGATGGTAGATAGGGAATTCAAGGGTAGACTAAAAGAGATCCTACCAAGACCTGCAACCTTAGGTGATGTGGAACTTGTACACTCCCCTGATTACATAGAGAGATTCCTCAAGACCCCAGAGCAGGACTTTACAATGCTTTCCCCTGATACACCCGTCTCCAAAAACTCTTACATATCTGCATTCCTTGCAGCTGGAGCTGCTATAGAGGCCATAAAGAGGGTAATCGGAGGTATGCTAAACTCCTGCTTTGCCTTAGTAAGACCACCCGGTCACCATGCCCTAAAGGATAGGGCCATGGGTTTTTGTATATTCAATAACATTGCAATAGGGGCCAGATTTGCACAGGCCAAGTTAGGTATAAGGAGGATCCTAATAATAGACTGGGATGTACACTTTGGAAACGGAATAAGCGAGGAATTTTATTCTGATCCCAGCGTCTTTTATCTATCCACACATAGATTGGAGCTATTTCCATATTCTGGAAGGCCAGAGGAGATGGGAAAAGGAGATGGCCTCGGCTTCAACCTAAATATCCCCCTGCCTCCTCACATGGGCACAAAAGACTTTGTTGCCCTCTATCAAAACCTTCTAAAAGAGCTAATCCCAGCCTTCAATCCTGAGTTGACCTTGATTGCAGCAGGCTTCGATGTCCACAGTTCAGATCCCTTGGGAAGGCTTTCTGTAGAGGAGACGGCCTTCTACGAGATAACCCAATCCTTAAGGTACCTCCTCAAAGAAGAGGGATCAGAAAGGATAGTATTATCCTTGGAAGGTGGATACGATCCACTGGGGCTTGCCCTCTGTGTAAGGGAGACCATCAGGGGGCTCCTTGAGCCATTGAAGGGATTTGAGGCTTTTAAGACCGATCTTTCACAAGAGATTCTTGGGGATGCCCTAAACAGGCTTAGGGCCCTGGGAGTCTTGGGCTAACTACCTCTTCCATCAAGGCCTTTAGCTCAGAGCCTTCTATCTTTTCCTTTTGTAGGAGCAGCTCTGCACCTTTCTTTAAGACCTCCGTCCTCTCCTTTAAAATATCCTTTGCCCTTCTATATTGCCCTTCTATGATTTCCCTCACCTCCCTGTCCACCACTTGGAGGGTCGCCTCACTGAACTCACCGATCTCAGGGCCCTGGGGCTCCAAAAACAGGGCCTTTCTTCTGGAGGCCAAATAGACTTGCCCTATCTCTTTACTCATGCCGTATTCGGTCACCATAGACCTGGCTATGTCTGTGGCCTTGGCCAGGTCATTGTGGGCCCCTGTGGAGATATCCCCAAAGACTAGTTCCTCTGCTGCCCTACCTCCCAGCAGCACTGCTATCTTGTTTTGGAGCTCGGTCTTGCTCATCAAGAACCTATCCTCTGTGGGCACCTGCATGGTATAACCTAATGCTAAAACTCCCCTTGGGATTATGGAGATCTTCTGAACAGGGTCTGTATTGGGAAGGCTTAGGGCCACCACTGCATGACCCACCTCGTGATAGGCGACTATCTTTCTCTCCCTTTCATTTATCACCCTGTTTTTCTTCTCAAGACCGGCTATTACCCGTTCTACGGCCTCTTCGAATTCGGCCATCTCCACCTGTTTTTTGTTCCTTCTCACAGCCAAAAGTGCAGCTTCATTCACCACATTGGCCAGGTCTGCACCTGCCATCCCAGAGGTCATGCTGGCAAGCCTTTCCACATCCACATCAGGTGCGTACTTCACCTTTCTTAGATGGACCTTTAGGATCTCCTCCCTACCCTTCTTGTCCGGCCTATCCACCAAGATCTGCCTATCGAAACGGCCAGGTCTCAAGAGGGCAGGATCCAATATCTCGGGTCTGTTTGTGGCTGCCATGATAATTACGCCAACCTTTGGATCAAAGCCATCCATCTCTACCAGAAGTTGGTTTAAGGTCTGCTCCCTTTCGTCATGGCCACCCACTCCACTAAAGCCCCTCGCTTTGCCAAGGGCATCCAGCTCGTCAATAAAGATAATACAGGGTGCCCTTTGCTTTGCCTGTTGAAAGAGGTCTCTTACCCTTGCCGCACCAAGCCCCACAAACATCTCCACAAATTCTGAACCACTTATACTGAAAAAGGGAACTTTACTCTCCCCTGCCACTGCCTTGGCAAGTAGGGTCTTACCAGTCCCAGGTGGCCCCACGAGTAGGATCCCTTTGGGCATCCTCCCACCAAGCTCTTGGAATCTGGATGGCTCTTTTAAGAATTCTATGACCTCCCTTAACTCCTCCTTTGCCTCATCCACCCCTGCCACGTCATCAAAGGTGATCCCTAAATCCTCCTCCATATAAATCTTCGCCTTTTTCCCAAGGGCCAAAAAACCCTGGGCTTGGCCTGTCATCCTCTTCATCAATAGATACCAAACCCCAAAGAATAGCAAAATGGGGAGAATCCACGACATTACATCCCTCAAAAAGGTACTTTGGACCTCTCCCTTAAAGGTCACCTGGTAATTCTCTAGTAGTTTACTCAATTCAGGATCGACTCTAATGGTCTTGAACACTTGAAGCCTGTCAGGGTACTGGGGATCCAAATAGGCCTTTCCCTGTATCACATTCTCAGAGATAGCCAACTCGGCCACTTTATTCGATTTGAGAAGCTCTAGGAATTTACTATAGGGGATAGTAGGAACCGCGAAGACTGATACAAGGTACTGTTGCAATATAAGTACAACCCAGATCCCCAAAAGGACATACCAAATGGAAAACTTGTGGTGCTTTTCCATGCCTCTCCTCCTGAATCGTAATTTTAGTATAATTGAGCCTATGTACTAGGTCAATGAAGAACGCATCTCAGAGACTTAACTTTTGGCAAAGGTGGTTCAAAGACTAGGCCCTTTAGAGCAAATTTTGCCTTTACAAAGGAGATTAAATGTTTAACAAAGCCGTAATTCCCAAGGAGGTGAGCCATCCTTTAGGCATATGG
>CALKZT010000110.1 GCA_938002815.1 uncultured bacterium
GCTACCGGCATTACGGCATATAGATATTGAAGGGGTAGCTGCATTATGATAGTCGTCTGCCCTGTCTTTGCTTGAAGTAAGGTGAGTTTCCATCCATACGATAGCAGCAAAATAGAATAGAGTAATGCAACCAAATTACCAAATATCGTCAGCGGCGTCTTTAGCTTTGGCTTTATCTGATATAGGGCATCTATCTTTATCATCGTTCCCAGTTTAATGGCAGTGGAGCAACCCAGAAACGTGGTTACAATTATAACCTCCCTCACCAATTCCTCTGACCAGGGGATCCCTGACTTAAAACCATACCTCATTACCACATTGACAAATAGACCAAAGAGTGCTGCTATGGTGGCGATGAAAAGGACTATCTCTTCCACCTGTGTTAAGACCTTATCTAAGGCGTTTAGTATCTTACTCATGTCTCACCCTTTATAAAAAAAGGGGCCCCAAATAGGCCCCTTTAGCTCTACTTACTATACCCCATATACACTTGTACCTCTTTTAGGTAATTCTCAGGTCTGTATTTATCCCCAGGGTACAGCTTGTTGATCTCCTCCGCATATTTCTTGTGCACTGCGTCACCCTTTTCCTTCAAAATGGCCATGTCCGCCTCGGGGAGTGTGAATACCTGGATACCCTCTTTCTTTATCTTCTCAAGCTCTTCATCTTCCTGAGCCAAAGACTCTTTTCTGCTTTGGGCACATACCTCCCTTAAGGTCGAGGTAAAGGTCTTCTGAAGCTCCTCAGGCAGGGAACCAAACCATTTCTTGTTAAAGATCCATATGAAGAGGCCCATTGCATAGTCTATTTTGGTAAAGTACTTGGCATCTTCGAACTTCTTGGTGATACTACAAACTGTTGCGGTGTGGTCCAGACCCTCTATTACCCCCTGCTTTAGTGCCACAGGGACATCGGGCCAAGGCATTACCACTGCAGTCAGACCCCATTCCTTATAGAGGAGGTTGTTAACAGCCGCCTCTGCAATACGGAATTTCACCTTTTTGGCATCTTCTAAGGTCTTGACAGGCTTCGTAGTTGCCCACCCATATAGACCATATGCAGTAATATCAAACCCCATAATACCCTGGTGATCCATTGCCATCAGGAAATGTTCAAACAGATTCCCACTCTCTATAAACTTGTCCAATTTCTCAAAGGAATTTACCAAGAAAGGCAAATTTACAATACCCATCCTTGGCCCTAAGTTCGTGGAGGCCACTGAGCTAACAGACATCCCTTGAATGGCACCCATCTGTAACTGATTTAGCACCTCCACCTCTCCTCCCAGTATTGAGAAGGGCTTGTAGTCAATGTAGATCTGACCACCACTCTTTTCCCAAATGGCATCCCTGAATGCAAAGCCTGCAAACACACCCTTGAGTGCAGGGCTCGAGACATTGGATACCACGGCCTTGTACTTGGCGCCCGATGGGTCAAACTTGGGTTTCCATGCATCCAAAGATGGGGCCTTCTGCTGGGCCATGGCCTGTGGGCAGAAGATCAAGCCCAACCCCACCAACAACACACACAACAATGCCAACCTTTCCTTCATGACCTACCTCCTTCCTTTGTATTTATAACTTCCCCCTGTTATGCATCCTCAAGGTCTATCCCTTGAGTAGCACATTCGAACCCCTGAGAGGGGCTCAAATCCCCTTTGACAATATAGTCTTGTCTCGCTGGAGCCGTTCTTTGATACCCTTCCCTATGTGATACGTCCTACTAAACTCAGACCAAAATTCCTTATCTCTTTCCCTCCAGTTGGGACCGAACTTCTTGTCAAAGTATTCCCCAAGCTTCTCAAATAAAAGCTTCCAAGTGGGAATGCCTTTCTCCTGGGCCTCTAATATCTCGTTCAATATATGGTCAAGCTCCGCCAATTTTTCCTTTGGGAGATAGGAAATAGCTCCCTCTCTGATAGACTCAAGCAAGGTATCCACACTTATGGCATGAGCTGTGAGCATTACAGTGGGTATCTGCCTCTCCACGGTCCTTCTTAACAACTCCAGGCCATTTACCCCCATAATATCCAGGATAACAAGGTCATAATTCTTGTTTTCTATTAAATACACTGCATCGTCAAAGTTGGTGGCTGTCTCAACACGGGCAGTCTCTAAGGTATCTACTATCGTCTCTAACACATCAGGTTCGTCATCCACTGCAAGAATCCTTAGCCCTTTTAGGTAGTCCTTACCCATGGCCTATTTACCCCTCTCTTTTGGGTCTCTCAAGTGTCAGATTTCCTTATTATAGGACCTTTCCCTTGTCAAGCAAATTAGAACACATTGCTTTGTGTGGATCCTATATATAATGAGTATTGACATGTCAACACAAATAGGATTAGAATTTGATGAATGAATAATCATTCAGAGGACTCCAATGAAAGAGGTCAAAAATCAGAGGGACAAATACGACAAGATTCTTCAGGCAGCCACGAAGGTATTCGCAAAAAAGGGCTTCTTCGCTTCAAAGGTCTCGGAGATAGCCAAGGAGGCGGGTGTCGCCGACGGAACCATCTACCTCTACTTTGAAAACAAAGACCACATCTTGATCTCCATATTCGAAGAGAAGATGCAACTCGTCCTGGATAATATGGTAAAAGAGCTCTCCTCTGAGCCGGGTCCCATTGAGAAACTGAAAAAATTTGCTCAGGTCCACCTAAAGC
Organism: uncultured bacterium; assembly: GCA_938002815.1. GTDB lineage: Bacteria > Desulfobacterota > DSM-4660 > Desulfatiglandales > CALKZT01 > CALKZT01. Next base: position 2,666 of record CALKZT010000110.1, read on the forward strand.
TCATTGAGGGGAACAAGGATATGGCAGAACTGATCCAGGTGGAACTGAGGCAGAGTAGCAAGTTCATGAAGAATTATAAAAACGAAAAGTTCTTAAGATACCTGGATCTCATAGCCGAGATCCTAAAGGAAGGCCAGGAGATGGGAATCTTTAAAAGGGAGATAATCCCAGGGATCTTTAAACGGGCCTTCTTTGGTGCCCTCGATGAGATGAGCAGGTTTTGGGTATTGTCAACCAAGAAATACTATGATATCAATACAGCTGCCGATCAGATCAGCAGCTACTTCCTGAAAGGCATCTGTGCCTGAGGAAAAAATAAGCCCAAAAGTAGGGGAAAGGAGGATAAGGTGAATATTGTTGCTTTGATCAAACAGGTTCCGGACACGGAAACACAGATCAAAATTGCCCCAGACAAGAAGAACATCGTGAAAGATGACATCAAGTGGATCATGAATCCTTATGATGAGTTTGGGGTAGAGGAGGCCTTGAGGACCAAGGAGAAATTCGGGGGAGAGGTCACGGTGGTGGGGTTAGGCCCCAAAAGGGTAACCGAGGCCCTAAGGACTGCCCTGGCCATGGGCGCAGACAAGGCAGTGTTGATCTCCGACGATCTACTGGAAGGTTCAGACAGTGTTGCCACGGCAAAGGCCTTATGTGCGGCCCTAAAAGAGATCCCCTTTGACATCATATTCACAGGACAGAGGGGGATCGACGACGATCTGGGAGTAGTGGGGCAGATGGTGGCAGATATGCTGGGTATTCCCCATGTCTCCTTGGGAATAAAGGTGGAAGTCCTCTCCGATGAGAAGAAGGTAAAGGTCCACAGGCCCATAGAGGGTCAGACTGTGGTAATCGAGGCACCCATGCCTGTACTCATAACTGCACAAAAAGGCCTCAATGAGCCAAGGTATGCCTCCCTTCCAGGGATTATGAAGGCCAAGAAAAAGCCCCTTTTGGAGAAGAAGCTCTCGGATCTGGGGCTAAATCCCAGTGAATTTGGCGAGGGTGGCAGAAAACTGAAGATCTTAGAGCTAAATCCGCCACCAGAGCGCAAGCCAGGCAAGAAGGTGGAGGGAGAGACCTCTCAGGAGAAAGCAGCAAACCTCGCCAAGCTCTTACACGAAGAAGCCAAGGCCATTTAAGAAAGGAGAAGTCCGATGGCAAAGGGAATTTGGGCATTAGTAGAACATAGGGATGGTCAGATTAGGAAGATCACTTACGAGATATTAAGCGAGGCCAAAAGGCTTGCAGATGCCTCTTCCCAGGAGATGGTGGCCATATATTTGGGCAATAGCCTGGATGATGCCACCTTGGAGTCCCTCGGGAAATATGGGGCAGAGAAGGTGATATGCGTCACAGACCCCCTGTTAGAACCATACACGGCAGACGCCTACACAGAGGTACTGGAAAAGCTCATAAGAGAGAGGGAGCCGCTGGTACTCCTTATGGGGGCCTCCACACAGGGAAAGGATCTCTCTGGCAGGATTGGAGGGAGGCTTCAGGTGGCAGTAGCCCAAGATTGCACAAAATTCAATATGGACGGCGAAAAGCTCGTAGCAGTGAGGCCCATCTATGCAGGAAAGGCCTATGCCACAGTCACCTTTGAAAACAGCCTCCCACAGATAGCCACTGCAAGGCCCAATGTCATGAGTATCCAGATATTTGACGAAAACAAGAAGGCCCACCTTGAGAAGGTCTCCTTGCCAATAGATGCCTCAAGATTAAAGACCAAGGTGGTAGAGGTCTTAAAGGATAAAGCTGGCAAAATGGACCTAACAGAGGCAGACAAGATTGTCTCTGGTGGGAGGGGCATGAAGGGACCAGAGAACTTCGCCATATTGGAAGAGCTAGCCCAGGTCATTGGGGCCTGTGTCGGGGCCTCGAGGGCAGCGGTGGATGCAGGATGGAGACCCCATTCAGACCAGGTTGGGCAGACACCGGGTCTGCCTGGGCGCCGGC
>CALKZT010000111.1 GCA_938002815.1 uncultured bacterium
AAGAGAGAGCTAAAGCTTTTCAGCGGGGATCTTGAAAGCCAGGTGGAAGAACTCCTATCCCAACTAAGGCTCAAAAAGGTGATCTGAAAAGGAGACTTCTATGAAGATATGGATAGATCAGACCCTTTGTAGTGGCTGCAAACGTTGTCTTAAGGCCTGCCCCTATGATGCGGTAGAGATGTTAGAGGGCAAGGCCGTCATCACAGAGAGATGTGTCCTTTGTGCAACCTGTATAGAGGTCTGCAAGGAAAAGGCGATCCTATCGGATATACCCCCCCGAACCATACCCGATTTTTCGGATTGGAAGGGTATTTGGGTATTTGTGGAACATTTAGAGGGAAAGCCCCTGAGGGTGGGATTAGAGCTTTTGGGTAAGGCACAGGACCTCAAAAAGGACCTGGAGCAAGAGGTGGCGGCAGTGGTTTTGGGCCACGAACTCAGGAGATTAGGGGAAGAGCTACTGGAATATGGGGCAGAGAAGGTATATTGCGTGGAAGGGCCAGAACTCATAAATTACTCCAACCTCGCCTATACCAGGGTCATAGCCGATCTCGTAAGGGATTATAAGCCCAGCATACTCCTCATGGGTGCCACCCTAATAGGAAGGGATTTAGCCCCAAGGGTTTCAAGGAGATTAGGGGTAGGGCTCACAGCAGACTGTACCGAACTTACCATTGACCCCCAAGAAAAGATACTCCTCCAGACACGGCCTGCCTTCGGGGGGAATATCATGGCCACTATTGCCAACAGGTTTTCAAGGCCCCAGATGGCCACGGTAAGGCCAGGGGTCATGGAGATCAAGAAGAATCGGGTGGCCAATGGCACAGTAATAAGCCTTCAGAGGAAGGTCGGTCCCGAGGACCTCTTGGTCCGGGTCCAGAGACGTGTAAAGGAGCCCAAAGGGGCCACAAATCTTGAAGGGGCAAAGGTTATTGTGGCAGGCGGAAGGGGTGTAGGTGATAGGGAGGGATTTAAGATATTGGAGGAACTGGCCTCCCTCTTGGGGGGAGAGGTAGCAGGAACCCGCGTGGCTGTGGAAGAAGGCTGGATTGGGCAGGAGAGGCAGGTGGGCCAGACTGGCGTCACGGTAAGGCCTGAGCTCTACATCGCCTGTGGTATATCAGGTGCAATACAGCACAGGGCAGGGATGATGAACTCCAGGTATATAGTGGCCATAAATAAGGACCCCAATGCGCCCATATTTGGGGTAGCCGATTGGGGAATTGTAGGGGACCTCCGCGAGGTCGTTCCTATTATGATCAGAAAGCTCAGAGAGGTGCCTAATGACCATCAGATCTAATCCAGAGGATATCCTGAGAAAGACCATTGCAAGGTTCGTGGATAAAGAGATCGTCCCAAGGGCAAAGGAGATAGATGAGAAAGGAGAATTCCCAAGGGAGATATTTCAAACCATTGGCAAGATGGGTATCTACGGTATCAGATACCCAAAGGCAAAGGGAGGTGCAGGGGGTAACACGACCCTATTTTGTATCATCTGTGAGGAGCTTGCGAGGGGGCTCATGAGCATAGCGGCCATTACTGCCATGCAATGCCTCATGGGCACCAATTTCCTGTTTCATTACGGGAGTGAGGACCTAAAGGAAAGATACCTTTACCCTGCCTTGAGGGGAGAAAAGGTGGCCTGTTTTTGTCTCACAGAGCCAGAGGCAGGATCAGATCTGGGCAATGTCTCCACAAGGGCCCACAGGGTAGAGGGAGGCTGGATCATAAATGGCATGAAGACCTGGGTCACCAATGGCCCTGTGGCAGACTTCTTTACGGTTTTGTGTCAGACGGATCCGGAAAAGAAGTTCAGGGGACTCAACTTCTTCTTTGTTCCAAGGGAGACGCAGGGGGTAAAGGTGAGCAAACCCTTTGACCTCCTTGGGACAAGGACCACAAAGATCTCTGAGCTGAGCTTCACTGATGTAAAGATACCCCCCCATCATATGCTCGGTGAAGAAGGGAGAGGGCTGGACAACCTTATGGGCATACTATCTGAAATCAGGACCATGACAGCTGCCCTGGCCATTGGGCTCCAGAGGGCTGCACTCACTGACTCCATCAGGTATGCACACGAAAGGGTACAGTTTGGAAAGACCATAGGAAACTATCAGCTCATCCAGGCCAAGATAGCCAATATGGCAACAGACCTTGAGGCCTCGAGCCTTCTGACCTACAAGGCCACCAAGATGATAGATGAAAAGAAGCCCTGTCTGAAAGAGGCCTCAATGGCCAAGTACTTTGCCACTGAGGCCGCCTGCAGAGCGGCCGACGAAATCACAAGGATCTATGGCGCCTATGCCTACTCCATGGAATACTCCGCCCAGAGATACTACCGGGATGTAAGATTTTTGTTGTACGGCGGAGGCACACACGAGATCCTCCAGACCAACATAGCCAGGTGGGCAGGACTTTAGATGGGGAGAAGGAGACTCGAGGGTGTCCATTTAAAGCTCCAGGGCCTCCCCTCCAAGAGGCCCCTTTCAGACTATGTGTATGAGTCCGTAAAGAGGATGATAGTGAAGGGGGAATTGGAACCCGGCACAAGACTGGTGGAGAGTAGGATAGCAACACAGCTCAGTATAAGCAGGACCCCTGTGAGGGAGGCCTTTCAGCGGCTGGAGAAGGAAGGCCTCATCAGGAAGAACATGGTGGGAGCTGTCTTTGTGGCAGATCTCACCAAAGAGGATGTGGAGGAGACCTTTGGTATAAGGAGTGTCCTTGAAAGCTATGCAGCAAGGCTTGCAACAAAAAGGCACTCCAAGAAGGATTTGGCCCTTTTAGAAAAGAAGGTGGAACAATACGAGGAGGCCTTGCGGGAAAAGAGGTTTGATCAGCTCTCGAGGATAAACACAGAGTTCCATGAACTTCTATATAGACTCAGCAAGAGCCCCAGGTTGGTAAAGATGATAAATGAACTGAAGGATCACATAAGCAGGTTTAGGGAAGTGATCTTGAAGATAGAGGAAGTGGCAAAGCTAAGCAAAGAAGACCACAGAAAGATGTTGGAGTACATGGCCATAAGAGATGAAGAGGCTGTGGAAAGGATCGTAAGGGAACACATCCTTCGAGGCCAGAACCTCGTGATCTCCCTCTTGGAGAGGGAGAAGACAAAGAAAAATCAGGGGTAGAGGATGAATGGGAGTAGGAAGATCAGGGTACTCATAGGAAAGCCAGGCCTGGATGGCCATGACAGGGGCGCAAAGGTAGTGGCCTTTGCCCTAAAAGATGCGGGTATGGAAGTAATATACACAGGCCTCCACCAGACGGTGGAATCCATAGTAAACCAAGCATTGCAAGAGGATGTGGACGTGATAGGCCTTTCCATAATGTCTGGGGCCCATATACCCATCACCAGAAAACTTATGGATCTTCTAAGGAGAGAAGGCCTCACAGATAGGCTTGTCCTGATAGGTGGGGTGATCCCCAACAAGGACATTGAGTCCCTAAAGGCCATGGGGGTGGATGGTGTCTTCCCAGGAGGCACCTATTTCGACCAGATAGTGGAATTCATAAGGGCAAATGCCTTCAAAAAGCGGTTAGGTTAAGGAGACAAATATGGGAGTTGCAACATATATAAAGGATGAAAAAGACGCAGTGAAAGAGGTGATTCTTCAATCAGGGATCAAGATAAAGCCAGTATACACCCCTAAGGACTTGGAGGAGGTGGGTTTTAAGTACGAGGAAGATCTGGGGGATCCCGGGGAATTTCCCTTCACAAGGGCCATTCACCCTTTGGGTTACAGGAGTAGGGTTTGGACCGTAAGACAGTATACTGGTTTTGGGACCCCTCTTGAGACTAACAATAGATTCAAACTCATGATCTCCCACGGCCAAACAGGGCTCAATGTGGCCTTTGACCTCCCCACCCAGATGGGTTACGACTCTGACCACCCAATGGCAGAGGGAGAAGTGGGTAGGGTCGGTATGGCAGTGGACTCTTTGGAGGACTTTCAAATTGCCTTTGAGGGTATTAGGCTGGACAAGATAGGCACAGGGCTTACCATAAACGCCATAGCATCCGTTATGCTGGCCATGTACCAGGCCGTGGCTGAGCATTACGGCTATAAAAAGACAGAGATATCTGCAACACCCCAAAACGATATCCTCAAAGAGATGATAGGGAGGGGGGCCTGGATCTACCCTGTGGAACCCAGCGTGAGACTCATCGGGGATACAATAGAGTACTCGGTAAAAGAGCTTCCCAAGTGCAATCCCGTCTCTGTTTGTGGTTATCACATCAGGGAGTCAGGTTGTACCCCTGCCCAAGAGATCGCATACGCATTTTTGATCGCCTTTGCTTACATAGAGGAAGTGAAGAGAAGGGGCTACGAACCAGAGGAATTCGTGGGAAGGTTTACCTTTAACCTAAATATTTATGGCAATCTTTGGGAGAATGTGGCCAAGTTCAGGGCAGCCAGAAAACTCTGGGCAAGGCTTTTGAGGGAACGATATAAGGTGAAAGACAAAAGGGCCCTATTTCTTCGGGGCATCTTTGGCGGAGGCGGATCTGGGATGACGAAACAGCAGCCTGAAAATAACATAATCAGGGGAGCCTACTATGCCCTAACAGCAGCCCTCTCGGGTGCCCAGACCACGGCCCTTTGCTCCTTTGACGAGGCCTATACCATTCCCACACCAAGGGCAGCACTTTTAAGCCTCAGGACCTTTCAGATCCTTATGGAAGAGATTGGGCTCAGGGACACAGTGGACCCTTTAGGGGGTAGTTACTTCATCGAAACCCTCACCAAGCAGATGGAGGAGAAGATCCTGGAAGAGATGGAAAAGGTGGAAAAGATAGGCGGTATGGTGGAGGCAGTGAAGTCCGGGTATGTGCAAAAAGAGGTGGCGAGGCAGGCCTACGAGTATGAGAGAAAACTCCAGAAGGGCGAGATAGTAAAGGTGGGGGTAAACAAGTATACGGAGGGAGTTGACATGGAGGTGGAGCTCCACCCCTACGATGAAAAATGGGCAGAAGAACAGATAAAGAGACTGCATGCCCTCAAGAAAAGAAGGGATAACAAAGAGGTTTCAAGGTGCCTCAAGGAGCTAAAAAAGGCCACAGAGGAGGGCAAGAATGTGATGCCCTACTTAGTGGATGCCTGTAAGGCCTATGCCACCGTGGGAGAGATGGCAGATGTATTTAGGGAGGTCTTTGGGGAACACAAAGAGCCCAGTATATTTTGATCAGTAGAAATCTCAAGGAGAGGGGGTGAGAGGATCAGGAAAGGTAGAGGAGGGTTGTTCATGGATGACAAAAAAACAAGAAGGGAGGAACTGATATGAAGAAGATTTTGACCGTTTCATCCTTATTGGCTATTGTAGTGGGCCTTCAGCTCCTAATCTCAGGGGGCATTCAAGCAGCTGAGCCCATAAAGTTGACCTATGCCAATTTCCCGCCTGCCAACACATTCCCGTGTGTGCAGATGGAACGTTGGAAACAGGAGGTAGAGAAGAGGACCAATGGAAAGGTGAGTATTCAGACCTTTCCAGGCGGCACACTTCTGGATGCCAAGAACATGATGGATGGCGTCATCGCCGGTCAGGCAAATATAGGCTGCCTTTCCATGTCCTATCAGCCAGGTAGATTCATAGTGACCAATGCCCTGTCCCTTTCCCTCAACATAAAGAGCGCCCTCCAAGGAAGCTTGACCCTCTGGGACTTCTATAACAAATATAAGCCGGAGGAATTCTCCAAGGTAAAGGTGCTTACCATGTTTACCACAGCACCCTCCAATATCATGTCCACAATACCCATAAAGAGTTTAAATGACCTAAAAGGGGTTCCCTTGAGGGCCTCTGGAGGGGCAGGGGATATTTTGAAGCTTTGGGGTGCCAATATGGTAGGGATGCCCATGACAGACACCCCTGAAGCCCTTCAAAAGGGGGTGGTGAAGGGCCTCTTTTCCTCCCTTGAGGTCTTGATGGATTTCAAATTCGCAGAGCAGTGCAAATACGCCACCATCACCAATGCAGGGGTATACCCCTTTGCTGTGGTCATGAATATGGAGACATGGAACAAGCTCCCAGATGACGTAAAGAAGGTGATGGATGACATGGCAAGGGAGCAGGCCGAATGGACAGGAAAATATATGGACGACCATGTATTAGAGTCCATTGAGTGGTCAAAGAAGAACCATGGATTACAGGTGATCGAGATCCCTCCAGAAGAACTCAAAAAATGGCATGACCTCCTTGAGCCCATTAACAACAAGTGGATTGAGGATGCCAAGGCAAAGGGATTGCCTGCAGAAAAGATGCTTGCTGATCTAAAGGAACTGGTAAAGAAATACGAAAAATAAGAAGCCCTTTTGGAAAGCCCCCTCGCCCCCTTAGGGGGCAGAGGGAAATGGGGGTAAAAATGAGTCTTCTTAAATGGGTAGACGTTGTGAACACAATCTTGGTGAAAATAGCAGGGATAGGCTTCTTATTCATAATTGGTATAACCTGTGCCGATATCCTTTTTAGAATAATTTGGAAGCCTGTTTTTGGCGCAGTTGAACTTGTAATGTATACAAATGCTATATGTGTTGCCTTTGCCCTTGGAGCAACTCAGCTAAAAAAAGGACACATAGCAGTGGATATACTGGTAAATTCTTTTAGTAAACAAAGCAAAAAAGTTGTAGAATTTATAAATACAGTTAGTTGCATTTTCTTCTTTGGCTTGGTTTCATGGCAAATTATAAAATATGCAACAAATTTATTTAAAACTGGAGAAGTATCAGAGACACTTAAACTCCCATATTATTTTTTTGTTTATGCGAATGCATTGGGTTGTATCACACTTGCTCTTGTCTTCATAACAGATCTCATAAAGATATTCAAGAAAGAGGGATGATATGGATCCGATACTCGTTGGAATATTAGGCATTGTTATCCTGTTGTGTACACTCTTTTTCTTGGGTATGCCCGTTGGTTTTGCCATGGCCATTGTTGGGTTTTGCGGTTACTGCTATATCATCAACATAAAGGCCGGCCTGGGCATGCTCAGCACAGAGATTTGGAACCAGTTTAGTAAGTACGGATTTACTGTGATCCCTCTTTTTATCTTTATGGGGCAAGTGGCATTTTATTCAGGGGTAAACGAAAGGCTTTACAATGTCGCATACAAGTGGATAGGCCACATAAGGGGTGGGCTTGCAATGGCAACAATACTCGCCTGTGCGGCCTTTGCTGCCATATGTGGGTCCAATGCTGCCACAGCTGCCACGATGACCGCAGTGGCCTACCCGCAGATGAAAAGATACAACTACAGTTCCCTCCTCAGCACAGGGACCATCGCATGTGGTTCTACCCTTGGGGTAGTGATACCTCCCAGTGTGGTCCTAATTATTATCGGGCTCAGTACGGGCCTAAGCATTGCAAAGCTCTTTTACGGGGCCTTGGTAGCAGGTCTGATCCTTTGTTCTTTTCTGATATTGGGGGTCTATTTTGTCTGTAAAATCCACCCCGAGTGGGGGCCAGCGGGGGAGGAGTCCACCTGGAAGGAGAGGATAGTGGCCCTGCCCGGTTCCACAGAGATGCTCATCCTCTTCCTTGCGGTTATGATAGGGCTCTATTTAGGGGTCTTTACACCCACTGAAGCAGGGGCAGTGGGCTCTTTTTTGGCTTTGATTATTGCCCTTGTCCAGAGGACCCTCTCATGGAAGGGATTTGTGGCCTCAGTCTTGGACACTTTGCGTGTATCCGCCATGGTGATCATGATAGTAACAGGTGCCGTAATATTTGGAAAATTTCTGGCAGTTACCAGGATCCCCTTCCTGGTTGCCTCTTGGGCTGCGAGCCTACCTGTCCCAGGAATCGTGATTATCGGTATCATCTTTGTTATATACATCATAGGGGGAATGGTGATGGATGCCCTCGCCCTGCTCCTTATCACCATACCCATCTTCTATCCCGTGGTGGAAAAGTTGGGTTACGACCCCCTATGGTTTTCCATAGAAGTCACTGTGATTACCACCCTCGGTGCAGTGACCCCTCCGGTGGCAGCCACTGCCTATGTGGTTGGGGGCATGGCAAGGGATGTAAAACTCGAGGAGATCTTCAAGGGTGTTATCTATCTCATACCAACTTACGTAGCAGCAGTTCTTGTCATGATGGCATTTCCCAAATTGATCACCTTTTTACCAAATTTGGTAAAATAAGAAATATGGGGGGCAACCATGCAAAGATTTATGCCAACTGTCAAAACTGTTGAAGAACTGAAGGCCCTTCAACTGGAAGGTCTCAAGTGGACCGTAAACCATGCCTATTTTGGATCCAGGGCTTACAGGGAGAAGATGGAGAAGGCCCATGTAAGGCCAGAGGATATCAGGGGCTTAGAGGATATCAAAAAGCTTCCCTTTACCACCGCCCAAGACCTCCAAGATGGTTATCCCTTCCCGCTACTCTCTGTCCCGTTTGAGAGGGTGGTGAGGATACACGCCTCCTCTGGCACCACTGGCAAGAGAAAGGTCCTCTCCTATACGAAGAAGGACATACAGGACTGGGCACATTTCTTCGCCAGGTGTTATGAAATGGCAGAGCTCACCCTCTTAGACAGGGTCCAGATCGCAGTGGGATATGGGATTTGGACAGCAGGGGTTGGGTTTCAGTTGGGTTGCGAAGAATTCGGTGCCATGGCAATTCCAGTGGGCCCTGGGAACTTAGATATGCAATGCCAGTTCTTGGTGGACTTTCAGTCCACTGTGCTGTGCTGCACAGCCTCCATGGCCTTACTAATGGCAGAGGAGGTACACAAAAGGGGCATCAGAGATCAGATCGCCCTAAAAAAGGTGATCTTTGGATCCGAGCGCTCCAGCGATGCCATGAGAAAGAGGATAAAGGAGCTGTTGGGTGTAGAGCACCTCTTTGACATACCTGGTATGACAGAGCTTTACGGACCCGGGACGGGATTGGATTGCGTCTATCACACCGGAATCCACTACTGGGCAGACTACTACATCTTAGAGATCTTGGACCCAGAGACCCTTGAACCAGTACCAGAGGGCGAAATAGGCGAGATGGTCGTAACCACCCTCAAAAAAGAGGCGGTCCCACTGATCAGGTATAGGACAAGGGACCTCACCAGACTCATCCCAGGCCAATGCCCCTGCGGGTCAATACTTCCCCGCCATGACCGGATCTTGGGCAGGTCCGATGACATGATCATATTCAGGGCCGTAAACATCTATCCCGGTCAGATAGATCACATCATAAGTCACATATCTGGCTTAGGTAGCGAGTATCAGATCATCCTGGACAGAGGAGAGGATGGTAAAGACTATATGACGCTAAAGGTGGAACGGGAAATGGGCATGGACCCCTCAAAGGACATGGAGCTCAAAAGGAGGGTCGAAGAGGAGATCAAGAAACAGATTCTGGTAAGTGCCGCTGTGGAGATAGTTGATTACGGGGCACTTCCCAGGACAGATCGCAAGAGCAAAAGGGTCTTTGATAACAGAGGCATATGAGGTGAACATGAATAGATTTGACTATATTATCCCAAAGGACTTGGAAGAGGCCATATCCTTGGTAAAGGGATATGGTTTAGAGGCAAGGTATGTAGCAGGAGGGACAGATCTCTTGGTCAGGTTAAAGCAAAGGGCCTTGCGAGTTAACTACCTGGTATCCTTGAGGAGGATAGGTGAGCTAAAGGGGATTAGCAGGGAAAATGGGTCGGTAAGGATTGGTGGCATGACCACATTCAGAGAGATATTGAGATCCGAAATAGTTCAGAGCCACCTCCCTGTGCTAATAGAGGCCTCAAAGGTATTGGCAAACCCTCAGGTGAGAAATGTGGCAACCATAAGCGGAAATATATGCAATGCTGCGCCCTCAGCAGATTCACTACCTCCTTTAATGGTACTGGGTGCCACCCTTACCTTAAGGGGTCCTGAAGGCGATCGAACTATCCCCTTGGAGGATTTCTTTGAGGGGCCAGGTAAGACAAGAAAGGCCAATGACGAGGTGTTATTGGGCCTTTCGGTAAGGATGCCTGACCAGGAGACGAGGTTTTCCTTTCAAAAGATAGGCAGGGTAAGCCAGGACATCGCCATTGTAAATGGTGCCATCGCCATCTCCTTGGAAAAGGAGGAGGTGAGATCCGTGAGACTTGTCTTGGGTGCTGTGGCTCCAGTCCCCCTTAGACTGAGGGGGGTAGAGGAGCGGTTAACTGGGCAGAGGCTCACTGGGCATCTCTTAGACGAGGCCCAAAAGATGGCAGAAAAAGAGGTACAACCCATCTCAGATGTGAGGGCATCAGAGGAATACCGTAGACACCTCTCTGGGGTAGTGGTGAGGAGGCTTATTGAGAAGGCCTCAGGGATAGAGGACCTATAGGAGGGACTATGAAAAGGGTAGTTCATTTTACCTTGAACGGTTTTGAGGTGGAACAGGAGATAGAAAGCCACAAGATGCTCTTAGACCTCCTGAGGGAGAAGTTCGAGCTGACCGGGACAAAGGAAGGATGCGGGCAGGGAGAGTGTGGCGCATGTACAGTCTTGGTGGACGGGCTTGCAGTAAATGCTTGCCTATTCCCTGCCCTTGAAGTGGAAGGACGGTCTGTGACTACAGTAGAAGGCCTCATAGGGGAAGGAGGAAGGCTACACCCAATCCAAGAGGCCTTTGTGGAGGCGGGAGCGGTTCAGTGCGGATTCTGCATGCCAGGGATGGTGATGTCTGCCAAGGCCCTCTTGGATGAGACACCCAACCCCACAGAGGAGGAGATCAGGAGGGGAATCTCCGGTAACCTCTGTAGGTGCACAGGCTACGTTCAGATAGTGGATGCCATAAAACTGGCCTCCCAAAAGTTAAAAGGAGATGGGAGAGGTTAAGATGAATGAATATAGCTTTGTGGGAAAACCAGTACCAAGGCCAGACGCCCCGGATAAGGTAGCGGGCAGGGCCCTCTACATACACGATCTCAAAAGGCCTGGAATGCTTTATGGAAAGATAAAGTATAGCGAGCATGCGCATGCTAAGATACTCAATATAGACACCAGCAAGGCAGAAAGACTACCAGGGGTAAGGGCCGTAATCACTGCCTACAACACCCCCGAGGTGAGGTTTGGGTTCATTAGGGACAACATTGCCTTGAAAAAGGAGAAGGTAAGGCAGTTCAGGGACGAGGTGGCTGCGGTTGCTGCCATTGACCCTGAAATAGCAGAGGAGGCCTTGGAACTCATAAAGGTGGAATATGAAGAGCTTCCAGGTGTCTTCGATCCCGAGGAGGCCCTAAAAGAAGGTGCCCCACTGATCCATGAGACAGATCCTCAGGGCAGACCCAAGAAGGACAATTGGGTCCCTGTTTCATGGAAATTTAATGCAGGGGACGTGGAAGAGGCAAAAAAGAAGGCCAAGTACATTGCAGAGGACTATCTGGAGACCCCCCCTATCCTCCATGCCTCCTTGGGTACCTCTGGTTGCATTGCAGAATTTGACCTCCAGGGAAATCTCATTATCTACACAAAGACCCAGATCCCTTTCCTGGCACAGAACGACTTCAATAGGGCACTGGCCTCCATGGGCCTGAAAGGCAAAAATACAAGGGTCATTGTGCCCACCTTGGGTGGCTCTTTTGGGAGTGGTTTGGATACCCATGGCTACGAATACATAGCAATTCTTCTCGCCTATAAGACAGGCAGACCTGTGAAGATAGTGTTGGATAGGGAGGAGGAGTCCAAGACCCTGTCTCCCAGGCAGTCCACCAGGACAAAGATCCTTCAGGGGTGTGACGAAAATGGAAGGCTCCTCTTTAGGGAGGTGAGGATGTTATTGGACAACGGTGCCTATACCTCCTGGGGGGCGACCACACCTTCGGTCATGATGCTTCCCATCTCTTCCATATACAGGGTACCCAATGTCTTTTACGAGGCAAGACACGTATACACCAACAACACTTACTGCCAGGCCATGAGGGGATATGGAAATCCCCAGGCAGCTTGGGCCATAGAGACCAACCTGGACCACTTGGCAGAGGAAGCAAACATTGACCCCCTGGATATGAGGCTCATAAACAAAAACATACCAGACGACATCAGCCCAATGGGTCTCCGCATAACCACCTGTGGTATGGAGGAATGCCTAAAGGCAGTGGCCCAGAAACTGAACTGGAAAGAGAAAAGGGGCAAGGGCCGAAACAAGGCCAGGGGCGTTGGTATTGCATGCCTATTCCATGTGGGAGGCTCTGGGAGGGTCTATAGATCAGACGGCACAGGGGTTATCTTAAAGATAGATGACTTTGGCTATGCCACTGTGGTTACTGGCGCCATAGAGATGGGACAGGGCTTGGTGGCTGCCCTTACAGTTGCCACTGCCGAGGCACTGGGGGTGACCCCAGATAGGGTCATGGTGGTCACAGGAGATACTGCCACATGCCCATGGGACGTGGGGACCCATGCCAGCCGTGGTGCCTTTACTGCCTGTAACGCAGTGATTATGGCCGCACAAAAGGCAAGGGAGAAGATCTTTCAGCTGGCAGCAGAGCACTTCCTAAACAGGGTAAATTTTAAGCTCTCCCAGATGAAGAAAAAGGACCCCAACTTCCAAATCCCTGACCTTGGCATAAATAGGCCATTGGAGCCAGAGGACTTTGAATTGAAGGAGAACGTCCTCTATCTAAGATCCCAACCGCAAAACAAATACCTGAGGATGGGGCTCGATGAATTAATAAGGGAGGCCCACTTTAAGGAACAGGGGACAATGATCATAACAGAGGCCTTCTATGACCCCTGTAACCAGATGCTCGACAAGGACACCTGCATAGGAAACCTCTCTGCCACCTACATATTCGGTGCCCAGGGCGCCGAGGTAGAGGTGGATTTAGAGACAGGGCATGTAAAGATCCTCAAATATGTGGCAGCCCACGATGTGGGAAAGGTCTTAAATAGACATTCCATATTGGGGCAGATCTATGGTGGAGCAGTCCAGGGCTTGGGTTTTGCACTTTCTGAGGAGTATAAGAGGGATAAGGGCAGGATGCTAAATCCCAACTTCTTGGACTACAAGATCCTCTCTGCCAATGACCTTTCCTTCCCCATAGAGGTGGAACTGGTGGAGACCATGGACAAGGAAGGGCCCTTTGGCGCAAAGGGAGTTGGGGAACCTGGCCTGGTCGCAGTGGCCCCGGCAATCGCAAACGCCGTTTACGACGCAACAGGTATCAGGATCAATTCCCTGCCCTTGAGTCCTGAAAAGATAGCACTGTCTGTAAGAAGGTTGAAAAAAGAATAATTAGAAGGGGCTACTGAGCCCCTTCCCCCTATCCTCAGTGGATCACATCCTTATATATATAACCTACCGAGTCTGCCTCCCAAAGGGGTTTTAGCTCCCTCATCAATTTGTTCGTTGCCTCTTCAAGCATTGAAACATCTTCTTCAGAAATCAAATCTGGGTCTATCTGTTGACTTGCCAGTTCTATTTCCCTTACATCATTTAGGATCTGAAGGTTTGCCTTTGAGCTTTCAAGAACTTTTTTGACATCGAGGATAGTTCTTATGCAACTTTCAATCCTGATGAGATAACCTCTCTTTTTCCAGGAATCGTTCATTAGATCTTTTTTAGCTCCTTCATCGTTTCTAAGAATGCTCTATAAAAACTCTGTTTGTTTTTGATACCATCTGATACCAATTTTGAAAATCTATCTAAATCTTTTATGTTTAAGACCAATTCAACACTCATTGAATATGCAATCATTGGATCAGAAGTCTTAAGTCCATCACTTATTGCAATTATATACATTTCTCTCCTGACAATCATGTTAAGCTGGTTTATATATTCCATTACTGGGTTAGAGATTAAACTAATACCTCTAAAGGGCTCTTGTAAAACCAAAAGATCAAACTTATAGGCCTTCAACTTTTCCAGGGCAATTTCTAAATTATCTTCAAAATGGGGTCTATAAGCAAGGCTTGTAATCTCTTTCATGAGCTGGCCCTTCAATTCCTCCGAATCCACGATCACCAGAGCGTATCTATTGCCTTCTTCATACTCTGGTATCTCGACACCCTTTAGGTATACCCTTTGTTGCGTCTCCCCATGGACCTCTACCTGAGCTGTCTTATCTTCTCTTATTACCGACATCCTTTCCCCACATTTTGGGCACTGGAGGATCACCTTTTTGCCCAAGGGCAATCGCTCGTCCGGGATCTCCAATCTCGTATTGCATCCCCGACACTGGATTTTCATCTTGGATCCGTCTCCTAAGACCTTTTCTTCCCATATTCCACATCTATGGTAAGGCCTTCTATGTCTGTGGTCTTCTCCCCCCTGGAGGCCTTTATATGGTCAATAGCCCTCAATACCACTGGCTTCCTGGAGGCATAACTGAGCGCAGTCTCCTCTGTTATGAGGCCGTTTTCGTAAAGCTCCACAATACACTGGTCAAAGGTCATCCATCCAAAGGGTCTTGAAGACTCTATGATCTCATAGAAGGTCTTACCCTCGGACTCACCATTTAGGATCACCTCTTTTGTCCTCAAATTGGAACCCATTATCTCAAAGGCAGCTACCCTTCCTCCCCCCACCTTGGGCAAAAGCCTTTGGGACACGACCCACCTTATGGTATCGGCAAGCCTTATCCTGACCTGTCTCTCCTCCTCTGTACTGAACATCCCAAGTATCCTGTTGATGGTCTGGCCTGCGTCCACGGTATGGAGTGTGCTCATGACAAGGTGCCCTGTCTCAGCGGCTGAAAGACCTATCTCCACCGTCTCCCTGTCCCTCATCTCTCCCACAAGTATCACCTTAGGGGCCTGCCTCAGCGCTGCCCTAAGGCCGGAGGCAAAGGTGTCAAAGTCTGCACCCAATTCCCTCTGGTTAAAGGTGGCCTTCTTCTGGGGGTGCACAAACTCCACCGGGTCCTCCAATGTGACCACATGGACGGATTTTGTCTCGTTTATGAGATCTAACATAGCGGCCAAGGTAGTTGATTTTCCGCTACCCGTTGCACCTGTGACCAGAATTATCCCGTTCCTCTCCTGGGCCATCTTTTCAAATACTGGGGGCAGGTTCAATTCTCTTAGGGTAGGGATCCTGGTGGCAAGCTGCCTCATTACCACAGAGTAGTTTCCCTTCTGGGAGAATATGTTTACCCTAAATCTTGCCCTGCCTGCCAGCTGATAGGAGAGGTCGCAAGATCCCTCCGTGAGCAAAATCTTAAGGAGCCTCCTGTCATTGTGGATGAGATTCAGGGCAAAGAGCTCGGTCTGATAAGGTGTGAGCCTCTCGATGGGAGGATCTAAGGCCACTGGCTTAAGCTCACCTGCAGATTCCACCTGAAAGGGCTTACCCACGGTGATATTCAGGTCAGAGACATCCTTATAGGAGTCCAGCATTGCATTTAGGATCCTATCCAGTTCCTGTTGCCTCATGTTACACCTCAGTAAAGTCCTCTGGAGGAGATTTCAGATACTGAATAAACCTGGCCTTCTCCACACACTTGGAATAGGCCTCCTCTGGAGAGATGATCTTCTTATTCAACAGATCCAGTATTGCATCATCTAAGGTCTGCATCCCATATTTTTTCCCCGTCTGAATCATGTTTGGGATCTGGAAGGTCTTGGCCTCCCTGATGAGATTTCTCACTGCAGGAGTGGCTATCATGATCTCCAAGGCAGCCACCCTACCCTTTCGATCTATCCGTTTAAAGAGTGTTTGGGATATCACTGCCCTGATACAATCTGCCAGGGTATTTCTTATCTGCTCCTGCTCATCTACAGGGAAGACCTCCACTATCCTGTCCACTGTCTTGTGTGCACTTATGGTATGAAGCGTGCTAAAGACCAGATGTCCGGTGGCAGCTGCCTCCACTGCAAGGCGAATCGTCTCCAGATCCCTCATCTCGCCCACAAGGATGATATCCGGGTCTTCCCTGAGTGCCCCCCTCAGTGCCGCAGCAAAGGATTTGGTATGTCTTCCCACTTCTCTGTGGTTTACTATGGCCTTTTCTGATTTATGGACAAACTCTATGGGGTCCTCTATGGTGATTATGTGGTCCTTCCTTGTGAGGTTTGCCTCGTTTATTATGGCAGCCAGTGTAGTAGATTTACCACTTCCCGTGGGACCCGTTACCAGCACAAGCCCCCTGGGAAGGCTGGCCAGACGCTTTATCACAGGGGGGAGTCCCAATTCATCACAACTGAGGATCTTGTCGGGTATCTGTCTAAACACAGCGCCGATACCATTTTTTTGTAAAAAGAAGTTTGCCCTGTATCTGGCCACTCCAGGGATCTCATATGCAAAATCCACATCACCGGTCTCCTCAAAGACCTTGATCTTGTCCTCTGGCGTGATCTCATAGAGCATGGCCTTTAGGGTATCGTTGTCTAGGGGAGGATATTTGATCCTCTCCAATTCCCCTCGAATCCTGAGTGCAGGCTGTTGCCCTGCCACCATGTGGAGATCCGAGGCCCCCTGTTCGTTCATGAGCTTAAAAAAGGCATCTATCCTGGCCATAGCACCCTCTTAGGGAGATGTAACACCTAAAATAGCCTCAAACCTGAACCCCTTTCAACCTAAATTATAGTCCCCTTCCCCTACATGTAATCGGCCCTTGGTGGAGAAAAGACCTCAATAATCACTGAGTCCTCTAATACCCTGGCCCCATGCATTATGTTCTCCTCCACAGACCAGGCATCCCCTGGCATGGCCATGAAATCCTCATCCTCTATCTTGAATACTACCGCACCCGAAACCAGATAACCCGTCTGCTCATAGGGGTGCCGGTGCATAGGGATCTCCGTCCCGGCCTTTAGCCTAAATTCCACTAAAGAGGTCTTACTGCCATGGACCAGTGTGGAAAGCTCCACCCCTTCCCCAAACCTCCTATAGTCTACATCCTTTTTCTTTCTGAACATGTTCCTCTACCTCCTCCTGGATCTTTTTTAGTGCACCCCTATCTAATGGCGAAAGCCGAAGAGAACCCAACTCACCCGGATCTACCCACACTATCTTTTGACCCTCCTCTGGCCGAGGTTCTCCACTTTGGATCTCGCAGATAAAAAAGTATAGGGCAAGGGAATCTTCTCCCAGTTTACCCTCTTCTTTACATATGAGGTCTAAGACCCTCACCCTTATCCCCAGCTCTTCAAAGAGCTCCCTTTTGAGACACTCTCTGATCCCCTCCCCTTTCTCCTTCTTCCCCCCTGGAAACTCCCAGAGACCCTCATTCTCTCCCTCTCTCCTGTTTGCCAGGAGGACCTTCCCTTCCCTCACAATCACCCCCGCTGCCACCTCTATCATAAGGCCTACCTCTTCTCTTCCAGATACAAAAGCCTCAGTCTTAGATACTGCTCTTGCACCTCCTGGTCATCCGGCCTCATTTGGAGGTATCTCTCAAGGGCCTTTATGGTGCCAAATATATCTTCCATTCTATGCCTTATCTCGGCCAATTTTAGGAGGATACCTGGGTCCTTGGGGTCCCTCTTGAGGTATCCTTCAATTACCTCCTCTGCCTCTTTTAGCCTATCGGTTTGGATATAGGATTCTACTAAGCAGTGATAAAATTTAGGCTCATCAGGGAAAAGTTTTGTAGCATCTTTGCACAAGTTAGCTGAAAGATCGTATTTTTTAGTTCTCATATATGTATTGAAGAGCAATTCATAAAGCCATGGCTCTTTTAGGCCAAGCTTTAACAGAGAGTTACCGGTTTCCATTACCTTTAAGTAATTATTTTCTCTCCTGTAAATATCCAGTAAGATCATAAGGGCAGATTTATCCTCACCCGCTCTTTTTATATAATCCTCCAAATATACCTTGGCCTTTGTATGGTTACCCCTATCATACTCTATTGTACCCATATTAAATAGAACGATATCTTTTCCAATACCTTCATTAGCCAGGGCGGTATATGCCTTGAGGAGCAAGTCATCTTTTTTATAAGTTTCCAGAAGCTGTGTCAATCTAACGAGAATTTCTGGTTCTCCTAAGGCCTTTGATATTATATCATCGGTATAAAAATTAGCCTCCTTCTCCAGGTTATTTTGGAGCAAAAAATTCAAAAATTCTAACTTACCTTCTAGATCGCCTGGTTTTAAATTGAAATAGCCATCCATTGCATCCACATAGGCCTTTATGTCATTTAATTCCTTCGAAACCCTGGATAGCAACTGATAGTATTCTTGGTCCCTCTCCCCTTTTTCCAACTCCTCCAGGTAGGCCTTAGCAAGGGCTGTTTCCCCCTTATCTACCAGGACCCTGACAAGTCCCAAGAGTAGTTCCCTGAGCCTTCCCCATCGCTTCAAGCCCTCCCTGTAGTAGCCTTCTGCCTTTTCTAAATCCCCCATCTCCTCCCAAAACCTGGCAGCATACCAAAGGGCCTGGGAATCCTTTGGATCCATCTCAAGGATCCTTTTTACCACTCCTTCCAGAATCTCCCCCATACCCAACTCTTTCGCCTCCCTCAGAAGGCCCCAAAGGATACCCTTGTCATCAACCCTATTGGGATCAATCGCCGTAAGATAGTAGGCCTTCCTTTTAGGTTCCAGCCTTTCCAGGTTATTCACGTACTCCTTAAGAAGGGGTCTGGGGTACCCGGTCTCTTGGATCCCCCTCAATAAAAAAAGGAGCTTTTTTTCAGGATCTATTATCAGTGTTGCCCTCTCAAGGTATTCTTCCATAAGGGGCTTTATCTTAAATGAAATCTGCCCCAGCTTTATACCGGAGAACATGACACTTACCGTCACCTCTCCTTCGGGGAATGACTTGTCATTTAGAAAATCCCCAAACCTCTGGGGAGAAGATAGTAAGCCTTCTGTATCAATATCTTTTGATCTAAGTTTTATCCCTAAGTTTAAAGGCAGATTTGTCTTCAGCCTACTTATATAGACATGATCCTCTGACATAAGCTCAATGGAGGAATAATTGGGCACTTCGACAATTTTGCCATTTACATTCACTTGAATCCCATAAAACTGAGGTCCATTTAAAAGAAAGTTCCATAGAGAATATAAGACTAAGGATATAGCGAGAAATGTTAATAAGACCCATTTCCTCACATCTTCGAAATCCTATCTCTCTTAAGATATAGAAGCACAGGGCTGGCTATATAAACAGACGAGTAGGTGCCAACAAAAAGGCCCACAATAAGAACAAAACAAAAATCTTTGATAATTGCACCTCCCAAGAAATACAAGATTATAAGAGCCAAAATAGTACTCCCAGCAGTTAAAAGAGTCCGGCTCAATGTCTGATTTACACTTCTGTTTATAACATTTGCAAAATCGGACTTTAAGGAAGTTCTGAGATTTTCCCTTATTCTATCGTAGACAATAATTGTGTCATTTAGTGAATAACCTATGATGGTAAGTAGTGCTGCAACGAGAGGGATCGATATTTCGATGTCTGTTACCAAGATTGCCCCAAGTGTAATCGTGACATCATGAATCAAAGCAACCATAGCACCAATAGAATAATTAAAACGCAAAAGATATGAAATCACTATACTTAAGACTGCAGCTATAATAATCATGACCTTTATACTTACTCCCATTATGTATGCGACATAAACAGCACCGCTTAGGGCTCCAGCCATGATTGCACTTGCAATCCATCTGTGTTCAAACCTTCCACATATATAAATTGCCATAAAGAGGATAGAGAAAAATACAGCAAGCAAGGCCTCCCTTGCCAACTTTTCGCCTATCTTAGGGCCCACCATCTCAACCCTTCTTATCTCCACTTCTTCGCCCTTAACACCTTTGAAGGCCTCTTTTATCTCATCATATACCTTCTTGATGTCTATATCCTCTGAGGCAACCCTGATTAGAAACTCTTTAGATCCCTTCTCCCCGAAGTCCTGGACAAGGCTCTCTTTGGCTGAGGTATTTTGAAGTACCGCCCGCACTTCGGCTGCAGAGATTGAAGAAGAGGTCCTTATGTGGATCATGAGGCCGCCAGTAAAGTCTATTCCGTACTTTAGCCCTCCTTTTAAAATTAAGAGAACTATGGTACCAAGAATCAATAAACATGAGATTGAAATAAAGAACTTCCTCTTTCCAACAAAGTCTATGTTTATGTCTGGTTTTATGAACTGCATATCCGCTCCTAAATGCTTACTTTTTTAAGCCTTAAAATTCCGTAGAGGTAATCAAAAATTATCCTTCCCACGAAAACTGCTGTGAACACACTTGCTATTATCCCAAGGCTCAAGGTAACCGCAAAGCCTCTTATGGGACCAGAGCCAAACTGGAATAAAACGAGTGCCACAATTAACGTTGTTATGTTGGCATCCAGAATGGTGACAGTCGCCCTGCTGAAACCCGTATCTATTGCTGCCATAGGAGTTTTGCCGTTTCTGAGTTCCTCCCTTATCCGCTCGTAGATGAGTACATTGGCATCCACTGCCATTCCAAGGGTGAGTGCTATACCTGCTATGCCGGGGAGGGTCAGGGTAGCCCCGAAGATTGCCAGACCTGCCATAATGAGTAACACATCCAGCAGCAGCATGAGATTAGCTATGAGCCCGGAGAGGTTATAATAGATGAGCATGAATATCCCTATAGCGATACCTGCTACCACCGTCGCCTTCAGTCCTGCATCTATGGAGTCCTTTCCCAGGGAGGGGCCTACGGTCCTTTCCTCTACGATCTTTACCGGCGCTGGTAGGGCACCGGCCCTCAGAACAATTGCAAGGTCTTTGGCCTCCTCAAGGGTAAACCTGCCTGTGATCTGGGCCCTCCCCCCTGAGATCTTCTCCTGGATTACAGGGGCAGAATAGACATTCCCATCCAGCACTATGGCAAGCCTTTTGTGTACATTTTCCTCCGTAATCCTTTCGAAAAGCCTTGCGCCCATGGCATCAAAGCTGAGGGTCACATAGGGCTCATTATATTGTTGGTTTATCTGAACCCTCGCATCCACTATCCTTGAGCCCGTAAGTAGCGCCTTTTTTTTCAGCAGATACGGCACCTTCGTGACCTGACCAGTCTTGGGATCCTTGCTTACATGATAGAGGATCTGTGAGCCTGGGGGCACATTCCCTTTTAGGGCCTCTTCAAGGCTATGCTCTTCGTCCACCAGTTTAAACTCCAGTAAGGCAGTCTTACCTATTATCTCCTTGGCCCTTTCCACCTCTTGGATCCCTGGAAGTTGCACAAGGATCCTCCCCTCTTCCTGCTTCCTGATTTCGGGCTCCGCCACACCAAACTGATCCACCCTGTTTCTTATGGTCTCCAGGGCCTGCTCTAAGGTAAGCTCCTTCAGTCTGTTTAGGGCCTGTGAGGAAAGTGTCAATACTGCCTCGATACCTGATTCGCCCCTTTTAAAAGAGACAGAAAAGTCTGGGAACCTCCTCCCAACTACTTCCTGAAGCCTCTCCTTTTCCCTTTCCTCCTCCAAAAGGATTTCTATCTCCCCAAAGGACCTCTTTCGTATATCTCTCAGTTTTATCTTTTCTCCCTTAGCCTCCCTTTTTAGCTCCTCTATGACCCCATCCATGTGGGCCTCAATAGCCTTTTGGGTATCTGCCTCCAAGATCATATGTATGCCCCCTTTTAGGTCCAGGCCCAAATTTATTCTCTTTTGGGGCAAAAACCTCTTCCACCAACTTGGTAGGTCAGGATTTATGGAAGGGGTGATAGAGATTAGGGACCAAATAAGTATAGCTACAATAACAATGAGACGCCAGGTCAGGCTCTTCTTCACCTTCTTTCTCCTTTACCCTTTCTGTGCCACATCCTGCCCTCTTCCGAGCACAGCAGCTATGGAACCTCGGCTTATCTTTACCCTTACCTTGGGGGCTATCTCCACCGTCACGACACCGTCTCCTATCCCCGTTATTGTGCCATAGAGGCCACCTGAGGTTACTATATTGTCCCCCACCCTGAGGGCATTTAGCATCTCTCTGTGTTGTCTTGCCTTCTTCTGCTGTGGCCTTATGAGCAAAAAATAGAAGATCACAAACATCAAGATCAACGGAATGAAGGTGGCGAACGCCCCTCCTTGGGGGGTTGCCGCATTGCCTCCAGACCCACTACCCATCGCATAGGCTAAGTAATCCATGTTCATCCTCCTGGCCAAAATAAATTGAAATCTCCTCTTCCAGTGCCCCCAAGTTCTCTTCCATTATGGCCCTTCTGATCCTCTCCATCAGGTTCATAAAAAAGGCCACATTGTGTATGGTCCCCAGCCTATAGGCCAAAAGCTCCTTAGAAACATATAAATGCCTCAGGTAGGCCCTGGAGTAATTCTTACACGTATAACAATTACACGTAGGATCGCAAGGTCTTTTATCTGTCTTGTATTGGGAATTCCTGATATTGAGTTTCCCAAGGCTCGTAAACAGGGTCCCGTTCCTTGCATTCCTGGTGGGGATCACACAGTCAAACATGTCTACCCCCATCTTCACCCCCTCTAAGATCTCATAGGGAGTGCCCACCCCCATCAGGTACCTGGGAGACTCAGGGGGCATCTGTGGCAAAAGATCCCTTAGGGTCGCTAACCTCTTCCCTACATCCTCCCCTACCGCCAGCCCTCCTATGGCGTATCCATCAAAGCCGATTTTGGTCAAACCTTTTAGGCATTCCTCTCTCAGATCCCTGAATAGACTCCCCTGAACTATTCCAAAAAGGGCCTGCCCCTCTAAGCCCTTTGCCTCCTTTGAGCTCTCAGCCCACCTAAGGGTCCTCATTACAGAGCTCTTTGCCCTCTCGTAGGTACAGGGATACGGGGGACAGTCATCCAAGACCATTGCTATATCAGATCCAAGCTCCTCCTGTATCTCAATAGCAAGCCTTGGGGTAAAGAAGTGCCTGGATCCATCTAGGTGGGACTGAAAGAGGATGCCCTCCTCTTCTATCTTCCTCAATTTGCTCAGGGAATAGACCTGGAAACCTCCACTGTCTGTAAGTATAGGGCCATTCCATCCCATAAACTGATGCAATCCTCCCAGTTCACCTATTACCTTGTGACCTGGCCTCAGATAGAGGTGATAGGTGTTACAGAGTATTATCTCTACCCCTGCCCCCCTAAGATCGTGGGGGCTCAAAGCCTTCACAGTGGCCTGCGTCCCCACAGGCATAAAGGCAGGGGTCGCAAAAGGGCCATGGGACGTCCTGACCAGACCTATCCTTGCCCTTGAATCCTTTGAACATTTCTTGATCTCGAAGCCAAGACCCAAATCTTCCTCACAGTATCAGCATTGCATCCCCATAGCTAAAAAATTTGTATCTCTCTTGGATAGCAATATGATAGGCCTCCTTTAGGAGGTCTAACCCCATAAAAGCGGCCACCAAAAAGAGGAGGGAGGTCTTGGGGAGGTGGAAATTGGTTATGAGGCCAGAGGGAATCTTAAATCTATAGCCCGGAAAGATATAGAGATCGGTTACCCCCGAGGTGGGAATCACCACCCCCTCTGGGCTCGCGGCAGACTCCACTGCCCTAAGAGAGGTGGTCCCAACACATATGACCCTCCTCTTCTGAGACAGCGCCTCGTTTATCTCTTCCGCCGCCTGCTCTGAGACAACAAAGGGCTCAGGGTCCACCTTATGTTCTCTTATATCCTCTGTCCTAACCGGCTTAAAGGTCCCATAACTCACATGAAGGGTTACGGATGTGATCCCTATCCCAGAGGAGCCTAGTTCCTCTAAGACCCTTTTGGAAAAGTGTAACCCGGCAGTGGGAGCAGCCACTGCTCCCTTTGATCTGGAGTAGACCGTTTGATACCTCTCCCAATAGAAGGAGACCTTATCCCTCCTGGGTGGAGCAATGTACGGTGGTAGAGGCAACTGACCTTTACCATCCAAAAAGTCCATAAGATTACCCTTGAGGGAAAAGCTCAAAAGAGCGGTTCCGTCTCCCAGAAATGCCTCCACAGTGGCGCTGTTTTCTTCGTCAAAGATGATCCTCTCCCCCAAGGGGAGCCTCTTTCTGGCCCTGATAAGACACCTTCTCTTATCCAAATCCCCCCTTGTATCCAGTATGAGCACCTCCACCTTACCCCCCGTAGGCCTCCTCCCTATAAGCCTTGCCCGCATTACCTCTGTGTCGTTTACCACTAACAGATCCCCTGCCCTCAGAAGTTTTGGGAGTTCAAAGAAACGGTGATGGCAGATGCTCCTCTCCCTTCTGTCTACAAGCATCAATCTACTTTGGTCCCGCTCTAAAGCTGGCTCCTGGGCCACTAACTCTTTGGGGAGTTCATATGCGTAGTCTTTGAGCGAATACATTGCCCCAAGGAATGAGTCTATTGAAGTAATTAAGGCGAAATAGGCACTAAAAGGTAAAGACCTTTGATTGGGCAGCTATATCAATAAGCTGAGCCCCTGTCCCTATCTGGACCCCCTTTGGCAGTTCATCAGGGCCTATCATCCTGGCCTCGGCACATGGCTTACAGACCATTATCACCCCGCCCTTTTCCACCAAGAATCTCCAGTAATTTATTAATTCATCACCTGTAGGTGCCTTAATCCTCTCAGCTATGCCCAGATTTGTAAGATAAACCGCATCGTCCACCAAAAATACCACCACCTCGTGCCCCTTCTCTTTGGCTATCTTGGCAAACTGAAAGCACCTAACCACCCTTGTGGGATCCTCTGCACCTCTGGTCAGTACAAACAAGAACCTTTCCATCGTATCCTCCCCGAACCGTATTCCCATTCTCAATCAGATTTCTTGGGGTAATGCCCCTCAGCGATCCACTTGTCTATTGCATCTTTGTCAAAGCGCCAGACACGACCTATTCTAATTGCTGGGATCTTACCCTCTGCTGCGTATTTGCATATGGTAATCTCGTGTAATTTCAAATACTTTGCCACTTCCTTCGTAGTCATTATCTCCGACATACCTACCCCCTCTTTCAAAAGCTTGCTTAAATCACCCAAAATGAGCTTATTTGAGCTTAGTATTAAACACTCTCCTTGTCAACGCCTTTTGCCCCAAGTTTCAAGAAGGCTGAAGGCCACCTTACAACGCTTAAGGCCCATAGCCCTTTAGCCAAGAAAAACCTTGACCTTTTTGGAGCCTATGGTATGTTTTCCTCTATTCCCCGGTAGCTCAACAGGCAGAGCGGGTGGCTGTTAACCACTAGGTTGCTGGTTCGAGTCCGGCCCGGGGAGTAAAATTTTTTGGAAACCAAAATTTCCATTTCTTTTGGCCACCCATAAAACCCGCTTCATCTTGCAGATAATCCCATTGCATCTTTTAGGTGTTTATCCCTTGGGGGCTGAAGCCCCTTTTCAAGGGAGATCTTACGGAGACAGCCCTTACACTATCCCCTTGGAAAAAATTGGGAGAAAGTATGGCTCCGTACCTCTTAAACCCTAAAAAATTATCTCATAGTAAGAGCTATTGTGGGTAACTCAAATCAAAGCCCCAGAAGATCGAAACTCGCTTTTATCACCCTTGCTAAATTTCCTCCCTTGATGTAGTTTGGTCTCTAATTTTTTAGAGAGGAGTGAGATTATGTCAGAGCAGAAGGATAAGATTGTCTATATCGTAACTTGTGCAGGGGAAAATCCAGAGAGGACCACCCTTCCCTTTGTAATGGCCAATGCAGCCCTGGCGATGGGTGTGGATGTAACCGTTGTGCTCCAAGCAACTGGCGTCTACTTGGCCAAGAAGGGCTATGTGGACCATGTATTTACCGCTGGCTTTCCCCCCCTCAAGGAGCTTTTAGGCAACCTGTTGGAAGGAGGGGGGAGATTGTTGGTTTGCGTCCCTTGCCTTAGGGAAAGGAAAATAGAGGAGTCTGAACTCATAGAAGGTGCAATCCCTGCTGCCGCAGCATTAATAACAGATGAGCTACTCTCTTCCAAGGTACAGTTGGTATACTAAAGGCTTATAGGGGGCTTTTGGTTGCACTATCTTATGATGTAAAAAACCAATTCGCTTCTACTTGGATTAACAAACCTAAAAACATGGGCCAATTTATATAGTCCCCAGCTTAACACATGAATAGTCTTACCCCTCCTCATCTCAAAATCTAACAACTGCCTTGGAAAGACCCCTTCTAAAATATGGAATAGTCCATCTCCATCAGCACATGAAGTATTGTTTTGCCAACCACAAGGATCCCATCTCAAATAACTACGAAATGGAAGGGGATGGCCCTTCGGCTTTAGAGCTTTGCATGCTGAAAGATAGAGGGTTTTTTTGTTGCCTGGACAGCGAAAAATAGATAAAATTAGGCATACTTTTATCTGTAGGAGTCTGACATGGCTGCAAGAAAGATCCTGGTTCCCTTTAATTTCGCCCCAAAGGATGAAAAGGCCTTACACTTCGTGATAAAGCAATTCAGTGGCGATAGATATTCAGAAGTTACTTTATTTCACGTGTATCAGCCCATCCCAGAGATAGATGGCTATGACCCATCGCTTCGGAGGCTGAGGGCAACTATGGCTTCCCTATCAGGGGAACTAAGATTGCAGGAAAACAAATTAAAGGAGATAATTAGGGATCTGATCGATTCTGGATTCATGGAGGACCAATTAAAGTACATATTTAGACCCAAGAAGAAGTCGATTCCAGAGGAAATAGTAAATATCGTGAATGAATTGCACTACGACACCTTGGTACTTACAACAAATCCCAAGCGTTTAGCCTATAGCTTTGGTAAAAGTGTCCATGATTATGCAATAAACAATCTAAAAAACGTTTTGATATGCATAATCACATAGGAGGTATACATGTCTGAGAAGGGTCATCTCACCATAGACATATTCAAGTTAGTAAGTCATTCAACAGCCCAGGCAGATAGTCTCGATAAGATGGGGGATCTCCTGTGTACCCTCCTCATGGCTGCCTTGGAGGTAAAGGGAGTGGCTTTATATCTATTAAATAAAGACAAAGGTGAGTTAGAATTGCTCTCCAGCTTTGGACTATCTTATGAGTACCTCAGCAAAGGGCCTTTGCTCCCCCAAAAGAGTATGGGGTGCATTTTGAGGGGCGAACCTGTAATTGTAAAAGATGTGGCCTCAACTCATCTTTTACAGTATCCTGAACTTGCCTTGAAGGAAGGTATCAAGTCCATAGGCTCCTTCCCATTGATGCTCTCAGGAGAGGCCATAGGAGCCCTCAGAGTATACCATCACAAGGAGTGGGATATCGTCCAAGAGGATATAGATAGCCTTATGGTCTTAGGGGAGATAATTGCCTTGGGGATGGCCTATGCCAACCTAAGGCATGCAGCAAGAAACTTCATTGAGGTCACCTCAAGGATACAATTACTTTAGAGAATATAGCCCTTGGCCTCCCATTTAAGAGAGGAACCCATCTTGGTGAGATTCTCCTAATTCCTCCAAAAAGGAGCCTATTACGGCCTTTGCACGCTCAAGAATCCAACCACTTATTAAATATGGGAGTCCTCTTCTCCAAGAATGCCCTGACACCCTCCTGGCCGTTTTCTGATCCCCCGCATAGGCTCAGCATCTCTCTTTCCCTTTCCAAGACCTCTTCAAATGATAATCTTGAGGCCTCCTGGAGCAACCTTTTAGAAGAGGCAAAGGAGTCCAGGGATCTATCCCTGAAGCCCTTCAAAAACTCAATTGCCTCCTGAAGGGATTGGCCGTCCTCCACCACCTTGTTTACAAGCCCCCAAGAAAGGGCGGTTTCAGCGGATATATCAGGATCAAGGGCAAGGATTTCCATGGCCCTCTGTATTCCCACCAGTCTTTGGAGGGTGAAGCTGCCTCCTCCGTCTATGCTGAGGCCATTGCTCGTGTAGCCCTGCTTCAACCTTGCAGATCTCTCCATGATCCTAAAATCACATGCCAGTGCCATTGAAAAGCCCCCACCTGAGGCTATGCCGTTTAATGCAGCTACCACTGGTTTGGGCATCTTCTTTATCTCCAATATTGTGCTGTGATAAAACCCGGCCAACTCATAGAGTGCCTTCTGAATCCCGCCTTCATGGGAGGTGATCCACATAAGATCCCCTCCTGTACAGAAGGCCTTTCCTTCTCCTGTGATAACAACTCCTAAAACCTTTGGATCTATTCTTAGGTCCCTTAGGCATTTACATAGAATCTCTAAGGTCTCCAAATCAAAGGCATTGTACCTCTTGGGCCTATTGAATTTGAGAATAGCAATGGAATCCACAAACTCCCATCTCACTGTCTCCATCTTAGATTCCCCCTTTCAGTAGCCTGTAGGCGTTTTTGTAGAGGAGCTGGGACAATTGCTCCTCACTTAGACCTGCCTCTTCCATCTCCCTAATATACCTACTTGGAGAGATCAAAGGGTAATCAGAGCCAAAGACTATCTTTTGTGGCCCCAGGATCTCAACTGCTATCTTGTAAATCTCCTTTGTGTATAGATAAGGAGAGGCTGCCGTATCAAACCAGACATTTTCGTATAGGCTTCTTATATCTTTTTTTAGAAGCTGATAGAAGAAGATTCCTCCTCCCCAATGGGCAAGTACAATTTTATTTTGATTGTAAGTCTCTACAATCTTATGAATACCATTTATGGTCATGTTAGTCTTTCCAGGGTAATTAGGACCTATAGGCTCATTTGTGTGAATTAAGACAGGAACATCTTTTCCCTTTGCGATCTCCATAACACCCGTTAAATGCTTTACAATTTCACTTATATCTCCTAAATACCACGAAATTTCTCCTATACCAGAAAGCCCTAAATCAAGACATCTAAATATTTCATTTTCAACAAGATTTGAATCCTCTGAGGGAAGAAAACAGACAAAACCAATTAGTTTGTCAGGAAATTTTCTGATAGATTCTATCACATAGTCATTATGGAGCCTATAGATTTCTGAGTCTTTCCAAGGGAAACCAAAGACAACAGATTTTGTAATCCCTTCACTTGTCATATTAGTCACTAATTCTTCTGCAGTTATAAGCTTTGCCTTTGGATTTTGGTATAGTAACTCAAAGGCACGGTCCTTCCTTTGATAACTCTCCCTCTTCGATATAATCTCAGGCGGAAATATGTGGCAGTGAAAATCTATTATAGTATTTGCTTTCATAGCTTCCTATCCCACAGTGTGATCTAAATTGGAATTATAATACATCAGAGAAGAATCCCCTTGTCAAAGACAAAAGAGATACTAAGATAAAAAGGTCCCTTACATCTCAAAGGCAAGGAGATTGCCTAGGTGGAAATCCTTCAAAAAATTGAATCAGATCCAGAGCTAAGCCAGTATTTGAAAGAATACCCGGAAGGAAGAATAGTCTTTTATGAGGGGGATGACTCCTTAGACATCTTCATACTTGTGGAAGGGACATTGGAAGTAAAAAAAGGGCACAAGACAGTTGCCCTTATAAGGGAGGCAGGAGAGATCTTTGGTGAAATGGCCTCAATTCTGGATCGTCGAAGGACTGCCACGGTAAAGACCACGAGGCCCACAAAGGTATTACAGCTACCCTATGAACATTTTGATGAGATAAGGAAGAGACATAATTGGATAAACGAAATAATCAACCAGTGGTTGGCGAAACGAGTACGCAGGACGACTGATATACTCCTTGCCATGGAACAGATATGTGACAAGGTCCCAGAGGCGTTGATCCTAACAGATGAATACGGAAATATCCTATCATCTAATATACAGGCCCAGTATCTCTTTGAATATAAGAGCTCTGATTTGTCCCAAAGAAAGGTGCAAGAACTTTTTGGTAACGACAGCGCCTTAGAGGAATTAATCAAGAAGGCAAAAATAGAAGGGGCAGTAAGCGGGGAAATACTACCCCTTCCAGGGCCAAAGGGCGAGAAAAAATACCTATCTATAGGTATTACATGTAATAAGGATCCTCTTGGCAATGTTATAAATCTCAGTTTTTTGACTAAAGATGTAACTGACCAGATCAAACGTGAGAAAAAACTCAAAGCAATTGCAAGATTGGCAACATTACTTGTGTTAATTTTG
>CALKZT010000112.1 GCA_938002815.1 uncultured bacterium
ATGGGCGTGGCAGTGGGTTTTCTCATGGAGCTCTTCCAGAGAGAGATAGTATCTTTAGACGAGCTGGATGGGTTAGAGCCCCACTGGGGAAGAGCCGATGTGACCGTGGAGCTTATAAAGAAGGTGGCCTACCGAGAAGGCATTGGCGATCTATTGGCAAAGGGCACGAAAAAGGCCTCCCTTGAAATAGGAAGGGGGTCGCACTATTACGCCATGCACTCAAAGGGCCTTGAGCTCCCAGGGTATGAACCAAGGGCAGCAAAGGCCCATGGACTGGGCTATGCAGTCTCCAATATAGGCGGAAGCCACATGTATGGCTACGCAAGGCAAGAGATATCAGGCTTTACCGAGCCCAGGGAGGTAGATAGACTCTCAGATGAAAACAAAGGAGATATAGTTGCCTGGAATCAGATAAAAAAGGCGATTGAGGAAACAGGGGTACTCTGTAACTTTGCCGACACAAATGTGACACAAAAGTACATATCTGACCTCTACTTTGAAGCAACGGGGATCCCTGAATTTTCAGACCAAAATTATTTGTGGAATGTGGGACACAGGATAGTGATACTGGAGAGACTTTTTAATATAAGGGAAGGCTTTAAAAGGGAAGATGACAGATTACCCGAAAGATTTTTAAAAGAACCATTAAGAAATGCAGGACCTTCAACTGGTTCTTTCTATAAGACCTTTGATAAACTCTTGGAAGAATACTACGATGCTATTGGCTTAGACGCAGATGGAGTGCCCAAAAAGCAAATATTAGGAAAATTAAAAATAGCAGATTTCGCAAACTACTAACTTGAAAGTACACATACGCTTTACAGATAGGTTCATATTTGGAAATAGCTTTCAAACAGATGAAATTATTGTTGATGTAAAAAAGGGATCTTTGAAAAGTGTTATTGAGTCCATGCTAAACTCTTTTGGTAATAATCTCACAAACGAATTTGATTTAAGTAAAATGTTCGAAGCGTTTCTTTTTATCCGTAATGGGACCAAGGTGCTTCATAAGACTGAATACGAAGAATCACTATTTGAAGACGGAGATACTCTGATCATAGCTCCCTTAGTATCAGGAGGTTAGCGTTTGATGAACCTTTCAGGTGAATGTATCACGTGTACGATGGGTTGGATTTATGAGAGACTCATAGCAGGGGCTCAAATAAGTAGGGAGGAAGAGTTTGAGCTCATGAGGTCAATACTAAAGTTCTCCTCAGAATCCTTTACATACAGTACCTCCCCTGCAAAGGTCACCAATTTTGTAATAGAACACCTCAAAGAATTCCTAAGTCTTTCAAAGGATTATTTTGAGAATATAAAAGCCAACAGTAATATGGTAGCCAAGTCTCTCATCTATCGGGCAGAAAGCTACCTAAACGATGAAAAAGACATTAAAAAAAGGCTCACAAAGGCCATAAACCTTTCTCTACATGGAAACGTGGCACCCATAGGAAAACCTTCAAGCCCCTTTGGGTTTGTCGAGATACAAGAGTTACTAAATGGAAGCCGACGACTCTACTCTACCCAAGAAGATTTGCTGGAAACGTTACTACACGCAAGGAAGTTGGTTTTTGTAGCTGATAATGCAGGTGAAATAGGTTTTGATAGCCTTTTGATAAAGGAGTTACAGAACTTAGGGATAAAAATCACCTTGATTGTAAAGAATGACTATTTTTTTGACGATGCAACCATACGGGATGCAGAGTACTTTAATATTGATAAGATCGTAGATGACATAATCGGGATCAAATACCTCCTTGTCTTTGAAGAGTTAGAAAGATCTGTGAAGCTTATCATAAATGAGACCGATGCCATCATCTCAAAAGGCACTGGTAATTTTGAAACAATGAAGGATGAAATCATAGGTTGCCCAGTGATCATGCTCCTAAAGATAAAATGCAAACCAATACAAGATTATAGTGCAATGCCGTTAGGCGAATTTCTCATGTATCTAAGAAATAGCAAGGACTAGCTCATGAAGCAAAATATATTAATACTTGGAACACTTGATACCAAATCAGAGCAGATCCGTCTACTCTGTGAACGTATCAAACAGATGGGACATACCCCCTTACTTATGGATCTGAGCTTGGGGCACCTAAAGGAACAGTGGGCAGATTTTAGCTCAGATGAACTCATCAAATCTATAGGAGAGGACATCCAAACTTTCAGGGCTTCGAAGGATAGGAAAAGGAATGGGGAGATAATGGTAATAGCTGCCAAAGGCCAACTCCCGAATATCATAAGAGAATATCAAGTGGCCGCTATTGGAGCCATGGGTGGGGTAAGTATGGCCACCATGGCGTGCAAGATCTTAGAGATTGCCCCTTTTGGTCTCCCAAAGGCAATAATGGTAACTGCTGCCATGCCTTCTTATGTGAAGACCTGGTTTGGTTCCATGGATGTTTTCCTTTTCCAGTGCATCATAGAGTTCAATGGAATAAACATGCTTGTGGAGCATGCCATATCCCTCTTTGCAGGTTGCCTTT
Source organism: uncultured bacterium (assembly GCA_938002815.1). Lineage (GTDB taxonomy): Bacteria > Desulfobacterota > DSM-4660 > Desulfatiglandales > CALKZT01 > CALKZT01. The sequence continues at coordinate 2,490 of CALKZT010000112.1, forward strand.
GTGGACTCGCCTCCACCCCCAAACTGAACACCGAGTCCCTACCCTACCCTTCCATTGCCATAACTGAGTTGGGTTTTAGCCAAAAATGCGCCCACTATGTCCGGACGCTTTTGGAACAAAAAGGCTTTCAGGTATATTCGTTTCATGCCCAGGGGATCAGCGACAGAAAACTGGAAGAGCTCCTAAGGACAGGATACTTCGACGGTGTAATAGACATTGCAGCAGGAGGGCTAATAGAGGAGTTGTACGGTGGCTCGAGGGCAGCAGGCCTTGAAAGATTGGACTACCTGTCCCAAAGGAGCATACCAAAGATACTTGCGCCTGCAGCACTCAACATAACCAATGCAAACTCAAGTAGTCTAAAGGAACTCCAGGGAAGGAAACTGCTTCCTGTGGATGATTTGAGGGCCTATGTGAGATATAGTGTAACGGAGCTGAGGCGTGCAGCCAGGCTCTACGCCCAGAAACTAAATAAGGCAGTGGGCCCTACGGTCTTTGTATTCCCAAAGAAGGGCTGGTCATCCCTTGATAGGGAAGGCTCCCCCCTTTACGATCCAGAGGTAGATGGAGAATTTATAGAGGAACTAAGGTCTAATTTAGTGAACAAAGAGGTCCAACTCATTGAACTGGATTGCAATTTGGAGGACAAAGAGTTTGCCCAATTCCTGGTTCAGAGTCTCTCTGCCTCTTTTTTAAAATAGCATTTCTATACTGGTTCAATGTGTTCAAGCAATCTCTGCTGCAAAGACATCTCACCCCAAATTCGCCTTTGAGGAAGGAGGGAAATGAGTGTAATAGCAACAATAGCCTGGCCCCTTTGGAACTATCATAAGATAGAGGGCCCAGAGGTCAGTCTCAATAATCTCTCAGATTACGTGCAATCATTTGGTCTTAACCCTAAAGCGGTAGAGGAGCAGGCCAAAGGCGGCAAGGAGGCCAAAAACTGCACCAGCGTAAAATGTGGCCTTGGCACCAAAAATATTCCACAAGGACCCTGCAACCACGCTTGCCATTAAGAGTGCGGCCCCACTCACCAAATTAAAGACACCAAAGGCAGTGCCACGCAGGTCCGATGGCGCATTATCGGCGATAAGTTTAGAGAATAGACCTTGTGTGAAGGCCATATGTATTCCCCAAAGTCCAGAACCAACCAAGGCCAACACTTGCGATGAGGCCACTGCCAGCACGATGTCAGAAAACACAAGGACCATCAGCCCGAACAGTAAAAGGGTAGAAGCTGAAAACCGATCTGCCGCAGCCCCTGCAGGGTAGGCAAAAAGGGAATAGGTCACATTCATCACTACCATGATTATTGGCACATATCCCACTGCCATTCCCAAATCCTGTGCACGCAGGATTAAGAAGGCCTCACTGAATCGAGCGAGGGCAAATATTCCTCCCAGGGCGATTACAAGCCAGTATCTTAGCCCCAGACGCTTGGTGTCCCTCAGACTAATAGGACTTTTGGAACCTTCAATACCCTTCCTTGATTCAGGTTCCTTTACTCCAAATATGAGAAGGCAGATAGAAATAAGGCCAGGTATCACTGCTACCCAGAGCACTGCCCTGATATTGTCAGAAAAAGAGCTCATCAGTACCAGCGCAAGTAAAGGCCCCAGAAAGGCTCCCACAGAATCGAGGGCCTGCCGTAACCCATAGGCTGCCCCCCATAGATATGGTGGTGCAAGCTCTGAAACCAATGCATCTCGTGGTGCAACGCGAATCCCTTTGCCTATCCGATCCAAAAAACGGGCGACGAATACCCACACCATGGATCTGGCAAGTGGGAATAGAGGCTTACTCAAAACGGCCAATCCATATCCAACAAGGACCAAGTACTTTCTTCTTCTAAAGTAGTCGCTAATTAACCCCGAAAATACCTTCGCTATGGAATTAGTGGCCTCTGCTAACCCTTCCAAAATCCCCAATGTCACCATAGAGGCACCAAGGGTTGTGGTGATGAATATGGGTAGAAGGCTATGGACAAGCTCAGAGGATATGTCGGTAAACATGGAGACAAAACCAAGTGCCCAAATACCCTTTGGCAACGCCTGGTAGAAGCCTTTATTTCCCCCTTCACTACTTCTTCTCTGTTCCATCATTTTGGCCCCTCCTCCCAAAAGAGATTCTCTTGCCCAAAAAGTAACTTACTTAGTAGCTTAAATTCCTCTCTATGGTCCAGCTAAACATGGTGATACCTCAATTGCATGGCCCTTTAGTTCATACCAACCATCCTTGGACTACAAATAAATAAAATCTCATTAGGCTCTTTACTATGACATTATTTTAACAATGTTCTTGGAATCTTTACCTTATTCTCAAAAGAGATTTCGGTCAAGAGCTTTTTCTACAAATCGATAATGTTCCAATGCCTATACACAGCACATTTTATACCATGCTTTGTTGTAAAATGGCGAGATACTTTATACGAAATTGATGAATAAATCGTTGATTAATTGTGCAACCTGAAGCATTGAGTTTCCAATTATTATAAGAAGAAAGTTTACACTTCTTTGTATATGATCAAATAAGGCTTGTATCGAAATTTCGTTTATCTTCTAAAGCTTCAATGATCATGATTAATGCCTGAACCAGGCCTCTCTCTTTTATCCTGTCAACACCCTGGTTCCCCAAGATGGCCACAGCAGGACCGACCACGTCTGATCTTGATCCAATTGTTCCTCAAAAGTAGCCATACCTTCTTGGGCAATGGCATTGGGGCCCTTAGATTGGTGAAAAAGGCTCTTATATCTGGTCTATTCATGATCCTCCTCCCGTACTATCCCTGTTATTGCAAAGGTTTCTAAGATTGTTTCCCATAGAAGACCTAAATACCTTAGAAGAAGGGAAAATCAAATCAGAAGCCCAAATTTTTTGACAAATCTGGTTCAAGGGGTATAGTAACTTAAGATCATCATCCATCGTTAAGGCCCTTATAATAACTTCAGGAGGCCATAATTTGGAACCCTCTTTTTATAGACAGATCCTGGATGCCCTCTCAGATGGGATATATTTTGTGGATAAGGAGAGGCGAATCACCTTCTGGAACAAGGGGGCAGAACGCCTTACTGGATACAGTGCCGACGAGGTCCTTGGAAGATCGTGTGCAGATAACCTCCTAAGAGGTGTGGATGATAATGGAAGAGAGCTCTGCACTTCAGGCTGTCCTTTGGAGGCCGTGATACGTGATGGCCGCATGAGGGAGGCCGATGTCTATCTCCATCACAAATTTGGTTATCGGATCCCCATTCACGTAAAGGCCACTCCTCTGCGTGGAGCAGGAGATGAGATTTTAGGGGCAGTTCAGATCTTCAACAAAAGGACACAGAACATAAGCATCCTAAAGGAGATCGAAACACTTCGTAAAGAGGTCTTAACAGACCCACTAACCCAAGTGGGAAACCGACGTTTTGGTGAGATTCAGCTACAAGAATGCGAAAGAACCTTAAAGGAGTTTGGGGCCATATTTGGCGTCTTAATTGCTGATATAGATCATTTTAAAAGGATAAACGACACCTTTGGCCACGGTGTCGGTGACAAGGTCCTACGCATGGTGGCTCAGGGGTTGTCCAATGGGGTCAGGGTATTTGATTCTGTATGTCGCTGGGGAGGAGAAGAATTTCTCATTATTGCAAGAGGCCTTAAAGTAGAAGGGCTTTTCTCCCTCGCTGAGAGACTGCGCATGTTGGTTGAGAGTAGCTGGATCGAGCATTTAGACCAAAAGATCTCGGTTACCATATCCCTTGGAGGTTCCATATCCCGTAAAGGAGAACCAGTCTCCAATCTCTTGAACAGAGCAGACACGCAGCTCTACCGAAGTAAGCAAGAGGGGCGAAACCGAGTAAGTATAGATGAAGGGTTCAATCCACCTCCACCTACGATCTGAAGAGGTTTCTCTTGGGGAAAGGCGAGATCTTCCAATTTGGTTTAGGGGGATGGAGTCTCCCCAGCGAGTGGTAAAGATAGCAAATGAAAGGCCCCAAGCCCCCACCTCAAGGGCTCTACCCATGGCTACTCCAGCCATTTCAGCTGCGGCCATCAATTGCCACTGTGTTAGGCCCAGAAGTTCCACGTCTTTTCCCTAAAAAGACCCTCATTAGGGATGGAATTGGGCTTAGGGTCAAAAGATGGACCCCTTATAGAATAGCTCAAAGCGGTCCCTAATAGCTCGGCAATTATCTGGGCCCTCTGCTCAAGCCTTCCCTTCGGATCCAAACCAAAGGCAGTAATCACATCTTCAATGGCTGGGGCCCAGTCATGAGCTAGCCCTCTCCACCTCATAGGTGGACACTTACGAGGTGGCCACTTAGCAAATGGGTCTGAACAAGGCTACCCCCTTTAATGTCCTTCAGGTAACTTGCGAGTTTTAGAAGAGAAAAGTTATAGGTGGGAATGAGCTTCTGGGTGGAAGTTGGGTTTAAATTTCCCTTACCGGCCTTGCCAGCTGGTTTTAATTCATTTATAAAGAGCAAAATCTGTGCGGGGGATGCGATGCCTGAAGAGGGAGCATTGGACCATTGTGATCTGAAGGAGCTTTCAAAGAAGATCAAACTCTTACCCCCACTACCCCATGTTGGGGCCAAGGCAATGGAGCTCTTGACACAAGAAGAGCCTGATCTGGAGCAGGTGATAGATATCATAAGGATAGATCAGGGGCTTTCCATGAAGGTCTTATCATATGTAAATTCTGCCTATGTTGGTCTTCCAATTCCCATAACAGATATAAAAAAGGCCGTCTTGTTTATGGGCGCTCAGAGCATTAGGGAGCTCCTCTTAAAAACAGTTATTTCAGATGCAATCTTTAGGGTATTCGATTCCCAGATGAAAGAGATCCAAAAGCACCTCTTCAGACACTCACTTGCCACTGCAGTGGTTGCAGAACAGATAGCAAAGATGCTCTCTCTCCCTTATCGGTTGGAGGCCTTTATAGGCGGTCTCTTACATGACATAGGGAAACTGGTGCTTCTTGTGTGTTTCCCCGAAAAATACCAAGAGATCTACAATACAGTAAAGAATCCGGCACAGGCTGTGCAGTTTAGAGTGGCAGAGAACATGATCATGGGTATAAATCATAGTATTTCTGCGAAGGTTTTGATGGAAGCCTGGAAGATACCTAAGGCTTACATATCCATTGCAGAGGTGCACCACTACACGGACAGAGAGCTCAAGGATTTAACTTTGTCCCTCGGTCATGAGATAGTAAACGTAGTCCAGATTGCAAATGCCATAGCCCATAATATACTGGGTGATATTCCGGACTCCTTTTTGATATCGGACACTATACGAAGGCTTTCCGTACGACTGGGTATAAACAGATTCAGATTAAAAAGTCTCTCAAATAGCATCATCAGTTCCTTGGATAGTGTAACCAAATTGGTCTCATTGGCTGAAAATGCAGAGACATTATACTTAAATTCTCTCAAAAATTCCGTCGGCTACCTAAGGAGTCTTCGGCAGTTAAAAGGTCTTGATGTATTGCCTGATTATTTGAAGGAGTTAGTAGAGTCTGAAAAAGGGGTTGAAACACTATTGGATAAGATCCTATTGGGTATCATCTCCAAGTATGGCCAGAGGGATTTAATACTTTTTATCTTGGAATACAAGCAAAATCTCCTCCATATCCTAAAGGCAAGACCAGGATTAGAGGACTATACTCGAATTTCATTGGACATCTTTTTGAAAGATGTCCCATCTGATCCACTCATGGAATCCTTATACAGGGCCATAATGGACCTCAATCAGGATATAGATCCTAAGGGTTTTAGGAGAGATGGAGGTATAGCCCTTTGGTTTCAAACCATAAGGGAAAAAGAGTCCTTTATTGGTCTCATAATGAGCGAATCTGAGTTGGGGCCTCATTATGAAGAGATTGAAAAATACCTGGCCTTGGGCAAAGAAATATACGACTTAATCTCACAGCTTGGTTAGGAGGTCATTTCAGATGGGGATGGTAGACGTAGGGGAAAAGCCAAAGATAGCCCGCATGGCAATTGCGCAAGGAGAGATCAGGATAAAGCCCAGTACTGTGTTGGCCATAAAGGAAGGGAGGATAAGAAAGGGGGATCCCCTTGCCGCTGCAGAGATAGCAGGTATCCTCGCAGCCAAAGGGACCCACAATCTCATCCCCCATTGTCACCAGATACCTTTAGATCAGGTGGAGATCAGATTCGATTTAGAGGAATCCAAGATCGTGGGTCACTGCATTGTAAAGGCCCACTGGAATACTGGGGTAGAAATGGAGGCGCTGGTAGGCTTAAGTATGGCCCTCAACACCATTTGGGACATGGTGAAATATTTAGAGAAGGATGAACAGGGCCAATACCCAGAGACCTCTATCCGCGAGATTCGGGTAGTACAAAAAATAAAGTCGTCTGCCCTCTAAGCACTATCTATCTTAAAAAAGAGGCATGCCAGGGGTGGTAGGGTGATCTCTATGTGGAAGGGCCTGCCATGCCAAGGTTCATCCTTACTTTTCACCCCACCAAAGTTCCCAAGCCCACTACCACCATAGAATATGGAATCGCTATTTAGGATCTCCTTCCAAAAACCAGCAAGTGGGACACCCACCTTAAAATTAGCTCTGGGTACAGGGGTAAAGTTGAGCACACATAATATTGTATCCCTCTCATGTGGCCCCAGCCTCATAAGGCTTAGGGTGCTCTGTTCACTGTCATTGCAGTCTATCCACTGGAAGCCCTTTGGTTCAAAGTCGTATCTGTGAAGGGCAGGCTCTTTCAAAATTAGTCTATTTAGATCCTTCACCCAATCTCTAAGCCCTTTGTGAAGGGGGTAATTCAGCAAGTGCCAGTCCAAAGAGCTATCATGGTTCCATTCCCTCCACTGGCCAAATTCATTTCCCATAAACAAGAGTTTTTTCCCTGGGTGGGCGTACATGTAACCATATAAAAGCCTTAGGTTTGCAAACTTTTGCCACTCATCACCTGGCATCTTTGTGATCATTGAGCCCTTCATATGTACCACCTCGTCGTGGGAGAGGGGCAAAATAAAGTTTTCATGAAAGGCATACAAAAGCCCAAAGGTAAGATTACCGTGGTGATATTTCCTGTATATGGGATCCTTGGAGAAGTAATTTAGGGTATCATGCATCCATCCCATGTTCCATTTAAAACCAAATCCAAGACCACCCACATAGGTAGGCCTGGAGACCATGGGCCAGGCTGTTGATTCCTCTGCTATAGTTATGACACCTGGATGGTTTGCGTGGGTAGTTTCGTTGAATCTCTTTAAGAAATCTATGGCCTCCAAATTTTCTCTCCCTCCAAACTTATTGGGGATCCATTCTCCCTCTCGCCTTGAATAATCCAGATATAACATAGAGGCCACCGCATCTACCCTCAGCCCGTCCACGTGATAGACCTTTAGCCAGTAATGGGCATTGGAGAGTAAAAAGCCCCTTACTTCGTTTCTCCCATAATTAAAGATGTAGGTACCCCAATCCCTGTGCTCACCCTGCCTTGGATCTGCATGTTCATAAAGATGGGTCCCATCAAAGAAACCTAAACCATGCTCATCCTTGGGAAAGTGGGCCGGTACCCAGTCCATTATGACTCCGATATTGTTCTGGTGCAGTACGTCCACCAAATACATGAAGTCTTGAGGGGTACCATATCTGCTTGTAGGAGCAAAATAGCCGCTTATCTGATAGCCCCAAGAGCCATCAAAGGGATGCTCTGAGAGGGGCAAAAACTCCACATGGGTAAAGCCCATATCCTTTGCATATTCTGCCAAAAGATGTGCCATCTCCCTGTAACTGAGCCACCTGTTTCCCTCCTCAGCTACCCTTCTCCAGGAGCCGAGGTGTACCTCATAGATCAGAAGAGGCGATTGGTAATTATTCTTTGTCTGCCTCATGGCCATCCATTCCTGATCATTCCACTGGTAGCCCTTGAGGTCCCATACTATGGAGGCAGTACTGGGCCGCAGTTCAAAATGGAAGGCAAAAGGGTCAGATTTTAAGACCCTGAGCCCAAATCTGGATCTTATAAAGTACTTGTAAAGGGCCCCTTGCCTTACACCAGGGATGAACTTTGCCCACACACCACTTATACCCGCAAGGGAAAGGGGTGTTGAATCCGGGTCCCAGTTGTTAAAGTCACCCACCACACTTACATATTCGGCATTGGGTGCCCAAACCGCAAAATAGGTGCCTTCTTTTCCGTCCAGGAGCATGGGATGAGCACCCATCTTCTCCCAGGCCCTCAGATAAGTACCCTCTCCCCAAAGATAGAGATCGTAGTCTGTTAGCATGACTCTCCCCTCTTAATCGGCTCTAAACTTTCCTCTCCCACATAGCCTTGACTCTTTTGTCCTGCCTATTTAATATCCCCCCTGTTCCAAATGCAACAAATTCAGGAGAGTGGGCATGTACACATCCAGTGACCTCAAAAAGGGTTTGAAGATCCAGATCGATAACAACCCCTATGTGGTAGTGGAATTTGAATTTGTAAAACCGGGGAAGGGACAAGCCCTATATAAATGCAAACTCAAGAATCTCCTCACCGGTGCCTTGATAGACAGGACCTATAGATCTGGGGACACCATTGAACCTGCCCAGATAGAAGAGAGAAAGATGCAATATCTCTATAACACCGGAGAGAGCTATTTTTTTATGGACACCCAGACTTATGAGCAGATAGAGGTGCCAAAGGAAAATTTGGGAGAGGCCATAAATTTCCTATTGGAAGGCATAGAGGTGGATCTCCTCCTCTACAACGATAAACCCATAGGATGTACCCTTCCCAATTTTGTGGATCTCAAGGTGGTGAGGGCTGAACCCTGGGTGAAGGGCGACTCCGTGGCAGGGGATTCAAAACCGGTCACCTTGGAAACGGGCTATCAGCTGAGGGTACCACCGTTCATAGAAGAAGGCGATAAGATCACAGTGGATACCAGAACAGGGCAATATGTCACGAGGGCAAAATAGGATAGAGGATGGGTTTAGGTTAAGGATAATAGAGAAAAGAGCCGGAATACTTAGACTGGTAAGGGAGTTCTTTCAGAAAAAAGGTTATGTAGAGGTAGAGACCCCCATCCTTATCCCCTACCCTATCCCAGAGGCAAATATAGACCCCCCTAAGGCAGAGGGAGGCTACCTACATCCTTCTCCTGAACTCTGTATGAAGATGGTTCTCTCCTGTGGACTAAAGAAGATCTATCAGATCACAAGGTGCTTCAGAAAGGGAGAAGAAGGCAGATACCATATGGTAGAATTCACCATGCTGGAATTCTATGAGCAGGATAAGGGTTACTACTCCATGATGGAGCTCTTAGAGGAGCTCATAGGAGAACTCGTTTTGAACATAGAAGGCAAAGAGAAGATTAACTATAGAGGTTTCCAGATAGACCTCACACCCCCTTGGCCAAGGATCCCTTTTGGAGAGTTCTTTCAAAGGACCACTGGTCTGAATTTAGAAAAGGCAATCGAAGAGAACATCTTTGAGGATCTGCTTACCTCAAAGGTGGAGCCCTCCCTGCCTGTTCTTAGGCCCTCCTTCCTTGTGGACTATCCTGCCCAGCTTGCCTCCCTTGCAAGGCTAAAAGATCCTCACACAGCAGAGAGATTTGAACTCTATATGGGAGGGCTCGAATTGGCAAATGGTTTTAGTGAGCTTTTAGATCCCCATGAGCAGTTAAGGAGGTTTGTAGCCGAGAATGAAAAAAGGGCCTCCATGGGCAAGGAGATCTACCCCATATCAGAGTCCTTTCTCTCTGCTATCTCCAAGATAGATAAGGCAGCAGGCGTTGCCTTAGGTATAGACAGACTGATGATGATCCTTCTAAATCAGGATGAGATCTCCCTGGTACAACCTCTCACATATAAGGACTTGATCCCCTGAGCCTTTGGGGCTATAAAGCGGGCTTAGAGAGCCGCCATGGAATTTCTGAATATCACCAAAGAGCGGAAGGTAAACCAAAGGACCTGCCTTGCATGTGGAGATCTCTTGCCCAGGAGGAAGAGGAAATATTGCTCCTCAAACTGCCGGGATCAGATAATGTGGATATTGGGTTTGAGTAAAGGTCTCCTTAAGACCTTCAACATAAGGTTTGCCACCTTTTCCTTTACCGACACCGATGTGATACTGGATATGTTGCCGTGCTGGTCTGAGTTTGTCTCCCGGTTTTCTTTGAATAGGACTCCCGGCCACAAACCAGCACATGACCTAAAGAGGCTGGTTTTGGCATGCGGTGAAAAGTGGTATTCCCTCTTAAAGGAGAGACACAGTAAGAGCAGTGCCTCCCTTAGGCTCCTCACTCAGAATCACAGAAAAGACATAGATCCCAACATTCTCATCCCAAAGCTCCAGACCAGACCAAAGCTTACAAGCAAAGAGAGGGAGTATCTGAAACTCTTAAGGCTAAGAGAAGAGGAGCTTTTTTCTCATCTTATCTCCCAAAAGATAAGGGCCTCCTATAGGAGGATGGCAAAGCTCCTACATCCAGATGTAGGGGGTAGCGAAGAGCTGTTTAAGCTCCTCAATGAGGCCCACACTCATATGTTGCGCTGGTCCACCAGGCCAAGGTATACAGTTAAGAGATCCATATCCGAGTTCTGGTCCTATGATAACCTCACCAATAGATGGACACCCCCAGCATTCTGAGGAGATGGAAGAAGGAGTGATCTGGTACGGTATTTATAAGGGTGAGCTTTGTAGGATGAGGCTTACTCCAAAGGGAGGAGTAGTATGTGAGGTGTGGAGAAGATGGTCTTGGGTAAAGGGCCCGGACTTCTCTCGATTGGGGTTTACTGGAATGCCTCTGGACGAAGGCACGGCCCACTCCTGGATTAGGAAGCGCTTTAGGGAAAAAAGGGTAGATTACTTTAAGGAGTTTTGAGATGGAGACCCTTGAGGCAATCAGGACGAGGAGGAGTATTAGAAAGTTTCTAACGGATGAGGTCCCTGACCAGACCCTGAATATTATCTTAGAGGCCGGAACATGGGCCCCTTCAGGAATGAACAACCAGCCCTGGAAATTTGTCCTGATCAAAGATCCCAAAATGAAGGAAGAACTCTCCAAGCTTACAAAATACGGAAAGATAATCTCTCTTGCACCCGTTTCTATTGTGGTATTTTTGGATAACACCCTCTCCTACGACAGGGTGAAGGATATTCAGGCCATAGGTGCATGCCTCCAGAACATGCTCTTGACCATTCATGCCCTGGGGCTTGGTGGGGTCTGGATAGGGGAGATCCTCAAAAATAAGGAGAAGGTGGCCCAACTTTTGAGGGTACCAGAGGGTTGTGAGCTCATGGCAGTGGTTGCCCTGGGAAAACCAGCCCAGCCACCTGGTTTAGGACATAGAAATCCCTTGAAAGATGCGATAATTGCCGTCTACTGATACCTCTTTATGCTTCAATTATTCAAGATACCCAAGGAACTCAGAAATTTCTTGCCCTATGGTATGGCCCTAAGGGCCTTAGGACACGGATTTCGTGTGACCCTTTTTGGAGAAGAGCCTGTTTCGGGATCCACTCACAGATACTTAGAAGAGGCCTTCCCGGAGCTCTTCAGATCCTACAGCTGGTCAGAATTTCAAATGGAAAGGATCAAGCCAGACGGAATATATCTCTTGGAGAATATCCCCCCAAACCTTTTGGGCGACCCCTCCTTTTTGGACCTCATAAGATCCTTCAGGACATCCAGTGGGGAATTGGTACTTTTTGGCAAAGATTGGAAGGCTGAGTTTCAAGAAGAAGCAGAATTGATAACAGAAGTGGTGCAAATTAGAAATAGCCATGATCCAAACCCCCTTGCCCAGACAGAGATCGTCACAGGAAACGGTAAGGGGAAGACCACCTATGCCTTAGGGGAAGCACTCTACCATGCCTCAAAGGGAATCCGGTCTCTATGCCTTCAGTTTATAAAATCCCCAAAGGAGTATGGAGAAATCAAGGCCGCCAAGTCTTTAGGGAATCTTGAAATAAGGAGTATGGGGAAGGGGTTCCCTTCAGAAATGGGTACCGGTTCTGTCCATGAGAGAGCTGCCAAAAACGCGTGGGGCTATTTTTTGAGCACCATGAACAAAGGGGTCTATGGATTTGTGGTATTGGACGAGATCAACATCGCCTTAAAGTATGCCTATGTGGACATAGGTGAAGTGAAAGGACTGCTTACGGACCTCAAAAAGTTCAAAGGCCTTGCCCTCACAGGGAGATACGCAGATGGGTCACTCTACCCCTACGTGGACCAGATCTTAGAGATGCGAGAGATAAAACACCCCTATCACAAAGGGATAAAGGCAAGAAGGGGGATAGAATTTTGATCTACTCCTTTATCTTTGTTTCCCTCTGCTGGCAGTAGGCATCGCGCATGGAGACATAGGGGTCCAAGGAGGATCCTTTTAGGTCTTCATACTTCATCCCCTCTAAAGACACCTGATTGATAGACTCTGTAGCCCTTACATATAACATGTCTTTGCTCTCCAGGTGGGAGATGGGATTTAAGAGGCTATCCCCTGCCTTTCCCACAGTATCCCTGAGGGTAGAAGGCCCTAAGATTGGCCACACTATATAGAACCCAGCACCAATACCGTAAGAACCAAAGGTCTGCCCCAGGTCCTCATCCTGGGGGGATAGGCCAAAGACCTCCTTTGCCGGATCTCCAAACCCCAAGATCCCTACCGTGCTATTTATGAGGAACCTACCCATCTCCTTTATAAACCCATGGAACTTTAGCTGGAGGAGACAGTTAATGGCCCTTATGGGCATCTTTACGTTCTCGTAAGCCCTCAAAAAGCATACCCTCAAAGGCTCTGGAAAGACAAAGCTGTATCCTTTTGAGATGGGTCTCAAAAGCCAGAAGTACAATCTGTCATTGAATGTGAAAAACAACCTGTTTAAAGGTTCTAAAGGATCAGACACCTCTATGGCCCTGTCTTCCCCCAGATAACGCAATTCTTCCTCTGAGAATGTCTTAGTCTGCCACACAGTCCCTTCTTCTGCATATAGAACTCCATAAGAAAAGAACATCATTCCACAAAGGACCAGTAGAATAATTTTAGGGTAATTCATTTTATTGCATCCCCCTTACCCTCTATTTTATCTTTTATCGCTTTTAGTAAGCCTTCATATCCAGACTTGATCATTATTGAATTAAACTGTGATCTATAATTGTTCACAAGGCTTATACCTTCAATGACAACATCATATACAAACCATTGGTTACTTTTCTGGACAAGCCTATATATTAAAGGGATATCTGCACCTTTATAACCAAGAACTACCACCTTTACTATCGAATTTTGCTCTGAAATTTCCTCCCCTTCATACCTGACTTGTTCCCCAGAATATGCATTCATTTTATCAGAGTAGACGGATTCAAGTAATTTTTGGTAGTTTTTTATAAATTCCTCTTTTTGCTGGGGAGTTAATTTCTGCCAATGTTGAGCTAGTGTTCTCTTAGAAAACTCTTCCCAATCAAAGACTTTATTTATTTCATCTTTGATAAGCTTTACCTTTTCCTCCTTTTTTTCTGGACTCTTCAGAGAATTATCTGAGAGTATTGCTATAATTCTATCCGTAACCTCTTTCACCCTCTCAGTGGGAGAAGCCCCAAACGCCAAAGAATAGCCAAAAAAGGTAAACAAGAATAATAATATTCTGAATCCCATGTGACCTCCTACATCTTTCCGAAAACGTATTTAGATATCAATTCCTCTATATCCACTGCGGGTTGCGTATCTCTCAATGTCTCACCTGGCAAGAGGGCAGTTTCGGAACCTCCAGGGCTTATCTCTATGTATTTCTCACCTATGAGCCCTTTCGTCTTGATGGATGCAATGGCATCCTCTTGTATCTTTACTCCCTCGAAGATTCTCATGGTGACCCTGGCATTGTAGTCAAGGAGCTCAATACGGATGACACTGCCTACCCTTACACCAGCGATGGTCACATCAGAACCAGTGGATAGACCTCCGACATTACTAAACACAGCTTTGATCTCATAACCACTTCCTCCCATAATCTCCATCTTACCAACTTTTATAGTAAGGTAGCCAAGACATAAGATACCTATTAAGACAAAAACTCCCACTGTCAGTTCCAGATCAATGGACCTTTTCAATCTAATACCTCCTCACCAAGGAATCTCCTGATTATAGGCTCCTCACTCCTTTTAAATTCCTCTGGACTGCCATCGAAATATATTCTGCCTTCATAAATCATCAAGATTCTATTCGTAAATTTGAAAACCGAAGGAATGGCATGGGTCACAATTATACCCGTCAAATTTAGCCTATCATGCACGGATCTGATAAGATTTAGGATGGAGAGGCTCATCTGGGGGTCAAGGCCCGTAGTAGGCTCATCGAATAACATGATCTTGGGCTCTGTGATAAGGGACCTTGCCAGGGCAGCCCTCTTAATCATTCCTCCACTCACCTGACTTGGGTATTTCTCCTCTGAACCGGAGAGCCCTACCAAATCCAAGTAGTGTAAAACCCTCTGTGTCACTTCCTCCTTTGGCAGCCTTAATTTTTCAGTAAGGGGGAATGCCACATTTTCAAACAAGGTAAGGGAATCAAATAATGCCCCTCCTTGAAATAAAAACCCAAATTCTTTTCTTACGAGTTCTAATTGCCTCTTATTTAAACCTGTTATCTCTGTGCCATTAATATAAATAAAACCAGAGTCGGGCCTTAAAAGGCCTGCTATATGTTTGAGTAAAACACTTTTCCCTGAACCACTACCACCAACTAAGGCAACAAGTTCTCCCTGTTTTACCTCAAGGCTAACCCCGTTTAACACCTTTGTTCTTCCAAAACTTTTATGTATGTCTTCTATTTTGATCATGAGAACAAAAGAGAAGTCATTACGTAGTCCCATAACAGAATAAGTACAGAAGCCATTACAACAGCCTGAGTAGTAGCTTTACTTACACCTTCTGCACCAAAACCAGTGTAAATACCGGTATAATAGCCCTTAAAACAGGATACCCAAACTATGATAACTGCAAAGCTGATCGATTTTAAAAGGCCTTCTGTCACATCTTTTAGGTCCACATAATTGGCCATCTCCCCAAAATAGGTCCCACTACCCACACCTAACAGTTTCACCCCGATGAGGTAGCCCCCCAATATACCTACCACATCAAATATGGATGTCAAAAGAGGCACAGAAACTAGTGCAGCAAGGAGCCTTGGGACTACAAGATACCTAAAAGGGTTAAGCCCCATGAGTTCAATGGCATCTATCTGCTCTGAGATGCGCATGATCCCTATCTCTGCGGTAATAGCCGAACCGGCCCTTCCGGTTACCATCAAGGCAGATATTACTGGACCTATCTCCTTGATCAGGCTTAGACCCACCGCAGGTCCAAGAAATGCCTCCGAACCGAATCTGCTAAGGGAGTAATAGCCCTGAAAACCCAAAACCATCCCTGAAAAGGTTCCTGTGAGCAGTATCACAGAGAGGGACTCTGCGCCTATAAACCTTATCTGCCTCACCCATAGCCCTAATTTTATGGGAGGGATAATGCTATAGAGAAATGCCTCAAACAGGAAGAAAAACATCCTGCCCAGGCGCTTCAGTTTATTTAAGGTAAACGCCCCAATATATCTGATCGGCCCCATACCCCTTTGCTAAATTTCTTTTGGGTATGTGTCAACAAAAAGAAAAGGGGGGCTTAGACCCCCCTTGGTTTATACTCAAAGAATTTATTCCTTTGCCACCTGAATCTTTCTGGGTTTCTTGGCCTCTGCCTTGGGCAAGATTATCTTTAGGATCCCATCCTTCATGTGTGCCGAGATCTTCTCGTGATCTACCAAACTGGAGATGGTAAATCTCCTATAATAGTCACCTACCCTATACTCCTGCACAATGGGCTCCACCCCCTTCAGTACATCCTCAACCTTTGCCTTCAGGGTCAGGACATTATCTTCGAGCTGTATATCTACATCCTCCTCCCTTACCCCTGGCATATCAGCCACTAAAATTAGATTCTCTTTCTCTTCATATATATCTACAGGGGGAATAAACACAGGTCTATCTCCGGTGAACTCACCTTTTGGTTCTATCTCTTGTTTGGTCTTTGCAGTAAGGAGCCTCTCAGTCATCATTTCACCTCCTTTTACATCCCCTTTTTACCCCAATTTAATTTCTATCTTTTTAGGCTTTGCCTCTTCTGCCTTTGGCAGAGTAATAACCAACACCCCATTTTTCAAAGTCGCTTTGCCATTTTCAGGGACTATCCTTATGGGTAATGACACAACCCTATTGAATTGCCCAATTTCTCTTTCTTTTCTGTAATAATTGATGTCATCTCCGCTATCTGATGACTTTTGTCCTTTTATAGTCAAAGAATCTTCCTCAAGAGTTATATCTAAATCTTGTATTTTTATACCAGGTAATTCAGCAGTTACATATAGATTATCAGTATCATGATAAATGTTGATTGCAGGATAGTTTTGCACCCTTGCAAACGGAAAACTCCGTCCAAAGAATCTCTCGAATAATGTATTCATCTCATTTTGAAGTTTAGAAATCTCTCTCGATATAGTGGACTCAAAGGGATCTCTTACATCCAGCAATACCATACTATCACCTCCTTAATTACTTGATCTGAATTGTTACATATTTCTGTAGAAAAATAATTTCTTAATATCCCATGTCAAGGAAGAAGTAATTCTCAGTCCTCATATATCTCCCTATGGTTGGCCCTATGATCCACCATGTAGAGCACCTTGGCCTTTTTTCTCAAATCCTCTAAGAGATTGGGGAGCAGCTCTCTTTTCACACCAAAAATCCTGATGAAGGCCTTTCTAAAGCCTTCAGGCACCCTCTCGTAGGTGGTAAGGATGCTCACCATTCTGCCCCCATATGACCTCAGTACATCTGCTACCTCCTTTATGGAGCCAGGCCTGTCTTCCAGTAAAAAGGCAAACTGGATTCCCCTTGTCCCTATACCTGTAAGAGAAATGATGCACTTAAACACATCTGTCTTGGTAATGGTCCCCACAAGGTTTCCTTCATGGTCTGTCACAGGTAGTCCGGAGATTTTATGTTTCAGCATAAGCTCTGCTGCCTCTTCTATGGTATAGTCAAAGGGAATTGTAATCGGATTTTTTGACATGATGTCAGACACTTTTATTTTGGAGATAAGATATAGAAGCTCATGCACCTCCAATGTTGTAGCATCAGAAGCTGATGCCCTTTTGAGGTCTCTGTCAGTAACGATACCAACCAGTTCTCCTTTCTTTACTACAGGTAGCATTGATATCCCATGTTCTTTAATCATTCTAATTGCGTCATGCATTGAATTGTTGGCATCAATTGTTATTACTTTTGGATTCATCCAGTCTTTAATCAACATTTTGCCCAACCTCCTTCTTGATGAATTTGCCTTTATACGCATCCACTATAATGTTCGATACGGTATTAATGTCTTCAATGAATTCTCTGTTCAAAACAAGATCAAATTCATAAGGTGAACTACCTGTCTTCCCGTAAAGCTTTTTAAAAAACTCCTTCTGTTCTTTGTCCAATTTCTTTAAAATTCTCTCTGTCTCTGAATACCCAGCCTTCATCATAGTTGAAACTCTTTTTATCCTAAATTCAATCGGTGCAATAATCCTCACTGCCAAAACCTTTGCCCTCGGTAAGATGAGGTGTGCACCCCTTCCCACAAAGATACACGGTTGTCCTTTGGCTGCCCATAATATCACCTTTGCCAGGCCCTTCACATATTTACCTTTCAGGAATGCCTTTTTCCCACTTAACATCCTGAGGATTTCTTCTCCCAATCGAGGCATTCTCTCATCGAAAGTGAGTATCTGGGATTCCTTCAAGGAGGTATGTTCTTTTAGGTACTCCATGAACTCCCTGTCTACTACTCGCATCTGAAGCCTTTCCCCCACCTTATCTGCCACTTCCAGGGCCCCAACTCCAATCTTTCTGGAAACTGAAATACAGGGGTGAATTCCGGTAGAGGACTTAAGATCATCTCTTGACCTATAAGAGAGCTCATATGCCTTTATCATCTCTTCAGAAAGCCTTGCCAAATCTTTTCCTCTGCCGATATAATAACCTGGTTTGTAGTCTTCCAAGCCCATAAAATCACCTCCTGTCGTGTATTAGTGCAAAGGATATACCGTGTTGTGATACAAAAATACCGCCCCCTGAAGAGACCCTAAATAAAAAATACTTGCCCTTCTCTAACGGATTATTTTACAGGTTGTAAAGGAGGATATTTAATGGCCAATGAAGATAACGATAATTATGAATAACGCTAAGACCTAATATCTTCAAGAGAGGGGGAGTTGGGTATTGAGATTTGGCTATGCAAGAAAGATAAAGTCCATGGCTGAGGCAATAGAAGAGATCCATAAGGTAAAATCGGAATTCAAAAAGGTGGTTTTCACCAATGGATGCTTTGACATTTTACATATGGGCCATGTGAGGTACCTTTCAGCGGCGAGAGATTTGGGTGATTTTCTGGTAGTAGGACTGAACTCAGACGAATCCATTAGAAGAATCAAAGGCCCCAAAAGACCTATTCAGGACGAAAGGTCCAGGGCAGAGGTCCTTGCTGGTCTCAGTTTTGTGGATATGGTGGTTCTATTCTCCGATGAGACACCTCTAGGCCTCATCTTGGCACTGAGACCAGATGTCCTTGTAAAAGGAGGAGATTGGAAATTGGATGAAATTGTGGGTGCCAAGGAGGTATGGGGTTGGGGTGGAAAGGTAGAGGTAATCCCATACGTGAAAGGCTATTCCACAAGTGATGTCATAGACAGAATCCTAAAAGGCCTCTCCTCCCAGGGCCATTGATGGGCCCTAAGATTTGTCCGAATCTGAAGAAGACCCCATTTAAGGGCTTTAAAAGACAAAAATTTTTGTGTGGGGAAAAATTTTGTTGACCTTTTGTTCATGGTGGCTTAATAATGTTCAGCGTTACTAAACAAGATGGCCGCCATAGGGGAAAAGATAAAGGGTTTTCGTGAGAGAAAGGGCCTGAGCATAAGGCAATTGGCCGAAGAGGTAGGCTGCTCCCCCTCTTTGGTCTCTCAACTGGAAAACAATAAGGTGGATCCTTCTATCTCTACCTTAAAAAAGATCGCCAGGGCCTTAGGGGTAAATATAGTGGACTTTTTTATGGATGAATACCTAAACCATGAGGAGGTGGTAACCTCTGTAAAGGACAGGGTGGACATTCACCTTGTGAGATGGGATGCAAGGATCCAGTCCCTGGTGAGAAATACCCGCAACAAAAAGATGCAACCCTTTTTTACGAGGATCAGGCCTGGAGGGGGCTCCCACGGGATGTATCACCATGAAGGGGAAGAATTTGGGTATGTCCTTAAAGGCCAACTATCCCTTATCTTAGAGGATAGGGAATATCTCATATGCCCCCAAGAAAGCTTCTATTTTCCCTCTCACATACCCCATGACTGGGTAAACAGGGGAAAGGAAGATGTGGAGGTAATTTGGGTAATAACGCCACCTACATTTTGAAAATCAGGAGGAGAAATGGCCCTATTGGAAGAGGTTAAGGCCCACTACGGGAGAATAACTTCATTTATAGATGGAAGGTGGCAGGGGTCTGGGTCAAATTCGACCTTTATGGATAAGAATCCTGCCAAAGACGAAGAAATAGCCCAGGTGGAGATCAGCTCGTTAGAGGAGATAGAGGCTGCTATAGATTCTGCCTGGAAGGCCTTTCAACACTGGAGAGAGGTGCCCTTCCGAGACAGGGCAGATTATCTCTCAAGGATGAGGGCAGCTCTCCAAAAGAGACACGAAGAGCTCTCTCGGATCTTGGTCCAGGACCATGGAAGGACCATTGGCGAGGCAAGGGGAACGGTTCAGAGGTGCATAGAAAACATAGAATCTGCCCTCTCTGCCATGTACAGTCTCTATAAGGGCGAGCATGTGATGCAGCTTGCAAGAGGAATAGACTGCTACATGATCTGGGAACCTGTAGGCCCTTTCTTGATCCTCACCCCAGGCAATATCCCCATGCATGCCTGGTCTTCCTTTGTGCCCTACGCATTGGGTTGTGGATGTACAGTTATAGTATCTCCCAGCTGGCAAAACCCGGTGGCAAGTTATGCCATTTTTAAAGTCATAGAGGAAGAGGTCGCCCTTCCCGAAGGGGTCATGAATTTGGTGAACGTAGGTGAGCAATATCATCTAAATCAGAGGATCCTTGAAGATCCTAAGATCCAGGGTGTTGGTTTCATCGGCTCAAGCAAGGTGGGCAAAGAGCTCTTCGAATTAGCCGGGAGGCTTGGAAAGCGTTCATCCATAAACGGGAATGGGAAGAATCACATAGTCATTTTAGAGGATGCAGACCTAAAAAATGCTGTAGAATATGCGCTCAGGGGTTGTTTTGGTATGACAGGACAGCGCTGTCTTGGCTCAGACAATGTCCTTGTAGTGGATTCAGTCTACGAGAATTTTAAAGCAATGGTCCTAAACTCTGCCAAGGCCTTGAAGGTGGGTTATGGTCTCTATGAAGAGACGCAGATGGGTCCACTCACCACAAGGGCGGGAAAGGAGAAGGTTATGAACTTCATAGAAAAGGGGGTCCAAGAAGGGGCAAAACTCCTTTTAGATGGTAGGACTATTTCCGTTGAGGGGTTCGAGAAGGGCTATTTCTTAGGGCCCACCATCTTTGAGGATGTCACCAAGGATATGTGGATTTCAAAGGAGGAGTCCTTTGGACCTGTGATGAACCTCATTAGGATAAAGGACCTCTCAGAGGCCATCTCCATAATAAATGGCAACACCAATTACGGACATTCTGCCTGTATTGTGACTAGTTCCGGAAAGAATGCCCGAAGATTTGTATACGAATGTAATGTGGGAAACATAGGTATCAATGCGGGTATCCCTCAGCCCTATGCCTTTTATCCTCTGGGTTCAAAGAGGGAGTCCTTTTGGGGTATGGCCAAGTCCAGGATAGATTCTGTCAGGCTCTTCCTGGACCAAAAGACTGTAACAGAACGTTGGGTCTAAAGAAGGAAAGGAGGAATCAGGATGTGTGAGGATTGTTTGGGTCTTAGCAGGAGGGAATTTTTAAAGACACTGGGGATTGGAGCAGCTGCTATCGGTTCAGGGATCTTCACTGTAGGTGAGGTCTTTGCAAAGGAGCAAAACCTCAAGTTCAGCACCTGGCACCCACCCCTTAGCAGAGAGGTCAAGACCGTTTGGGAACCCATGATGGAAGAGATCAAAAAGAGGAGCAAAGGAGACCTTGCCTATACCATGTATGCAGGCGCAGCCTTGGGAAAGGGCCCAGAACACTATGACATAGTCTCAAGGGGGCTCTCTGATTTGGGTTATTTTACAGCAACCTGGACCCCCGGGAAATTTCCCCTCACAGACGTTTTATCCCTCGCTGTGTGGGTAGATGGAAAGGATTTGGCTGCAGATATTGGAAATGCAGTATACGAAAGGGTTCTAAAGGATGAGTTCAAGGATGTGGTGGTCCTGGAGCTAAATGGATGCATACAATCCTTTATATGGACCAAGAATAAGCCTGTAAGGAGGATAGAGGACCTAAAAGGCCTAAAACTGAGGAGCCCTGGAGGCCACCAGACCAATTACATAAAGGCCTTAGGGGCAGAGCCTGTGTTTATGCCTTTAGGAGACGTCTATATGGCCATGGAGACAGGCACAGTAGATGGCCTGGTTACATGTCCTCCTTTGGTACTTGCCTTTAAACTCTATGAGGTGGCCAAGTACGGAACCATCCTTACCTTTGGGTGCGTATCAGAGGGCCTTGTGATGAACAAGAAGTCCTATGAGAGGTTGAACGAAGAGCAGAGAAAGGTGATTCAAGAGACCTGCAAAAACCCATTTAAGGTGACAGGTGGTCTTACGAGAGATGTATACCAACAGATGATGAACGAAATCCCGGCAAAGGGTGTAAACCTCATAGAGATACCCGGAGGTGAAAGGAAAGACTGGTATGAGAGGTTCCAGCAGGTGACCAGGGATTGGGTGAGTTCCTTGGAGGCAAAGGGGCTTCCAGCCAAAAACGCAGTAATTGTCATGAATGAAGAGTGCAAAAAGAGAGGGGTTGAGCTGGTGGCATTCCCTCCTGAATACGGGAAATAGTCCGGGTCATGGAGAAGCTTTCCTCTTTGATCAGGAAGCTTAACTACTATACCTGCATGATGGGGATGTTCTTTATCATCCCCCTCATGCTGCTTACCACCTCAGATGTCTTGATGAGGGCGATTTTTAACAAACCCATAAAAGGCACCTTTGAACTCTCTGAGTATCTCCTCTCCATAAGTATACTCTTGGGTGCAGCATATACCCAGCAGGTGAAGGGCCATGTGGGAGTAAACTTTGTGATCATGAGGCTGGGCAAGAGAAAAAGGGCCTTTGTGGAGTCCATAACAAATACGGGCTCTCTCTTTGTCTTAATAATCATTAGCTGGCAGGGGCTTTTGAGGGCCTTTGAGGAGACAACGGTATCGGACATGCTCAGGATACCCCAGTGGCCCTTTAGGTTTTTGGTATTCGTGGCAGGGGTGGGCTTAAGTTTGGAGCTCTTGTTAAATTTAAAGGAGTCTCTTAGGGACCTTTTTAGAGACACGGAGAGTGGGGATTAGATATGAGTCCTGTTTTCGTGGGATTGGTGGGATCCTTTGTCTTGCTCTTACTCTTGTTTTTGGGAATGCCCATTGCCTTTGTGATGATGCTAGTGGGATTTTTGGGGATCTCCTTTCTGTCTTCCGTAGATGCTGCCCTTCCTCTACTTGCGGATAATCTCTATGGTGCAGTATCCCATTATCCCTACACCATCATACCCCTCTTTGTATTGATGGGGACATTTGCCTCCTCTTCCGGGATCACCACAGAGCTCTATAATACCTTTGAAAAATGGTTTAGGAGGCTACCTGGGGGACTTGGCATAGCCACAGTGGGCGCCTGTGCAGGGTTTGCTGCTGTGAGTGGCTCCTCTGTGGCCGCAGCCGCTGCCATGGGCACAGTGGCTCTCCCTCAGATGAAACGTTTTGGCTATGATCCTAAGCTTGCTACAGGTGTCATTGCAGCAGGAGGTACCCTTAGTTTTTTGATCCCGCCTTCTTTAGGTTTTGTGATCTTCGGGATGCTTACAGAGCAGTCAATAGGAAAGCTACTTATAGCAGGTGTCTTACCAGGGGCCTTTCTATCCCTTTTCTATGCCTTGATAGTCTATACCATGGTAAAGTTAAACCCCAAGTTGGCCCCCATAGTCCCCCAAAGGAGTACTTGGAAAGAAAAGCTCCTTGCCCTCAGAGGGGTAAAGGAGACATTTGTTGTATTCCTAATTGTGATGGGTGGTATCTATGGAGGGTTTATAAACCCCACAGAGGCAGGTGCTGTAGGTGCCTTTTCTCTCTTCTTAATCGTCCTAATTAAGGGAAAGCTAAGGATAGATTCCCTCATCCAAGGCCTCTTTGAGACGATCAGGATCTCCTGTATGGTGATCTTCTTAGTGGCAGGGGCAAATGTCTTTAGCTATTTCCTTGCCCTTTCCACAATACCCACCCAAGTATCCACGTGGATCATGGGCCTCGGGGTCTCTAAGTATATAGTACTTTCCATTATATTGGCCATCTACCTCCTTTTGGGCTGTTTTTTGGATGCAGTCTCCATGATGGTCTTAACCCTTCCTGTGATATTTCCCATTGTGGTCTCTTTGGGATTCGATCCCATCTGGTTTGGTGTAATAGCGGTGCTCATGATGGAGGCAGGGCTCATCACACCTCCTGTGGGCCTAAACATCTATACATTGGCAGGGATTGCAAGGGACGTACCCATGGCAGATATCTTTAAGGGTACCCTACCCTTTTTGCTTGCAATCTTTGCTGTGGTCATCTTGATCGCCATAATTCCGGAGATAGCCACCTATCTACCCAAACTGATGTTAAAATAGGGGTGCCTGATGCATAGGATAGAATTCACGTTAAACGGAGAGAGATTGGAGCTGGATGTGGAAGACCACATGACCCTCTTGGAACTCCTAAGGGATAGGCTCGGGATAACCAGTGTAAAAGAGGGGTGTGGCATAGGTGAGTGTGGGGCCTGTACTGTTCTATTGGACGACAAGCCCATATACTCATGTCTCACCTTGGCATTGAAGGTCCGTGGAAGGGATGTAAAGACCGTTGAATACCTGAGTCTGGATGGCAGGCTTCATCCCCTCCAAGAGGCCTTTATAAAGAGGGGAGCCGTCCAGTGTGGTTTTTGTACACCAGGGATGTTATTGACTGCCTATTCCCTGATCCAAAGCGGAAAGAAGGTAGATGAAGATACCATAAGAGAGGCCTTAAGCGGCAATCTCTGCAGATGTACAGGATATATTCAAATATTAGAGGCGGTAAAAGATGTTGCCCATATTTAAGTGCCATACCCCTAAATCCAAAGAGGAGGCCCTCTCTATCCTCACCGAAGAGGAGAAGATCAAGGTACTGGCAGGTGGAACAGATCTTCTGGTGGAACTTCAAAGTGGAAAGAAGGTTGAAAATCTGTTGGATATAACCCAAGTGGCCGATTTGAAATGGGATCCGGGGTCAAAGGCCCAAATAATTTCTCCCTTGAACACCCATGCCGAGATATCGGGCTCAGCCTTCATAAGAGAAAACTTCCCTGCCCTCTTTAAGGCCTGCTCCCTCGTTGGGTCTCCACAGATCAGGAATATGGGCACCATCGGAGGCAACATAGCCAATGCCTCCCCTGCTGCAGATAGTATTCCCCCTCTCCTAATATACGATGCAGAGCTTACTTTGGAATCAAAAGGGGGTTCAAGACAAATGGCTTTGGCCTCCATCTTAGAAGGCCCTTACAGGACAGGGATCCTAAACCATGAACTCATCTCTTCCATATATCTAAAACCCCTCAGTGGTTTTAGGGAGGGCTATAAGAGGCTCACAATAAGGGATAGCCTTGCCTTAAGTAGGTTGTCTGTGGCCTACGCCATTAGGGATGATCGTGAGATGTGGCATGAGATCAGGCTTGCCATAGGTTCCCTGACTCCTATCCCCTTTAGGGCAGAGGGATTTGAAAGGGCTATCGGAGGCCAAAGGAAAGACAGAGGGCTCCTTGAAGGGGCACTTACGGATCTCGTAAATACCGTAAGAGAGATGGCAGGGGAAAGACCCACCCACAGATTTAAGATACCCATCTTAAAAGAATTGATCCGAGAGATCTTTGGAGTAGGAGATGCCAGTAGGTAAACCCATAGAGAGGTTGGATGCCTTAGAGAAGGTCTTAGGCGCTGCTAAATTTGGTGCCGACATAAAGAGGGAGGGGATGCTGTACGGTGTTGTGGTAAGGAGCCAGAAGGCACATGCCAGGATCCACCACATAGACACATCCCAGGCCCAGATGATCCCAGGGGTAGTAAAGATCCTAAGCTTTAGAGATATTCCAGGAAAAAATCGCTTTGGGGTCTTAAGAAAGGACCAGCCTTATCTATCAGAAGGTTATGTAAGGTTTTTGGGTGACCCCATATTATTGGTGTTAGCTGAGAGCGAAAGGGCAGCAAGGGAGGCTGCTGCCTCGATTAGAATAACTTACGGAGAGTTAGAAGGGATCTTTGGTCCATCTAGTTCTGCTTTGAGTAACGTAAAGATACATGAAGATGGTAATCTTCTGTGCCAAAAAAAAGTCATAAGGGGCGATATCCAAAAGGGATTTTCTACAAGTGATCTGGTGGTAGAAAATACCTACCAGACACAGTTTTTAGACCACGCCTTCTTGGAGTGTGAAGCAGGGGTTGGGTTCTTAGACGAGCTGGGGAGGATAGTGATCATCTCCTCTACCCAGAATGTGCACTACAAGCGGAAAGAGGTTGCAACGCTTCTGGCCTTACCCGAAGAGAAGATAAGGGTCATCCAGGCCACCACAGGAGGAGGCTTTGGGGGAAAGCTGGATATGACTGTGGAAGGATATGTGGCCCTGGCGGTCTATCACACAAAAAGGCCTGTGATGATCAGGTATACGAGAAGTGAGAGCATGCTTGCCAACACAAAGAGGCACCCCCTCACCATCTCATACAAGACGGGTGCCACCAAAGATGGAAGGCTTACGGCAATACAGGTAAGGGTGGTTGGAGATACTGGCGCATATGCCTCCTATGGAGAGGTGGTAGCCCAAAGGGCAGCCGTACATGCCTCTGGACCTTATGAGGTCCCAAATGTCTATGTGGAATCCTTGATGTATTACACCAACAATCCCCCATGTGGTGCCATGAGGGGTTTTGGGATCCCACAGATGGCCTTTGCCCACGAATCCCAAATGGACGAGATCGCCCGTTTACTGGGAATTGATCCCCTCCAGATCAGGCTTATAAACGGACTCAAAAGGGGGGCCAGCACTATTACGGGGCAGAGACTAACCCATAGTGTGGGATATATAGATACCCTGAAGGCCATTGAACCTTTCTGGAGAGATAGAAGAAAAGGTGATTGGGAAGGCTATGGCCTTGGCTCCATGTATTACGGTATAGGTAATACAGGGGTCCCCAATCCCTCCTCCTGTTACCTTACCCTAAGAGAAGATGGAAAGATAGGTTTCCATTTGGGGGCCTGCGAAATAGGGCAAGGTTCAGATACAGTCCTTTTACAGATACTCCTCCAGACCCTCTCTGTGGGCCCAGAGGGTGTGGAGCTGATTAGGGCCGATACAGATCTCTCCAAGGATGCCGGTTCCACCTCTGCAAGCAGACAGACCTATATAACGGGGAAGGCAGTTCAATTGGCTGGTGAGGCCTTAAAGGGGTACCTGGAGGAAAAGGGATTTTATAGGGGAAGGTCCCTCAAAGAGATCTATTTGGAGGCAAAGGAGGAAGGCAGGATCCTCTTTGAGGGCTTTTTTGACCCCCCTACTACCCCTTTGGATCCCCAAGGGCAAGGGATCCCTTATGCTACATATGCCTTTGCAACCCACATGACAAAGGTGGAAATAGAACCTGCCACCATGAGATGTAGGGTAAAAAAGGTAATAGCTGCCCATGATGTGGGACGGGCGGTAAATCCAGTAAATATAAGGGGCCAGATCTATGGAGGGATTGCCATGGGAATAGGCCTTGCCTTAATGGAGGAATTTGTCCCTGGCAAGACCCTAAATCTGAACAACTACTATGTGGCAACTATAAAGGACATGCCTGAGGTGGAAACAATCCTCATAGAAGACCCAGAGCCCACTGGCCCCTATGGAGCCAAGGGTGTTGGGGAACCTGCCCTGATTCCGCAGGCAGCAAGTATTGTAAATGCCATTAGGGATGCTACTGGCATGAGAATATTGAAGCTACCCTGTAACTTTGAAAGGCTATGGTTACAGAGGTTGAGCGGGGGAACTTAGCCTACCTTAGAAGCTATTGGGAGGGTCCAAAAATTCAGAGGCAAAAGGGAGGAAGAGATGGAATCCATTCTCATAAGAAACATTGGCACTATTCTTACGGGGGATATCTCGGAGCCGATTCTTATGGGACCAATGAATCTGCTAATAAGAGAAGGAATGATCCAGAGGATCTCAAAGGAAGCGATCCAAGCAGAGGCAAAGCTAATAGATGCCTCTGGGATGACACTTTGCCCGGGCCTGATCGACAGCCATACCCATCCTGTGATCGGTGACTTTACCCCTAGACAAAACATGTTGGGCTTTATAGACAGTAGCCTCCATGGGGGTGTCACATCCATGATCTCTGCAGGAGAGGTGCATCTACCTGGAAGGCCCAAGGACCCGAAAGGGACAAAGGCCTTGGCTCTCCTTGCAAAGAGGGCCTTTGAAAACCAAAGACCCTCGGGGGTGAAGGTGTATGCCGGGGCTTTGATATTAGAAAAGGGTCTCACAGAGGCAGATTTTAAAGAACTGGCGGAAGATGGGGTGTGGTTGGTAGGAGAGATAGGGCTAGGAAGCGTTAAGACCGCCTCTGAGGCAGAGGAAATGGTCTCTTGGGCAAAGAAATATGGCATGAAGGTGCTCATGCACGTGGGAGGTACCAGTATACCGGGAAGTAGCACAGTGAGCTGTGAGGATGTGCTTTTAGCCAGTCCCACAGTGGCCTGTCACCTAAATGGAGGTCCCACGTCTGTTTCACCGAAGGAGGCCTTTAGGATCATAGATGAGTCTGATTGCGCCATAGAGATAGTCCATTGCGGAAATATGTCTATGGCCTATCAGATAGGAAACTATTTAAAAGAGAAGGCCCAGTTAGGGAGACTCATATTGGGTAACGACGCGCCTTCCGGCACAGGTGTGATCCCTCTGGGCATATGGAGGATGATTTCCTATCTTTCGAGTATGTGTAAGATCCCTGCAGAAATTGCCCTTTGTGCTGCCACCGGGAATACCATGAGGGTGTTTGGGCTTTCCCATGGGATCATAAGAGAAGGGCTACCTGCAGATCTCCAGCTCATAGACGCACCTATGGGTTCTGTGGGAAGGGATGCAAAGACTGCCATAGAGGCAGGGGATATCCCTGGAATAGCCATGGTAATGATAGATGGCTCGGTGAAGGTAAATGTGAGCAGGAACACCCCCCCACCAAATAGAAGAGCAAGCTTATAGGAGTGGGAAGTGAAATTAGATATCCAAAGGTGCAATGGATGTGGCCTCTGCCAAGAGGTATGCCCTTTAGGGGTCTTAAGTGTGGAGGACAAAAAGGTCAAGATCTCTGAGGGCTGTGTGGAGTGTAGGACCTGTCTGAAGGTCTGCCCCAAGGGTGTCTTTTCCATGGAAGATAAAAAAGAAGGGGTCCTATGTGATGCATGTCCCATCATGTGTAGGATCCCTGAAGGCGGAAAAGGTGCCTGCCACAGGTATGTAAACGATGGTGGAATACTTAAGAGAGGGGCAAGGCTTTTTACCTATGAAGAGGTGGCAGAGTACCTGAAAGGTACAGACCCTTTAATAGAGAGGCCCCTCATAACAGGGATAGGATCTGGCACCACCTATCCAGATTTCAGGCCATCTCCTCTCATAGTCTCTGGAATTAGAGATGGAGTAGAAGTGGTGACAGTGGTCACAGAGGCCCCTTTGAGCTATAGCGGATTAAAGTTGAAGATAGATACCGATGAGTTTTTGGGGACAGAGGGTAAAAGGGTATTTGTAAAGGGAAAAGGCCGAAGACACATAGGCCACCTCTGCACAGAGGAGTACGGCTCAAAGATCTTGTCCCTTGGAGGTGTAAATATACTTACCTCAAAGCACGGTATCTTTGCTGCCAAGGCAATATACGAGCTCCTAAAGGGCCGCTCTGTGAAGATAACCATAGAGGACGGGGCCGAGCTGGAAGTCAGAATAGGGGATAGACCCATTGTAAACAAGGGAATCCAAGAGAGGATGCGGGTGGGATGCGGCAGCGCCACCACAGGGCTATTTGCACCACTGATGGCGGAGGCAGCAGATGAGGTGATCGTCTTAGATGGCCACATAACCGCACTCTTTACAGAGCATCCCTCTGGTAGATACCTTGGGGTGAAGAGATCTGGGATCAAGATAAAGGGTTTGAAGAGCACAGAGGGGAGATATTTTCTGGAAAAGGGAGATGGCTGGGGGGGTACAAGGATCCAAAACCCCCTTGAAGTAATAGAATCCGTGGATACCAGACAGTTTAAAATAGGCTCTACCTTGCTGATCACTGAGACTACAGGTGAAAGGTATGCCTACTTTAGGATGACCGAAGAGGGCCTAAAGGAGGCAGAGCCCTCAAAGGGTGCGATGGAATTCCTCAGGGAACTGAGGGACTCCTGTGAGGCCACAATGGTAAGCGGAGTTTTTGCAGCAGGGGTAGGAGGCTCTGCCAGGGCCGGGGTTACCAAAAACCCTATTAGGCTTACAAGGGCAGTCCACAGAGGGGAAGTTGCCATCACCATAGGGGGTGCGAGGCCTTTTATATTCCCAGGAGGTGGCATAAACTTCCTGGTGGATGTAGGGCAGATCCGATTTGGCAGTATCTACCTTACCCCGACCCCCTCCTTTGTCCTACCAGTGGAATACACGATGGCCAAAAAGACCTTTGAAGAGATAGGTGGCCACATAGAGGCCCTAAGACCCCTGGATCAGGTCTTAGAGGAAATAGGTGCATGATCTTCTTGGAAGAAGGCCCTTCCTCTTTAGTTGTGGACGTCAGATCCAAGGGCCAAAAGATCTCCTGTGACGAGTCAAAGCTCCAAAGGGAACTAAGGGAGATCCTGGCCTCCTTAAAGGAGGTATTGCCTCTCCTAAAGATAAAGGGGTTTCGGATAAGAAAGCTCAAACACCTACCTTGGGTGGCAAGGGAGATGATAGAGGCCTGCCAGCTTATCTCAGGTCAGGAGCTTACCCCTATGGCCGCGGTGGCTGGGGCAGTGGCAGATGCCCTGAAAGAGAGGCTTGTGGAGGATGGTTTTGACTATGTGATGGTGAACAATGGGGGGGATATCTCCCTTTATACCTGTTTGGATCAGAGGATTAGTGTGGCCATAAAGGATCTGCTTGGGAATACTATAGCCTTTTTATACCTAAAAGGACCTTTGGATATCGGCATTGCCACAAGCGGGATGGGCGGAAGAAGCCTTACAAAAGGGATCTTAGACTCCGTGACCGTGATCTCAAAGAGGGCCTCCGTTGCAGATGCTGCTGCCACCTTTATAGGGACCATGAGCACCTTAGATTCAGAGGCAGTAAGAAAGCTAAAGGCCAGTGAATTGGACCGGGAAACAGATCTTGGGGAGGAAATGGTGTGTGTAGGAGTAGGAGATCTAACCGAGCAGGAGTTATGGGAAGGTACCCAAAAGGCCAGGAGGGCCTCTTGGGGCCTCAAAAAATCAGGGGCCATATACGGTTCGGTGATAAGACTAAAGGGAAAGGTTTATACTGATCTTTCCAACAATCACATTAAGGCGGAGGTGAGGCCATGCTTATAAGAAAGATTGTTACAGTGGTAGAGGAGATCTATGGAGATGGGGAAAAGAGCATTGAAAAACCTCTCAAAAAGGCTGCTTGTATTGTGGTCTTCAAAAACCCTTACGCAGGTGTATACGAACATGACCTCTCAGAGCTGGTGGACTACAGCCTATCCTTAGGCAAAGAGATCTCAGAGAGGGCAGTAAAGGCCTTGGGCGAGCCCGTGGAGTCCTATGGAAAGGCTGCCATTGTGGGGGAAAAAGGGGAACTAGAACATGCGGCAGCCCTCTTACACCCCAAACTGGGCACACCCTTTAGGGAGGCCTGTGGGGGTGGAAAGGCCATAATACCCTCTTCTAAGAAGATTGGCAAAATGGGGGATAGTATAGATGTCCCCCTCCACTTTAAGGACGCAGCCTTTGTGAGAAGCCACTTTGATGCCATGACCATATCCGTATCAGATGCACCAAAGTCCAATGAGATCCTCCTTGCCGTTGCAGTGACCAACGGAGGCCGACCCCTCGCGAGGGTTGGTGGCCTTACAAAGGAGGAGGCAAAGAAGGAAGATGGGTTAAGGTAGTCCTCCCTGGCCCTTGAAGGGCCAGGCAATTTTAGCAACTTATGGCTACCCTCTTCTCTTTACCCTCTTCCTGGGTCTTTCCCTTCTTTACTATATCCCTGCACGTGGCCCAGGCTCCCCTGAGGTCCAACAACATCCCTCTTATCTTATCCATGCCCGAAACATCATTTCTCCAACTGCATTGCAGTATATATCTGGCCATGAAGAGATAAAGTCTCCTTAGGGAAGAGGCTATTTCTCCTCCTATTTCCATGTTTAAGGAATCATTTAACTCTAAAAGTATATCACGGCACCTGTTTACGTTATTGTGTTTTCCTAAGATATCTCCTGTGAGCATACACTCTTTTGCTCTTGTTAGAAATTCAATAGCTCCATCATATAATGCCACCACTATGTCCTCAGAAGTTGAGGTGGCAATATCCGATTGCCTATAGTTCTTAAGATTTTGATTAGCAAGCATTTTGTCCCCCTTTATGAGCTATTTTGATTCTTATTCAATGACAATCTATTTAGATAATTTAGTGTCTCATTCATTTCACTTAGTACTGATTCCAATCTGGAATATCGATCTTTTAACATACTTTCATATTTTGCTATGCGTGCTTCCTCTCTCTCTATCTTTTTTTCTATGTTTTCTACAATATCTCTGTAGTTTTCCACCAAGAGATTGATGGGACCTTTAGAGGAATTTATGAAAGCCTTAAGGCTTCCTCCCAGTTCCACTAGGGCCCCACTTTTAAACCTCACCGTAGCAGAATAGGTCCCCGTACCGGATCCATAGGTGATCCTCAACGCTATCCCTTCTTCATCATAGCCTGAGGCTCCAGTAAGGTAGTAATCCCCTGAGCTACCCTCTAAAGGGAGCCATGGGTGCCAGTCCCCTCCGTACGGTCTGAACCTCCCTTCAAGTGTGTTAGTATCTACTTCAACATCGTATATACCAGCTTTACTGTTGCTGGTACGGCTACGATACCTTATGTTACTGTCTGTTGTAACGGATTTAAAGTTAGCGACAAGTAGGTCTATCACCCCGGTGGGATCTGAATTAAATGCATTCTCAAATAATGAAGTATCAAAGAGTAACTGACCCTCAGTACTGGACCCGGCAGTAACATCGGTATAGAAGCCAATCTGTTGTAAAGAACTATATGTATCCCCAGTCTTTGAAAAACCTGGTGGCATAGCAGCTAAAAGACCCCTTAATTTGGACTCAATTATCTGCACTGCATAGTTGCCATTTAATATACCTGCCTTTTTTCTGTCTGAATCATAATACGAGTATTTTTTGATTGTAGATAACAATTCGTTATAAGATTCAACGAAATTTTCTATCTTTCCTTCTACTGAAGATACATCATTAGATATGGTAACTGTAGTAGATCCTGTAGATAACAACTTTAGTGTAACCCCTGTGATAAGATCTGTAATAAGGTTAGAGGGCCGCTCAATCCAGCTTGCGGCCGGATAGCCATTAAGTCTAATCTGCGCATTTTGGGCCGATTGGCTCTCTGTAAAGGTACCATTGGTGTAACCTGTAAGGGTAGCAGTCGAATCCGGGTCCACCACAATGGTGTTTGTGGCCCCTGTATCCTTTCCTGTCAACATCAAATGGTACCTTGTGCCATCATAGAGGACAGAGGCAGTAACGCCGGGGTTATTAGGGTCATTGTTTATTAGGTCTTTGAGACCTGAAAGTGTTGTGCCATTGGGGACATTCAGGGAGATCGTGGAACCACCTGCATAACTATACTTGAACGTTCGGGTGCCACCGGAATTATTTATCACTGTATCCGGGGAAACTTCACCATTGGTGTGTATCTCTGTTTCAGTCTTTGCAAGCTGGTTTACCAGTAGCTCATAACTTGCGTTGGTGGCAGAGGCACTGGCGGTGGCAGAGAGGATGGCAGAGTCACTGATAGATACACTCTTGGATACCAGCTCAGATTCCGTGTCCATGGAGGAGATAACCCCATAGAGGTTTGCCAGCTTTTGGTTTATCTCCCTCAGGGCTTCCAGTTTCTCTTCCCAGCCATCCTTCCACCTTTCAAGGGGTTCGACTCTCCTCTTCCTCTCCACTTGAACGAGCCCTTTTACGATGCTCTCTGTGTCTAAGCCACTACCTAACCCTGTAAAGGTTATGGCACTCGGCATCCCCTCTGCCCCCCTTAAAATACCAGGAGGCCCTTTCTCTTTATGGTCCCATCAAAAGGTCCTCCTGGCCGCTTTAGATCGATTAAATACGGCTTAGCAAAGTTAGTGCCATCTGTGGGAAGGTATTGGCCTGGGCCAACATTGCCACCGCTGCCTGGCTTAGGATCTGGTTTCTCACAAGTGTGGTAACCTCTATTGCCACGTCCACATCAGAGATCTGAGACTCCGCTGCCTGTAGATTTTCTGCCTGGATGCTCAAATTGGTTATGGTATTCGTAAGCCTATTTTGCATGGCCCCCAAATGTGCCCTTATATTGTCCTTGCTATTTATGGCACTGTCTATCACCAGGAGTGCACTCTGGGCAGCATGTTGTCCACTTATGGCCACACTGCTAAGGTCAATTCCCAAAGCCGA
The DNA here is from genome assembly GCA_938002815.1 of uncultured bacterium. Lineage (GTDB taxonomy): Bacteria > Desulfobacterota > DSM-4660 > Desulfatiglandales > CALKZT01 > CALKZT01. Next base: position 36,484 of record CALKZT010000112.1, read on the forward strand.
TGCCGTGGCATTCCCCAATGTTACATAGTAGAAGTCCTCAGCCGCATCGTTGCCTGTGCCAAAATGTATCTTAAGGCCCGCTGACTGTGAACCATCCAAGAGCTTAATACCGTTAAAGTCTGTGGCATTGGCAATCCTGGTAATCTCAGACCACATCTGGACAAACTCTGAGTGCATAATCAGCCTTTGAGCATCGGTATAGGTACCAGTGGCTGCCTGCTCTGCCAGCTCCTTCATCCTTATGAGCTTTTCATCTATTACCGAAAGCGCACCATCTGCGGTCTGGATCATCGAGATACCGTCGTTGGCATTCCTAATCCCCTGCCTTATCACTGCTATATCTGACCTCATGAGCTCCCTTACTGCCAGGCCTGCTGCGTCGTCTGCAGCAGAGGTAATCCTAAGGCCTGAACTCAGCCTCTGGGTGGACTTATAAAGGGCCCTATAGCTTATGGTCAGGTTCCTCGCAGCATTCATGGCCATTAGGTTGTGGTTAATAATCAGTGTCATATCTTTTCCTCCTTTTTAGGTTTTGATACCCATTTTCCCTTTGCCTTTACCCTTAATATCGTTTGGGTCGAAAAAAACTTTAGGAGATTTTTTTGAGATGAGCCCTTCGGATACCTTTTGGGTAGAATAGATCCCTTGAAACACCTCTAACTTTGTTATATTAGCCAGGGGGACTCTTTAGGCAGAACATGGGACTCAAAGAGACATTTTTCCAGATACTTCCAGTCTTTTTGCTAATGGGTCTGGGCGGATTGGCAAGGCAACTGGGCTATTTGACCCGGGAGAGCATCCCTGTGCTCAATATGCTCACCTATTATATGGCTATCCCTGTAATGATATTTCTGGAAATCTCCAAATACGACCTTCGAGGTGACTTCGACATCACCCCCGTCTTTCTCACCTGCTTTGCAGTCCTACCCACTGCACTTTTTGCCTACATCCTCGGCAAAATCTTTTATAGGGGAGGCCCCACCTTGGGAAGCTTTGTCCAGTCCTCCATCCATGGGAACTTGGGCTATCTGGGGCTGGCAGTCTCCTATTATGTGACGGGCAGCCAGGGTCTTGTTAAAACAAGTCTATTTGCAGGCTTTCTGATCATAGTCCAAAATGTGGTATCTGTAGTTGCCCTGCTTACCCTTGGAAGTAGAAAAGGGGCCAAGAGCAAATGGGGCAAGGTAATTGTGGATATTTTATTAAACCCGATTATAATTGCAGCGGCCTCTGGGATTCTCTATTCCGCCTTTAAAGTATATATCCCATCCTTTCTGAAGGAGAGTATGGTACTGCTCTCCAGGATGGCTCTTCCGTTGGCACTTTTGGTGATAGGTGCCTCTATTTCCCTCAACTTACTGAACTTATACCTTAGGCAGCTTTCAATGGCAGTCCTCTTTAAATTGGTCTTTCTCCCGGGTTTGGGTATCTGTCTCCTGTGGGTGGCCAATACTCCCCTCTCAGACATATATCCTGCTGTTATCCTCCTCTCTTCCCCCACCGCCACAGTAAGCTATGTGATGGCAACCCAGATGGGAGGAGACGCCTCCTTTTCCACAGCAGCCATCTCGGTGAGCACTGCCCTCAGTATCCTCACCTATACCCTTTGGGTATGGCTCATGGGATATCTGCCCTTGAGATGATCTCTCCCTTTGTCCCTACCACCACCTCCTCCATGGGTATATTCTTGCCCGCTTGGCTCATTGCCCTCTTCAGCATCACTGGTAGAGCCCCACAGCATGGGACCTCCATCCTGACCACCTGTATACCCTTTATGTGGTTCTGCTTGAAAATCTGGATGAACTTTTGGATCCCCCTCTGTGTATCCCCAAATTTTGGACACCCAAGGAGGATCACCTTCTCCCCCAAAAAGTCCCTGTGGAAAGAGGGGTAGGCCACTGGAACGCAATCAGCCACCACAAGGAGTTGAGAGTCCTTTAAAAAAGGGGCATCTGCTGGCACCAGATCTATCTTTATGGGCCACTGTCTAAACAGAACCCTCAAAGGGGCTCCTTCCCCCTCACAGACCACCTTGTATTCTAATACCTTCTGGCTGTGTGGGCAGCCTAATATATGTGTCTCCTTCTCCTGAGCGGAGCTAAGGTATTCCTCCACTGCCCTTTCGTCGAACTCCTCCGCCTCCCTTTCCTCTATACTTATGGCCTGGTTTGGACACTCCCCAAGGCAGGCCCCTAGGCCATCACAGAAACTCTCAGAGACAAGCCTTGCCTTGCCATCCACTATCTTTATTGCGCCCTCTGCACAGGCTGGCACACACAATCCACAACCATCACATTTCTCTTCGTCTATTTTCACTATCTTCCTCACAACCTTCATCTTAGACCTCCCCTTTTTTGGATCTTTGAAGGACTTCCTCTAAAATCCTCTTTCCCTCTTCGGTAAAGAGCCGCAATTCAACCTCCCCTGAGTCCATCTCCCTATGGGCCTTTGAGAGGTACTCTTCCTCGTAGTTTGCTATCTGATCTGCATCGTAGAGGGCCTTGAACTCCTCTGATTCATCCCCCTTAGGGTGGTGATGGTGAGCTATGTGCTCTAAGA
>CALKZT010000113.1 GCA_938002815.1 uncultured bacterium
TGCATACAGGAGAGGACTCAGTAAGCCCGTAGCCCTCATAGATCACTGTTTGAAACCTCTCCTGAAACCTCTGAAGGACCTCCACCGGAAGAGAAGCACCTCCTGATACAGAATATCTTATGGATGACCTTTTCAGGCCCCTCTCCTCTGCCCTGATGAGGAGCCTATTAAACATAGTTGGAACTGCTATGAGGATAGTGCTTGAATAGGCCTCTATTGCATCCAAGACCTTATCAGGATCAAACTGCCGGAAGAGGTGGATGGTAAGACCCAGATAGATAGAGGAGTTCATAGCACTTGTCTGCCCGTACACGTGATAAAGGGGCAAGACACCCAGTACAATATCTTCCGGATCGGTTTGCCGCATCTCTGCCACTGTGACGGCATTGCTCGACAGGCTACCATGGGTTAGTTGTGCCCCTTTGGGTACCCCTGTAGTCCCTGAAGTATAGAGGATTGCAAAGGTGTCGTCATTTGAGGCTTCTTCCATCTTTGCTAACTCTTGATCAAAGTTAGAGTAATAGTCCAGAAACCCTTCCTGGTTTTTGTAATTCAATGCTATCTTCAAAGTGACATATGGCCGATCTTTTAAAACAGAAGCTGCTTCATCAAGAAAAGGGTGCATTCCTATAAATGCCTTGGGTCTTGCATCATCAAATATGTGTGTAAGTTCATGAACCTTGAACAAAAAGTTGATTGGTATAACTACACCCCCTAGCCTTGCAATGGCATAGTATGCTATGACAAATTCAGGACAATTTTGAAGCATTAAGACACATCTATCCCCTTTTTTGAAACCTAATTTCTTCAATCCCATTGCAAATCTGCCTGAAAGTTCATAGAGACTCTTATAATCTAATTCCCTATCTTCAAATCTGATGGCAATATGTTTGGATCTTTTTAGACTGGAATCCTCTAAAAGTGTGGCGATATTCATTCCATTCCTCTACTATCTACACTTATAGTTTGGCTTTCTTTTTTCCATAAATGCCCTTGCCCCCTCTTTCATGTCTTCTGTGGCAGTAAGGTTTGCCCAAAAATCAGATTCCAGTTCAAGACCATCCACCAAAGACAGATCCCTTGTCCTGTTCAAGACCTTTTTTGCATTTTTCACACCCAAAGGCCCTTTAGAGCTAATCTTACTTGCAAGCTCCAATGCCTCTTCCATAAGCCTATCATCTGGAACTACCCTCTCTATTAGCCCATACTCAAAGGCCTCCGTTGCATCCACTATGGCCCCTGTATAGACCCATTCCTTTAGTTTCCCCAACGGTAAGTGATAGAGGGCCCGCTGTGTCCCCCCATTGCCCGGAAATACAGAGAGATTCACCTCAGGAAATCCCAGCTTGGATGACTCCGTTGCGTACCTTATGTCACAGCAAAGGGCCAGTTCCAGACCTGCACCTAGGCAATACCCATGTATGGCTGCAATAACAGGCCACTCAAAGTTTTCCACTAGCGCATATATCTGATGGCTCCTCATAAGTCTTGCCTTGGCCTTACTTGGGTTAAGCTCCAAAAAGGTCTTTATGTCAGCACCTGCCGCAAATGCCTTTTCCCCTGCCCCCCTAATTATCACTGCCCTAATCTCTTCTGTGCGGTCTTCCAATTGCGTAAAGACCTCTGCTATTGCCTCCTTTGTGGCCACATCCAAGGCATTCATAGGAGGATGATCTATGGATACAATGGCTATCTGGTTTGTTATCTCATAGTAGGCTAAGGGCCTTTCCATCTCACCTTTCCTTTCTGGACCCGTCAGGGTTATACTCGTACCAACCCTTAAGGGTCTTTTTCCCGAGGTAACCTGCCTTGACCATCCTTCGCATCAGAAGCGGGGGATACCACCTCGGATCGCCAGTGGATCTGTACATGGACATGAGAGCGCCATAGGTGACATCCAATCCCACCATGTCTGAGGTCTCAAATATCCCCATTGGTCTTCCAAAGGCCAGTCTAAGTCCCTTGTCTATGTCCTCCACCGTAGCAATACCTTCTTCCACGACCCTTATGGCCTCTATGATAGAGGGTAAATTTATCCTGTTTAGGACAAAGCCCTCCACGTCCCTACTTACCATTATTGGCTCTTTACAGATCTGCCTTACAAAATCCCTACCTGCCAGGAAGACCTCCTCAGAGGTCCTCATCCCTTTTATCACCTCAACTGCCTGATTTAGGGGCACGGGACTAAAAAAGTGGAGGCCTAAGACCCTCTCGGGACTTTCTGTCACGGAGGCAAGCTCTGTTATGGGAATGGAAGAGGTATTACTGGCAATCATTGTAGGTGGGGGTGCTATGCTATCTATCTCCCTGAAAAGGGATTTTTTGAGCTCTATGTCCTCAAAGACTGCCTCTATGACCAGATCTGTCCCTTTGCAAGGATTCAGATCTGTAGCGGTCTTGATCCTGTCTAAGACCTGTTGTGGCGTCTCTTCGATCTTTCCCTTCTCAGATAACTTGTTAAGGGACCATCCTATCTTGGTCTTAGCACCTTCCAATACTTCTCTATTCGTGTCATACAAAAGGACCTGTACACCTGCCTGGGCACAGACCTGAGCAATCCCGCTCCCCATAAAGCCTGCTCCCACAACAAAAACCGATCTCACCTTCATCTTCTCCATCCTTTCCCCTCAATCCCTCAGCAATTCCCTGGCTATTACTAAGCGCTGGATCTCGCTGGTGCCTTCAAATATCCTATAAAGCCTCACATCCCTGTAGAATCTCTCAATGGGAAGGTCCTTCATGTACCCCACCCCCCCAAATATTTGGACCGCCTTATCGGCTACCCTACCCACCATCTCAGAGCAAAATAGCTTCACCATCGAGGCCTCCTTGACCACCCTTTTTCCCTGATCCCGGAGCCATGCTGCGTGATACAGCATCTGCCTTGCTGCATAAATGTCCACTGCCATGTCAGAGAGCATAGCCTGCACCAACTGGAAGTTCCCTATGGGTTGGCCGAACTGAACCCTCTCCTTTGAATATTTTATAGACATCTCCAAGAGCCTCTCTGCAGCCCCTAGACAAGCAGCTCCAATAGTAAGTCTTCCTTTGTCCAAGACCTTCATAGCTGTCTTAAATCCACTGCCTATCATAGGTTCCCCACCTATGACATTTTCCGCAGGCACTTTGCAGTTATCAAAGATGAGTTCTGCTGTATGCCCACCCCTTAGCCCCATCTTTCTCTCTATGGTTCCCACATAAAAGCCTTTTGTCCCCTTTTCCACAACAAAGGCGGTGATTCCACCCCTTTGCCTCTTATTTTTGTCTGTGACTGCTATAACAGTTGCCACATCTGCTATATCGCCGTTTGTAAT
>CALKZT010000114.1 GCA_938002815.1 uncultured bacterium
AAGGTTTGATTAAGACTAAATCTAAAGTGGATTCAGGGTAATCTTTCTTTATAGAGTGCAATAGAGGTATAGTTTGAATAAGGTCTCCAAGCCTCATTAGATTTATGACACAAACTTTTTTCATCTCTTTGCTCTAAGTTCATTTTTCATTTCATTCATCATAAGAAATATGAGTTCATAGTCACTGAGTCTCCCTTTGTTGATCTCTATTAGGGACACGATCTCATTTAAAGGATAAAAGGTCCTCTGTGGCATACAACTCAAAAATCTTTTAAGATCCGGATCTCCCTCTGCAAGTGTATCCATGACATTTCTTGCAATTGCCAGGTCCTCTACACTGCTGAGCCAGTTGTTGGGTCTCTTTGACCATATAAATTCGAGCATATCCAAGACCCTGTGCACATAGGTATGCTCGTTTACCACCCTCCTGTAGGCAGAGTGGGCAAATTCTTCCCGTTCTTTGGGATTCTTAAGAAAGTGCTCCACAAGCCTTCTAAGTTCCTCTTCTGAGTCGAAGGTTACCAGTTCGTCTGTGAGGTCAAATTGATCTTTTAGGTGGTTCCTGAGATCCACAAGCTGAAATGCTCTGCAGGCTGCTATCTCATAGGTCCTGGGATTTATATAGTCTTTCTTCTCTTCAAGCCCTTTGGTGGTCTGGGAGGAATGGATGTTTAGGTTGATGAGGGAGGCATTGAAGACCTTTACTATCTCCTCTGTGGAGATCCTCCTTCCCCCTTCCTGGATAAAGGACTCCAAGGCACCACTATTCTGCCAGCCATTTCCCCACAGTTTGAGATCCTGGTCTGCCAAGGACTTAAGGATATGCCTTCTATTATAGTATCCGGCGCCCATAAAGGAGACGGCTGAGCCGTACCTCTTTCGATCCTCTTCCGTGAGCTCGACTGGTCTATGTATATCGGTATCCGCTGCAAGAGGTACATAATGATGATTGGTTACACCCAATTTTAGAAGTATTTCTTCAAATTCACCCTTCTGGATTATGAAAAAGAAATCATATCGCTTCGCCATCTCTTTCCAGTATTCTATGATCCTATAGTTCTCCACAAACCACATGGAGGTAAGTATTCCTGCCTCCCTTATCATGTAGAGTTCCTCTGGCAACAGTGGGGCCTGAGCAACCGCTATAACAAGATGGGGCATGATGTCTGCTATTATGGAAGAGCAGTACCTGGAAAGGAGGCGAGTCAGTTCATTTAGTATAATGGCCTGGTTTCTTTCATTTTTTATGTCTGCCTGCACATGATTGTATAGCGTCAAAAACTTGGAAGGGTCCAAAAATGTGACATTATAGTCCAGGGCCTCAAAGGCATTCCTTAAAAAGAGAGCAGTTCCTAAGGTTCCACCATAAACAGGGCCCACCACCACCACATTTAACCTAAAGGCGGGTATCTTGCCCAAGGTGATCCTGCTCCTCTTTTTGAGAATATGTAGGAAGCTTTTGTGATAACTAATGGAAGGCAGGTGGAAATAGTCAAACTGGATCTCCCAAGGGATCTCTGATTTCCCTATCCTAAATTCAACCCTTTGAAGAAGGCTTCCCATATCCCTGGACTCGCAGACTGCCCTCAAAAACATTGGCTCCGGCTCAAAGACCGTGATCTTCGTCTCTGGGAAATGGGAGATAAGCTCCTCTATATGGTAGGCAAGGCCAAGGCCAAAGACCTTTAGTTCATGGGGGACCTTACCCTTAAGGGCCCTTTTAAACTTTAATACATTTTTCCTTGCCTCTAACCCTGGATCTTTTTCATCCTCCAAGGGCTTGTTATCCACATAGAGAACGGGTAAGCCATTTTGATTTGACTTCACCACAAAGCTGCCTCTAAGGGGGTTTAGAATTACTTGATTGAACAACTTGGGTTCTCTCTCTGAGAGATATTTTAAATTCTCCTCAAAAATAACCCTATGCATCTAATTCTCCTAATGTGGAATAGATGGCTTCACAAAGCTTATTAAAATATATGGAATTGCCGTTTACTGTATTTGACAGCCATCGAACAAATGGGGTAAAGGACTTGGAGTATGCATATGGCAATTGATTAAATTGTAAGCAATTTGCAAACCTTGTTAGCTCATAGATGTCTCTTTTGGTCAATTCTTTTACTGATGAATTTATAGGTATATTGAAAGTATGGGCAATTATATCCCTGTAAAGCCTTATGTAATAAAAGATTTCTTTAAAAGCAAAGGCCTGATTGTTATTCAAAACCTCATATGTAAAGCTTCCTGATTCTCTCTTTGATTTAAGTATTAGACATTTTCCGGCTTCGTCCGCACTGAGCTTTTCGTTCTCTAAAAGAGCCTTTATGGTAGAAAATACAAGTTGAGGTGTTATGGAAAGTCTACATTCAGGCCTTCTACAGGCTCTTTCTTCACCACAAGGTGCACAATCAGAGACATCTTGTATTACCCAACTTGAGTCCCCAAAAGGGCCTGTCTCGGAAAACCAGGCAGGCCCAAAGTAGAACCCTAAGGTTTTGGTCCCTAAACTTGCTGATAGATGCAGTGGGCCAGTGTCTGAGCCCATGACCAGGTCCAATTGGGGTAGTATCCCTATGAGTTCAGAGGGGGTGGTCTTCCCAACAAGGTTCACGAGAGAGGCTGAGACTACCTTTTTCTCTATCACCGAGGCAGAAGGAATATCCCTTGTGCCACCCA
>CALKZT010000115.1 GCA_938002815.1 uncultured bacterium
TTGAGAAGAGGTATAAAAATCCTTCTCCCAGGGTCTGAAATCCATCTAATATTGCCTTTTCCATTCTCCTAACCCCTTTTTATTTCCTCTGGAGGGAAGAGCCTTGTTAAGAGAGAGATGATCAGGCTGAGGATATAGAGACTCAAAAGTGTGCCTCCCATCCCTACGATGGCCATGCTCACCCCAAATTCCAATCTGTCCATAGGGGACCTCCTTTCTCTTCTAATAGAACCCCAAATCCCATAGTCCTAAGAATGGAGTTGAAACCGAGATAGGATTCTTATATCATCCCTCTCCAAAATTCAAACAGTATCCCCCATGAGAGACAAAGAATATTGGTCCCAGAAGGGTAAAAACCACAGAGAAAGGCTCAGGCAAAAGTATTCAAAGTTTGGATTAGAAGGCTTCTCAGACGAAGAGGTATTGGAATTTCTCCTCACCATAGGTACCCCAAGAAGGGATGTAAAAGAGGTGGCAAGAGAGGCCTTAAGAGAATTTAAGACCCTTTCAGGGGTCCTATCCCTGAACAAGGAGAAACTGACCAGGATAAAGGGCATAGGCCCAAAGAATGTCCTATATCTGACCCTTATCAGGGACATAGCCAAAAGGTATCTGAAGGACAAGGCAAAAGATAGCACAAATTTTTCTAAGAGCAGCGATGTCTACGAATATTTACAATACAGCATGAAAGACCTATCCCGTGAAGTCTTTAAGGTCCTCTTTTTGAATACCAAGAACCAGCTTCTGGAGGATATGGATATCTTTCAAGGGAGTATCAAGGAGAGTGTTGTATATCCCAGGGAGGTTATGGCCATTGCCTTAGAAAAGCATGCTGCCTCTATCATTGCTGCCCACAACCATCCATCTGGAGATCCAACCCCATCAATACAGGACAAGGAGATAACCAGAAGGCTTGTATGGGCAGGAAGACTGATGGATATACGACTCTTGGATCATATAATAGTGGGAAAGAAGGGGTTTTATAGCTTTGGAGATGCGGGCATCATAGAGGAGTACTCTAAAGAGTATGAAAGAAGGTTTGCCCTATGAAGGGATCAGTTTTTCTTTATCCTTAGATGGAGGAGGTAACCATGACCTTGGAAGAGATGCGAAATAAGGCCCAGGAGCTCTTTCTGAAGCGTATGCATTGAAGTCAGGCAGTCTTGGCCGTGGGCCTGGAGAAGGCAGGGATAGAGATGAGAGGGCCACTCATTAAGGCCATGGGTGCCTTTGGGGGAGGTATTGCCAGCACAGGCCGGGTCTGTGGGATCCTCATAGGCGGTGTTGCAACCATCTCTGCCTTGTTTAGCAAGGCAAATCCCGAGGAAAAGGAAGACCCCAGGATGTGGAAACTAAGCTATAAGCTCACCAAAATATTCGAAGATATGACCTCCCAGTACGGAAGTATAAACTGTGCTGATATTGCCAGGGTAAACTGGAAGGATAAGGAAGAAACCTTTAGGTTTTATAACAATGGGGAGGGGAGAAGACAGATCTGTACAAGACTCGTGGGGGATTTTGTGGTGGAATTGGGAAAGATCCTGGAAAAGGAGGGGTTCAAAAACGGAGCCTCGTCTACCTTAAACAGACTGCCCTTACCTGATCAAAGGTGGTGAGCCCCAAGAATACCTTTCTGATCCCGTCCTGCATGAGGGTAAGCATCCCATCCCTTATGGCCTGCTCCCTTAACTCATCTATGGGGGCCTTTGATTGTATGAGCTTTTTGATGGGATCGGTTCCCACCAGGAGCTCGTGTATACCAGTTCTCCCTTTATAACCAGTATTGCCACACTTGGGACAACCCTTAGGCCTATAGAGGATGAGATCCTGGGTATATTGGATACCTAATCTGGAAAAATCTCCCTGAAAGGCATGGACCAAGGCCTCAAATTCTTCCTGGGAGGGGTGATAGGGGTCTTTACATGCACTGCACAGGGTCCTTACCAGCCTCTGGGCCAGGATTCCCAGCAATGCATCCGCAAAGTTGAAGGGATCCAGGCCCATGTCCAGTAGCCTCGTTATGGTCTCTGGTGCGCTGTTTGTATGAAGGGTACTAAAGACCAGATGCCCTGTCAGGGAGGCCTCTATGCCAGTGGAGGCAGTCTCATGGTCCCTCATTTCACCCACCATTATCACATCTGGGTCTGCCCTCAAAAAGGCCCTCATGGCCGCAGCAAAGGTTAAGCCTATCTTGGGTTGAACCTGGACCTGCCTTAGTCCCTCCTGAGTAATCTCCACAGGGTCCTCAGCGGTCCATATCTTTTTGTCAGGCTTGTTTATATAGCTTAGGGCAGCATGGAGAGTGGTTGTCTTCCCACTCCCGGTGGGGCCCACAACAAGCACGAGACCATAGGGTTTTGTTATGAGATCCACAAAACTCTTATAGACACTCTCTGCCATCCCCATCTGTTCCAAGGGTATCGGTTTGCCACTGTGCAATAGTCTCATTACCACATCTTCCTTTCCTCCTTGAGTGGGGATGGTGGCCACCCTCAGCTCAATATCCAGGGGTGCAAATTTTCTGAACTTGATCTTCCCATCTTGGGGGAGTCTGCGCTCTGAGATGTCCAGGTCAGACATGATCTTGATCCTGGATACTATGGCCCTCTCATAAGTATGGGGGATGGCTTGATAAACCCGACAGGCCCCATCGATTCTAAACCTGATTATGGTCTTATTCTTACCTGGCCTGGGTTCTATGTGTATATCAGATGCATTTTGCCTATAGGCGTCTATTATCATCTGATTTACCAGCTGAACAACCACACTATCCTGTTCGGATACTCCAGAGGGGATCTCCTCTTCTTCCTCGTGCTGCTCAGAGGCGAGTTTTCCCACCAGCTCCTCAATACTGCCCACTTCCTTTATGACATCCTGGGGAAACTGTCCAAAAAGGACATCTATCATCTTTTCGATATCTTCCTTCAGGGATACACAGTAGCCGATCTTTTTTCCCACAAAGATCCTCTTTATGGCATCCTTGGTTGCCAGGTTCGAGGGGTTAGTCATGGCAACCATAATGGATGTGTCTTCCTCTGAGAAGGGAACAAATTCGTAATTCTTCAAATAGCTGCTCTTTAGCCCTTTGGGGAGGAGATGCCTTGGGGGGTTCCAGCTGTCCTGATATGTAACAAAGGGGACCTTGTAGAACTCAGAAAGGGATTCCCCTATATCCTCTTTTCTCACATTGTAGACGTCCATGAGGACGGAGGCCACCGTCCTCTGGGTGGCCCTTGCTGTCTTCATGGCCTCTAACAGGTCTCCTGCACTTATGATGTTACGGGAGATGAGGTAGTCAAACTGGCTCGCCTTTGGTCTCCTCACCAGGTCATCGTTTTTATAGATACTGATCCCCAAAACCTTTGCCACATCCTGCGCTGCCTCCTCGTCGTAGCAGGTAAAGACCCTCCCCGATTTCTTGTTGATGAGCTGGAGGACCCCCAACAGGTATCCCTTGTAAATAATGGGCACTGCAAGGACCTGTTTGGTCCTAAAACCTGTCCTCTGATCCCAGGTCCTGTCAAAACTGAGGGCAGGGTGGATCCTTTTGAGTTCTGATTCGTTGTAAGCATCCTTTACGTTTATCAGTTTTCCTGTGGCGGCACAGAATCCGGCAATACTCTTGGCACCTATATCCACCCTGATCTCTCTTACCTCATCACCGGTCTTAAAGATGGAAAAGATCTGCCTTTTGGATGGGTCTGCCAGGTAGACCGTAATCCTGTCTGCATCAAAAAATTGGAGGATCTTGCCCTGGAGGTTTAGGAGAATGTCTTGGGTGTCTTTTGCAGAGTAGATTTCGTGGGTGATTTGGTTTAAGGCCTCTTGGTACCTGAGCTGTTCATCAATGGGTAATTCCTTTATACTCAGGTCTTCACAGCTCTTTAAAGTCCTTGCCTCTTCCATATGGATTAGAATACATTAAAACCCCCTTGAAGCAAGGGGGAATTGGGGGCTTAGACGGAGACCTAAAAGAAATGAGGGGTATTCTTGGAAAGAGAGGTGAAAATCTTGGAATTCATAGATTTGAAGGCACAGCAAAAGAGGATAAGGGATAAGATTGAGGAGGCCATAAAAAGGGTACTGGACCATGGCAGATATATTATGGGGCCAGAGGTGGAAGAGCTGGAGAAGGTCTTGGCCAGATACGTAAATGTAAAATATGCCCTAACCTGTAGCAGCGGAACAGATGCATTGCTACTATCCCTTATGGCACTCAATATAGGGCGGGGTGATGCCGTAATTACAACCCCTTTTACCTTTGTGGCCACAGCAGAGGTGATATCCCTTTTGGGAGCAGTCCCTGTTTTTGTGGACATAGATGAGGACACCTTCAATATGGATGTAGGGCTTCTTCCGGTTTGCTATGAGCAGGCCGAGCATAAAGGGCTTAGACCGAAGTGCATTATCCCTGTGGATATATTTGGACTCCCTTGTGAGTATGAGAGGATAAAGGAGTTTTCAAAAGAAAAGGGCCTATTAGTTGTGGAAGATGCTGCCCAGTCCTTTGGAGCCCAATATAATCAAATTAGGGCCTGTGCCCTTGGGGACATAGGGTGCACATCATTTTTCCCTGCAAAGCCTTTGGGCTGTTACGGAGACGGAGGAGCTGTGTTCACAGAAGACGATTATCTTATTGAGATCCTGAAATCCCTAAGGGTCCATGGGCAGGGCAGAGACAAATATGAAAATATCAGAATTGGCCTAAACGGCAGAATGGACACGGTCCAGGCAGCTATCCTTTTGGAGAAAATAAGGATCTTTGACCAGGAAATGGAACTAAGGCAGGTGGTTGCAAGAAGGTACGTGGATTTGATCTCAGAATATGCGCCCGAGATTAAGACCCAGAAGGTACCCGAGGGCCTTAGGTCCTCTTGGGCACAATTTACGGTGAAATTCCCTTCCAGAGAGCTGAGGGAGAAGGCCCAGAGGGCTTTAAAGGAAAACGGGGTGCCAACCGCAGTCTACTATCCAGTTCCTCTTCATCTTCAGAAGGCCTTTGCCTACTTAGGATACAAAAGGGGGGATCTGCCTGTGGCAGAAGAGACCTGTTTGAAGGTCTTAAGCCTTCCCATGCACCCATACCTGAGTGAGGAGGAACAGGTGAGGGTAGTGAAACTCCTTGGGGATATCCTCAAAAAATCTCTGTGAAGGCTCTAAGATAGGCCTTCCTCCTCTGATACAGGGAAGGCTTCTTTCTCGGCCAAATAGGTTTGTGGCCCAAGTAGAGCTCATGGATGGAAGGGTTATTTACGCCCATTGCCCCAACTCTGGTAGTATGCTCACCTGTTCTGAGCCCGGAAGAGAGGTATTTTTATCACAGAAGGAAAACCCAAGGGCAAAACTGAGATACACGTGGGAACTTATAGATATGGGCGTCTCAATGGTGGGTATAAATACCTTGGTGCCCAATAGGCTTATCCATGTGGTATTGAAGGAGGGGCTTGTGGAGGAATTTGCTGGTTGTGGGGAGGTAAAAAGGGAGGTGAGATTCGGAAAAAACAGGATAGATTTGATGGCCAAAAGGGCTAATCGGAAGAGGCTTTGGATCGAGGTGAAGAACTGTACGATGGCAATAGGGGAAGTGGCCTATTTCCCCGATGCCGTTACAAGAAGGGGCCAGGATCATATAAGGGCGCTGATGCGGTTACTGGAGGCAGGAGATGAGACGTTTTTGATCTTTGTGGTTCAAAGAGAGGATGTGAAGGTCTTTAAACCTGCCCAATTTATAGACCCCCTCTATACCTCCCTGTTAGAGGAGGCAAAGACAATGGGGGTAAATATTATGGCATTTGTCTGCCAGGTGAGAGTAGAGTACATCTGTATCAAAGGAAGAATACCAGTTGTGGTGTAAGAGAAGTTTTTGGGAGTCGTTTAATCGTTGTGGGGTGTCAACAGAGTATTATGAATTTACCGCACATCTAACTTTTAAATTCTAAGAATAAGTTTAGACTAAAAAATGAGGATCTATCTAAATAGCTCAATCACTTTGTCGATTCTATGATTATATGTATGGCAATCCATAACATATTCGTATGTACTATCAACAATCTTTGACCTAAAGTCTAAAGATAAAAACTTTTCTAACACTTCAGAAATATTAGAGAAATCCCGATTCAAGGGGATATAATTTTCATCAGGTTTTAAAATCCCGTTGAAATACCCAGGAAACATTATCTGGCATGTTTTTGTACCTATCGCATCAAAGTGTCTCGAAGAGATACATTTTCCATTGACAGGATTGCTGTAATTTTTGAAAAACTTGTTATAAATATCCTTAAAATCTACTTCATAATATACTGAATTTGGATCAATTAGGGCTTTCTTGGTATTCTTTATCGTATTCTGTCCTAGTGAATTTAGGAAATTCCTTAGTAAGTACTTGAGTCTACTCTCATTTAAATATAACAGGAATTTTTTTCTAGAAGGGAGTTTATTTTTTATGTATTTCGAAATCTTCCTAACAGTCATATCATCAGGTTCTAAATAATAGCTTCCTGCCTCTGTTGAGATAGTGCCTTTACAGTTATTGAGGAATCTGGCCCATTCGGTGCTACTCAGTCGTTTTGAAGGGTCCGTTTCTATATCTATTTTCAATGGTTTTGGAAGCTTACTTTTGGAAAAGTACTGTAAGATGGAATTTCTCTCTTCATCTCCTATGAATGGATAGTAAACATATGAACGAACTCCTATATCAATAGGTCTTTCTTGATGTTCGACAAATGGGTAAAATCGAGCTGGATTTAAAGCTGGAGGGAGTTCGATAATTTTTGAGCCAGTTACCTGGTTATATATAAAAGTGGCTGCAGACAGTGGCAGTTGGGTCCCGATAAAATCAGGACTAATTTCCTTCATGAGATGTATCTTATCCCTAATTCCTGCTCCAAAAATAGGTGAATTAAATTCATTGCCTAAAAAAATCAGTAAGTTCGTACGTCTACGTTTCAATAGCTCTTTAAATGGTCTGAGATAGTGTACATTGTCAGCATTTGTAGAATGGAGAAGTATGATAGCATCTGTTTCTTTAATTGAATTGGCAACTTTTAAATAGCTTCCTTTAGCTGTTATATTTATCGCTGTCAAAATGATATCTTTTCTAGATTTAAAGCCGTCCAGCCAGTCGTCATAGTAACTCGCAGTATTATTGTAAGTAGCATATATTACAGTAAACTTGGGATTATTGCGCAGATTGACAGCCATTAGATCAAATTGATAACGATAATATATCTTTATTTGCCTTTTTATATAGGCGATATACAAAGTTATAAAGCATCGGGAAATTGGCCAATGCTTTTCTGATCTGATTAAAGAAATGGAGTCTCTTTTGAAACGTTCTATATTTGGGCATAATTTCCTTATTATATCTGTTGATCAACTCTCGTATCTTGCATTGATCATACTCATGGTATTTCCTAAATTGGAGTATATATTCGATCACTTTATCCGCCAATGTACTATAGTAAAGCCTTTTTTCTCCCTTAATCCTTTCAAAACACCTATTAATCATAGATTTTACATAGCTGTAATCTTTCATAGCGCTGACTACTTCTTCGATATTTGAACCATCAGGTTCGAAGGGAATATAGTGCTCCCAGGGTTCTAGTATGCCTGAATATGGTCCTTTGACAAGAATTTGTGCGGTCCTAGTAAACGCGGCTTCTATATTTCTAGGGGAGATAGCAGTGAAAAAGTAGCGATCCTCGCCTGGGAAAAAGAGTCTTTCAACCTCTTCATAGGAATATTTGGGATTCTTCATGCAATATTCTCTAACTTTAGTTTGAATCTTACCTTCTGGGTCCAAAAGCGAGCTCCCGCTTAGGCTCCCAAGAACAAACTTGCAATTGGCAAGAAAATTATACCAAGCGTGACCCAACAGAACATCTCCATGATCACAGGAAATGTCTAGCCTAAATGGCCCATATTTTTTGATTGAGTCTGAAAAAATCTTGGCTATCCTCCACTTTGTTTCGCCAATCTTACCAAAGTAAGGTGGGAGCTTCCTTGCCCTATATCCAACATCGATTTCCCTGTATATAAAATCTGATACTGTTTTAGCTATCTCGAAGTGGCTATCATCAATATAGCCAGTGTACCCTTGCTCTATGATGCCTTTATTTATAAATGATGGGTAAATAGCTTTAATATCAGGATTATCAGCTAAGGCTGAGAAGACTATTTCAACTCCCCAAGTGGTTACCCAATCATCTAAAATTTTACAGCAGTCGTATTCGTCCTGTGGGAAGGCGATTTTAAGAGCATCTGAAGTTTTTACAAATTCGAACTCCTTTTTGAAGTTATTGAAGTATATTTTGTTGTAAGGAAACCTCAGAGCCATTAAAGTCACATCAAGAATTATGGCATCATAGGGAATATCCTTAAGATAATTTGGAAACGGCAAAGCAACATCGTGGTAAATGTAATTGTGGTTAGATTGGTATTTCCTTAAGAAAAAAACCAATTTCAACAGAACATCTCTCGCTTCCTTCACATCTCTTAAAAAATACAGAACAAGAATTGTCAAAGTAGGTTTGCTATTTAACATCATGTGAGTTCTTTCTGGCAACACAATTAAGCTCAAGAGGCTCGTATAAAACCGATAAAATCTTGTTATATAAGTTAGGTCTGAGTAACTGCTTGAGTGCTTTTATAATTCGTCCTGTCCAAATTGTGATAGTATATGATAATTTACACTTGATCAAAGACTCCGATGGAATAAACACATCCCCAATAATTTCTATAACCTCAAGCTTGCAAATCTTGGTAAGCAATATCTGTAGGCTGCTTGAATCAAAATTTCTTAAATGAGCATATTTGTAAGGATAATCTGCTCTGAGATAACTGCTCAGATCTTCTTTGTTAGGAACACGTATTACTAAATAGCAACCATCTTTTAGCACATTTACTATCTTAGAAAGCGCTAAATTGAGATCGAAAACATGCTCCAATACATCTGTACAAATAACCATATCAAAACAATTACTTATGTATGGTATGTCTTCAACACTTGAGAGAGCTACTTCTATGCCTTTAGCTTTAGCGATCAAAAGATATGGTAGAGCAATGTCGATACCATAAAAAGCTATTCTCATATCATGGTTTAAGTTTGATCTTATTTTGTCGATTAGTCTCCCCATTCCTACTCCCACATCGAGTATATTTATCTCATTGGCATTAGATAGATTTGGCAGGTATTTCATGATGAGCTTCAAGGTACTATCTTCCAGCGCGTCCCATAAGCGCTCTTCAATGAATGGGTTCTGAATACCGGCCTCATAGGCCTTTATATGATCCTTTGCAATGCGCTCGTAGTTACGAATGTAATCATTTTCAAGATCCGAAAATACCGGAATACTTTGTATATAAGATTTTGGCTGGCAGCGATAAATGTTTCCAGAAATCATATTAATTCCATTTTATCTTTATGCTTGTAGATACAAGTTTCAATTAAAGTTATATTATTTTTCGTCCAGGTTATGGTTTTCTTAAGGCCTTCCTTAATGTCTACTTTTGGTCTAAACTTGAGCACGTCATTTGCCTTAGTGATTCTTGAAAACCTTCTTCCGGATGTATCCCATGGTCGG
>CALKZT010000116.1 GCA_938002815.1 uncultured bacterium
GGTCGGATCCTTTGCTCTCTTAGAAGGGGGGTATAATCACAAGGTCCTGGGCAAAAATGTTCTCGCCTTCTTAAAGGGTTTCAATGGCCTTGAGGAGTAATTAAAAATTGCCTGAATTTCTCCTTTGAGACACCCAGAGGAATTCTATGGTAACTCCTCTCCCTGGCAACTACCTCCACCAGATAATAAGGATCAGGGGGTGTATCCGAGTACCCTGAGAGGATCTCAGAAGAAAGCTTTAAGACTTCCTCAGTTGCTCGCCCTAACAAGAGACCAAAGGGCCCTGGACTATTTATACACCTAAGGGATGCATCCCCAAAGGCCACATATTTCTCCAGGACCTCGTTTTCCCTCTGGGTTCTACCCAGTATGAGCTTTGAATCTTTGTCCAATCTGAAATGCCTTCCAATAGCCAGTAACTGGAATTCCTCCCTCTTTGGGTTTGTGGAATACAGGAGCACATCCTTTACCCTCAGGGCATAATTGGGTTCTGTAAGGAGACATCCACCCGCTGGTGTAGAATATTCGGCTATCCGGAATCTCTTTATAAGTTCCATATGGGGCTTCCTGGATCTTCCCGAAAGCCCCAATAAGAGCTCCCTCTTTATGAGTCCTTCCAGCTCAGGCCTGGTCCGATCAAGAAGCCTTGCAGAAAGGGGTCTCAATAAAAGTCCCTTTAACCCGGATTCCCTTTCTATGAGGTTCAAAGCCGACCTATTTTGGCTCATAGGCCTTTGCCCGAGAACCTCTCCCGTAATTACAAACTCTGCCCCAAGGGATTCCATCTGGGACTTGGCCTTTTTCAGTAAAAGGATATGGCAGTCTATACAGGGATTCATCTGATCCCCATATCCATGGGGAGGGTTCTTTAGGATGGGGAGAAACTCATCGAATACATCTATGATATGGGGATTTATGCCGTTTTTAGGGCCAATGGATAGGGCCTTCCGACCATCAAAAAATGGGGTAACCATGGTAAGGGGGATTACCTCTATCCCCTGCGCCTCCACAAGCTTGATGGCAAGGAGGCTGTCTAAACCCCCTGAAAAAAGGCCTATTGCCCTGGGCAATCAGAGACCCTCTTCCCTTAGGCCTAAGATCAATTCCCTTTGCCTTGGGGTAATTCTCTTGGGGACGATGGGCAAGACCTCCACATATAGATCCCCCACTTCGTCTCTCCCAAGCTTTGGGAGACCATGGCCCTTTACCCGCAGCTTCACCCCTGAAGGGGTCCCCGGTGGGACCTTTAGCCTCACCTGGCCGGTTAGTGTCGGAACCTCTATTTCTCCACCCAGTATTAAGAGGGAAAAAGGCACCTCTTTTTTCACCACCAGGTCTTGCCCCTCTCTCTTGAAGGTCTGATGAGGGAGTTCCTTTATGAGGATATAGAGATCCCCGGAAGGGCCGCCCCTTTCTCCGGGATAACCCTTTCCCTGGAGCCTCAGCTTTTTCCCTGGTTCTATACCCTTTGGGATCTTTACCGAGACACTCTCCCTCTTCCCATCTAAGAAGTAGGAGATGGTCTTCTGTGCGCCCTGTGCAATCTCTTCGAGGGTCAAGGAAAGCTCATAGCTAATGTCCCTGCCCTTTTGGGCACTTCTATGGTGGACCCCCATATCCTCAAAAGGAGATCCGTATCCACCTGAGCCAAAACCACCACCCCCAGTAAAGAACTGGGTGAAGATATTCTGGGTGCGGCCTCCTGTGGCAAAGCCAAATTCCCTCAGGATCTCCCCCAGGTCAAAGCCCCTGAAGATATCCTCTGTGCTAAACCTCTGGCTGAAGGAGTCTGCACCAAAGGTGTCATACTGCCTCCTCTTTTCCGGATCCGAGAGGACTGCATAGGCCTCATTTATCTCTTTAAACCTTTCCTCTGCCTCTTTGTTGTTGGGATTTCTATCGGGATGGTACTTAAGTGCCAGTTTACGATATGCCTTCTTTATCTCCTCGGCCGAGGCATTTCTTGAGACACCTAATATCTTGTAGTAGTCTTTCCCTCCCATCTCCCCTGCTCCTAAATTTACTCAATAACCATAACCATCTGGCCTTTTGAGTCAAGGTGGCATAGGATAGGGAATAGGGGAGGTGAGAGAAATGGGAAAAGAGGCCCTTATCCTTGTAGACCTTCAGGCCGATTTCACCCAGGTCAAAAACGGAAGCTTAGCAGTACCTGGCACAGACGAAGTGTACCTAAGGTTGGTGGAAGAAGAGCTCAGAAGGGCAGCAATGAGAGGTCTTCTCATATTTGCCACCCAGGATTGGCATCCTCCAAACCATATCTCCTTTTACACCAACCACCCAGATAAGAGGGCTTTTGATATAGTACAATTAGAGGGAAGGGAACAAATCCTCTGGCCACCCCACTGCATACAAGGGACAGAAGGGGCCAGGATCTTGGTGGACAATAACCTCTTTATGGCCATTGTTAAGAAGGGAAGAGATCCTAAATATGACAGTTATTCAGGTTTTAGGGATGATGGAGGGAAACAAACTGAACTGGAGGCTATTTTACGTTATCACCAGATTCAAAGAGTGGTCATCTTTGGCCTTGCTCTGGACTTTTGCGTAAAGGCAACTGCCCTGGATGCAAAGGATTTAGGTTTTGCCGTTACTGTGGTAAAAGGGCTTTCGAAGGGTGTATCCCCTGAGACCACCTTAGAGGCCTTAAAGACCATGGAAAGAGCTGGGATTCAAATAAGGGAGGGAATAGAATTCTGATGAGTGAGGCCAGCCAAGAATCCATCATAGAAACCGCCAAGGCGGTACTAAAATTAGAGGCACAGGGTATCCTTGGACTCCTAAAAAGGATAGGGCCTCCCTTTGAAGAGGCCGTTAGAATGGTTCTGAGTTCTAGAGGGAGGGTGGTGCTAACAGGCATAGGGAAGTCAGGACTCATTGCGAGAAAGATAGCAGCCACCCTCACCTCCACCGGCACCCCCTCTGTCTTCCTCCACCCCGTTGAGGCCCTGCACGGAGATCTTGGCATGGTAAGAGAGGGAGATGTGGTGATAGCCATCTCCAACAGTGGAAGGACGTTGGAACTGAACAAAATCCTCCCAACATTGAGGGAATTGGGGGCCAAGATCATTGGTTTTCTTGGAGACCCCATCTCCCCGATGGCCAGGTACTGTGATGTAATTGTAGACGTAGGGGTGGAAAGGGAGGCCTGCCCCTTGAACTTGGCTCCCACATCTAGCACCACAGCTGCCCTTGCCATGGGAGATGCCCTCTCTGTGGTCCTCCTAAAGCAAAAGGAATTCAAAGAGGAGGACTTCAGGCGATTTCATCCAGGGGGATCCTTAGGGGAGAGGCTCAGGTCAAAGGTCTTTCAGGTGATGAGTAAGGGCGAGAAGGTCCCAATGGTCTATAAGGGGGCAAGACTAATGGATGCCATAGTGGAGATGGATAAAAAGACCTTAGGCGCAGTGATAGTGATAGAGGAAGGAAAAGCCCCGGCCGGCATAATCACGGATGGGGACTTAAGAAGGGCAATATTGAAGGGAGTCGATCTGAGATCGGCCACTGTGGATGATATAATGACCGTATCCCCCAAGACCATCTCCATGCACCAGAATAATTCAGAGGCACTGAGGCTTATGGAAATTCACGAGATCATGCATCTGGTGGTGGTAGATGATTCTCACAAGGTAGTGGGCCTACTCCATCTCCATGACCTTTTAGGCAGAGAGGATTTTAGGCTAAATGGCCAGTGAACCCCTGCCAAAGGGCCTCATAGTGGATGTCCTGACCCCCCTTTCACCCAAAGGGGGGCCAGATTTGGCCACCTACCGGCTGATCCTAAAAAACCTCTCCACTGTGTGTGACATGTTTCTTATAGGGGGCCCCAAGGTGGGGCTTGGAGATAGCCTTTCCTTGGAAGAGAGGGTCCATTTACTCCAGATAGCACTGGACTCCACCAAAAAGACAGATCTCCTTTTCTTTTTCATATCCTCTAAAGAGATCTCCCATGTGCTCCAGATGGTCTCCACCCTAGATGGGCTCCCACTCGATCCAGGGGATAGGGAGAGGATTCTACTCTTGGACTCCCCACTCCTCTACCACAGTAACCGTGGGCTTTTGGAACTATATAACGGCTTCTCCTGTCACACCTCCCTGCCCTTTGTTCTCTTAAATGATCCAGAACTGATAAGGTCGCTTCACGTACCCCTAAAGAGATCCCATATAAGGACCAGTATACTAAAGGACCTCATAAGAATCCCGGCGGTCAAAGGGATTATCTCATATGGTCCCTTTTCCAGGATCAAGAATTACGAAAAGGCAAGTAGACCAAGACCCGAATTTAGGGTCTATGATGGCGAAGAGATGAGATTCTTGGACTATCCCAACAGATCAGGAGTAGTCTCAATTACCTCCAATCTAAAACCCTTTCTATGGAAGCAGGTGTTGGACTATAGCTTAGGCGTGAGAAGGTTTGTGGGGGTGGAAACAGGGGGAGAATACCCACTTTCCCTGATAAGGGAAATAAAGTCTCTATCATGGCTTTTGGGCTTAAAAAGAGAAAAATTGCAGGAAATCTGTATCAAAAGTATTAAGGGTTGATACCTAATGCTTTTTGTACTTATATATTACTTAGCATGCTCTTTGTTACTGACCATATACCCTATTTATATTTACCCTTTTGGAACATCCACAAATCTTTTTTCCGCAATTCCAATCTTAAAAATTATTGGAATATCCTTCCCATTCAGAATCTTTTTCCTTTTAAGAACCAAACAAAAAATCATTGATTCAATAAAGGCCAAACCAATTACCAAGATGAATCTGGCTATATACAATATCGTAGATTTTTTTATATGGACTTTGATAGGTATTTCCATACATTTTATGCTTGAAAATGAATTTAATGAGTTTTTGCGCTACAAATTACTTCTTGGATGCTTTAGTTTTGGAATTTTTGGCAGCATACTTACATATCTCATCAATCAGAAATCTGTAATCAACTCTATGATAGAATCTAATGTTACAGCGCTAAGTATCAATGTAAACAAAGGCAGTTTTCATTTCAGAATTTTAAGACTCCAACTTATAACTACTTTGACTGTTTCGTGCGTGATTGTAATGATGATTCTATTCAACATAATGCAAGCAGCCCAGATGAATA
This sequence comes from uncultured bacterium, assembly GCA_938002815.1. Taxonomy (GTDB): domain Bacteria; phylum Desulfobacterota; class DSM-4660; order Desulfatiglandales; family CALKZT01; genus CALKZT01. The sequence goes on from CALKZT010000116.1 coordinate 5,123, forward strand.
TTCCCATCACAACAGAGATGCATCTGAATTTTCTTAAAGAGATATCTTTCGGAATATTTGCATTGGTATTTATGGCGATTGTCACTGCAAAACTATTTGCAGATAATACGAGGCTTATATTAAACAAAAAGCTTAGCGTCATGGATGAGATAGTGCAAGGTAGGCTCGATAAATTGTTACCTGTCTTAAGCGACGATGAATTAGGGATCATGGCGATGAGGATAAATGAGATGATAAAGGGCTTGAGGGAAAAGGACCTATGTAGAATGAGGTTTGGTATGTATATGACACCCGAGATCAGCGAACTGATCTTGAAAGATGGGATAAATCCAGAAGGGGAGCTGGTTGAGGCCACGATCCTCTTTTGTGATCTCAGGGGCTATTCTGGTTTTGCAGAAAAAAAATCCCCCCATGAGGTGGTAAAATTCTTGAACAATTACTTTACAAAGATGGAGGAGGCCGTCAAAGGGAACGGTGGAATCATACTTCAGTTTATAGGAGACGAAATAGAGGCAGTCTTTGGGGTTCCCAAAGGCCTAAAGGAACACCCAGAAAAAGCAGTGAGATGTGCCTTAGAGATGCGCAGGAGGCTCTCAGAATTAAATAAGACGAGAGAGGAACAGGGAGAAGATCTTGTTTACCATGGGATAGGTATTCACACCGGCAAGGTACTTGCAGGAAACATAGGAAGCCCTACAAGAAAATCCTATGTCATGGTCGGAGACACAGTGAACCTTGCGGCAAGGCTTCAAGAATTGAATAAAGAATATGGTTCAGATATCATAATAAGTGAAGATTGTAAAAATAGGCTAAAGGATACATATCAATTTAGGGATTTAGGCGAGGTAAAAGTAAAAGGTAGAGAATCTCCGGTAAAAATCTATGCAATCCTTTAGGTGAAAAAATTGCAGTCTTTTCTTAGAAGATTTCTGAGTATATATAAGCCTGAGATTATTCCATTTCTTTTTTTTGCTCTTTTACTTTTTCTCATAAGATCAGGTGATATTTTATTTGAAAATTATGCAGAGACAACTTTTCTAAAGCGCTTTGGAATAAAACATCTTCCTGCTGTCTATATGGTAAACGCCATATCCACATTTTTTATAATGACCATAATTGCAGGTTTACAAAAACGAATCAGAGATTTCCTGCTGTTAGCTTATTTGAGCATTTTCTGCGGCATCTCCGTCTTGGGGCTGAAATATCTGACTCCAAAAGATTTCTCATTGATATATCCACTCTTTTATATCCTGAAATCCCAGTACGAAGTAATATTGGGCCTGATCTTTTGGAATATGGCTAACGACACTTTTAATACAAGACAATCCAAGAGGCTCTTCCCGGCCATCACAGCTGGCGGGACCCTGGGCTCCATATGGGCAAGCTTTCTCACCCCCTTGATGTCTAAAGGAATAGGTATTGAAGGACTTTTGTGGGTTTATCTCCTCTTAATGCTTATGAGTGCTTCCATCAGTTTCTATATGGGAACGAGAGTAGTTTTGATCCCATACAGAGACCAGGGGAGAGAATCTGAGGGGAACAAGGGAAAGGGGATCTGGGGAGAATTAGCGTACCTCAAATCCCTGACGTCTAAATATCTGGTGATAAAGCTTTTAATAATTCTGACCCTCATACCCAACATGGTGATACCCCTTTTGAACTATAGCTTCAATTTTGCCGCAGATAAACAGTTTGCCTCAGAATCTGGGATCCTAGCCTTTTTCAGCTACTTCAAGGGCATTATGAATATCATTACCTTTATTACCCTGCTTTTTGTGGGCAGGCTTTATAACAGAATTGGGCTTCCTATCTCCATGATGATACATCCCATAAACTATCTCCTAAGCTTTTTGGGCCTCTTCTTGAGCATGGACGCTGTAGTGGCCTCGTATGCCAGGATAAGCACCACCATAATTCGAAACACGGTCAATAACCCTGCAAGGGCTGCACTGATGGGGATTTTACCAGGAGAAGGGAGGGCTATTGTTAGGGCATTCTTAAGAGGTGCAGTGGTGAGGGTGGGGATCATGTCGGGATCCGGCCTCATATATCTTGTAAATGCCCTCATAGGAAGTCATCAGATCCCCATGGCAGGCGCAATACTGAGTGGTCTCTGGTTCATAACTACTCTGATACTAAAACTGAGATATGCAGAGATACTCTCAAAGAGCATCCTGGAAGGTTCCTTAGACCCAAAGGGGATGGATATAGAGGATGTGGAAAACATCTTTAGGGATCCTGCTGGTAAGGAAAGGCTTATCAGGGCCTTTACTGAATCCAAGGGGGATGATCGTCTCTGGCATGCCAGGATCCTCAAAATGATAGGTGAGCCGAGACTAAGTGATCTCATCATAGAGGCATTGCCACAGGAATCCCCCAGGATAAGGAGAGAGCTTATAGGACTTCTGGAAACGACCAAACTGGAGCAGGATGAGCCCCTTTTTTCTCTATTGAAAGAGGAGAAAGATTTAGAACTATTGGGTGCCATAGTAACACGGGTGATGGAATTACCCCTTCAAAAGAGAATGGCCATAGGAAAGGCCCTATTTGAAAACTCCCAGGACCCCAGGAGTAAGGCCTATGCTATCTGGATTCTCTATCCCACTGCGCCACCCTTTTACAGAGACCTCTTGAGCTCCTGGCTCAGCTCAGAGGATCCACTCTTAAAGGAGGCAGGCCTGAAGGCTCTGGCAGGGATAAAGGAAAAGGAATTTCTGCCCTACTTAAAGGGCATCCTAAACGAGCCGAACACACCGCACATAAAGGCCTTAGCCATCGAGACCCTGGCATCCTTAGGCCTCTCTGAGACAAATCAGATACTCTATCCCTTTTTGGGAGCTCGGGAAGACCTGATCAAGAAGGCAGCCTTGAATGCCTTGGATATACGCGATCCCCAGGCCCTGAATTTGATGATAAAGATGTTACTAGACAAAGACCCTGAAATCAGAAAACTCGCCTTTGAGCGCCTCAGAACCGGAGAATACGAAGACCCTGCCCCCTTGCTCCAGGGAGTAAGACTACCCAGTAGGCAGGCCAGAGAATACATATTCAGGGTCTTGGAAGAAGTGGGCATAAGGGATAACCAGGTCTATAGATTTGTAAAGGAAAGGCTCAAAGAGGCATACCAATCATTCCTGGATTCTGAGTCCATAAGAGATCTTCATGAAGAGCTAAGGCAGGCCCAGGATGAACCTTTAGAGAAGACCTTCTTTGGGGATAAGCATAGGATACAAAAGGCGCTAAGGGTCTTAGAGGTCTTGGAAGGACACCTGAGGGAGTTAGTGCACGGGATAACCAGGGATGTGGTAAGGGTCTTGGCCTCCCAGATAAGGAATGAAGAATTCAAGAGGGCATGGAAGGCCTTGTATTCCCCAAATAACACCATAAGAGGCAATGCCCTGGAGTTGCTGGATACCCTAATCGACAGAAGAATAGGACAGCTACTCATGCCCCTCTTGGAATCCAATGACCCCAAACACCTAAAAAGGGTTGCTAAGGAAGGGTTAAAACTCTCACATCTCCCCAACGACACCCTCACCCTCCTCAGGCGCCTGCTTTCTAAAGAAGAATGGGTCACTGTGGCCCTTACCATGGAATTTGCAGAGCAAACTGGTTATCTGGGAGAATTGAGGGATCTTTTGGTCTCCCTATATGGTTCTCATCACCCTTGTATTAGAATGTTGGCCCAAAAGGCCCTAAATTTAGCGATGGAGTGCGAGGTGGATGCCACAATAGAGCTATCAGAAAAGATCTTGATGCTAAGGTCCATTTATCTATTTGGGGACCTTACAGTCAGGGAACTGGCAGCAATAGCCATTGCCTCCAAAGAGGTCCAGTACCCAAAGGATACCATAGTCTTCAAGGAAGGTGAAAAGGGGGACTCCCTATACTTGGTGGCCAAAGGGAAGGTGGCAGTGATAAAGGCCATGGGAGAAGAGGGAAGCCCAGAGGGCATAAAACTGGCAGAAATAGGTCCAGGGGACTACTTCGGAGAGATGGCCCTGATAGAGGATACCATGAGGTCTGCCACCATAAAGACATTGGAGCCAAGTCTCTTCTTGGTTTTAGAAAAACATGAATTTAATGAACTGGTAATGGAATACCCCTCCATACCCCTTGAGATCTGTAAGGCATTGAGCAAGAGGCTGAGGGAACTACAAAGGATGGTTATGGGGCAGGTATGCGAGACATAGACGATCTTTTAGAGGATCTGGTAGCCCAGATCAGGTTCAACTGTGAGCTTGCCTGCTTAAGACAGGCAGGGGGTTTTTCTATATGTGGACTGGCCATGAGGCTAAAAGAACTCTACAAATGGGAACATGGCCTCGCCCCTTGGGAAGAGGATGAGCCAAAAAAGGTCCTCGATTGGGTAGGCCACAAGGAAGAGTATTGGGAAACAATAGAACACTTCAACTTCCAAGAAATCAGGATTGGCGGGAAGAGTTTGGAGCCAATGGATATGGAATCTGTCAATAGCATATTGGTCCCCATGGGTCTCTATTATGGAGCAGGCCTTTCAGAAGGCATAGCCCCTTCATTTTTTTTGGGTATTTTGGAAAATACTAACGAGATACTAGGTATAAAAGTTAATGTTATCTCAAAAGAATTAGCAAGAGATCTTGTTGTGAGCCCTGCTATGTCAAGGCAAAAAATTATAATAGTAAGAAAGGAGCCATTGCTGCAATATCTATGGAATGAAATTTTATTTGCTAAAACTGAAAATAGAATCGCATTCTATGAATGCTTTAGATCTTATGGATTAAAAGAGTGGAATTTTACCACCATTAAACGTTTATTGACCCGCATAGCAGAAGAGTATATTCCAGCATTAATTCACCATGAAATTGGAGAGATACTTGAGGAATCAATGAAACTGGAAAGGTACCACAGTCTGATAAAAAAATATAAGCGCACTGTTATTGAATTATTATTGAGGTCATTAAGAGATCTTTTGGCAGACACCCATGAGATGGGAAGGTTCAGCTGGATAGTCCAGACAAGGAACCTACCTTCCCTGTCCCTTAGTGTGGCTCTCTTGGACGGCTTCATGGGCCATATATACTCGGACATCAAAAAGGCCTACAAAGCCTTCTTGTTACACTACTCTTGGGATGCGATCTCTGAAGCAGTGTTAATAAACCGCCAACGGGGCAAGGAGCTACTGAACGAAGCCTTTGAGATATTGGATTCCCCTAATCTGACCCAAGAGGAGACCGTTAGGATGATAAGGCAGAGCCTCTTGCCCAAGCTCCGAATAGATACTTAGGCCTCTCCATGGAAAAGATACTGGTAATGGATATAGGCGGAACAAATGTAAGATGTGGGGCCTTCGGAGTAGAGCATGAGGCGCAGTTATTAGAGACCTATGAGCTGAGCACAGAAAAATTAGGGAGCCTTCAGGGTCTTATACGTGGGCTAAAGGATAGGCTTCCTAAAAATGAAAATTTTGGTGCTGCCATAATAGGTGTGGCAGGTCCTGTGTATAGGGGAAGGACAAGGCCACCTAACATACCCTTTGAGATCCGCCTTAAGGAGTTAAGAGAAGGTCTTCAGATCCACGACGTGGCCCTCCTAAACGACATGGTACTATATGCCTCTTTTTGCCTCTTTTCTCCTGAAGAGGGTTTCATATCTATAAACAAGAGGCCCAGGAAGAGGGGAAGTCTCTGTATAATGGCACCTGGAACAGGCTTCGGAGTGGCATTTGTACTATGGCTTTCGAAAGATCACTATAAGATTGTGCCCAGTGAGGGCGGACATAGCCCGTTTCCTTTTAGAGAAGGAGAGGAGTCATATCTTAGATACTTAAAAGAGCAAGGGATTGAGGCATCTTACGATACAGTGGTGTCAGGTAAGGGGATAAAGAGGCTTTATGGCTTTCTAAATGGCAAGGAGTTAAGATCAGAGGATATCTCAGAGGTCTTGTCCGAGCAAAAGATGCTATCCTATGCCTTCTCAAGGTTTTTAGGCAGGGCAGCCAGACACCTGGCACTCACCTATCTTCCCTATGGAGGGCTATTTTTAGGCGGTGGTGTTTTAATGAAAAATCCCCATCTCGTCTTGGATAGTGAGTTTAGGAGTGAATTTAGAGATTCCCAGAAGATGAAAGGCCTCTTAAGAAAGATACCCCTATGGCTCATCAACAACCCTCAGGCCACCCTGTGGGGTGGAGCCTGGCTATACCTAAACTCAAAGAAGAATCCTCTAATCTGATCCTCTATTTGGAGTCAGAAAGGCTCGCTTCTCTTAGTCCCATCTCACTCCATACAAGCCATGAGGCCCTCTCAGAGGCCCTTGGCTTTTTCCAAACTTAGGACAAATATGTCTTGACAGCTTCATGGAGAAAAAACTAAAAGAGATCTACCTGTCAGAAAGGGGGTGGGATGGTTCTTTGATCTTGGTATGGGTTCAATCAGACATCAAAATAATGCACTAAAGGAGGTGCAAGGATGAGTGGATCACCTACTAAGGAGTTTGAAGAAAGGCTCGAAGCTAAGGGGATCTCAAGAAGGGATTTTATGAAGTTCTGTGGAATGCTCACAGCTACGTTAGGTCTTCCATCCTTATTAATACCAAAAGTGGCTGATGTTTTTGCACAGCCCAAACAGAGACCACCCGTCATATGGCTCCATTTTGCAGAGTGCACTGGCTGCTCTGAGGCAGTCTTGAGGACAATGTATCCCTGGATCGATGAACTACTCTTGGATGTAATTTCCATGGAATACCACGAAACCATTATGGCTGCAGCCGGCCATCAGGCAGAAGAGAATCTCAAATCAGCAGTAGCATAATACAACGGGAAGTTCATCTGTGTAGTGGAGGGTGCTATTGCCACTGCCTTCGACGGTGCTTACGGAAAGATAGGTGGAAGGACCTTCTTGGAAATTGCCAACGAGGTATGCAAAAAGGCCCTCGCAGTGATATGCATAGGCACTTGTTCCTCATACGGTGGTGTCCAGGCGGCCAAACCCAACCCAGGAGGATACAAAGGCGTGGGCGAGGCCCTGGGTATAAAGACTGTGAACATTCCTGGGTGTCCCCCTAACCCTGTGAATTTCGTAGGTACTGTTGTGAACTACCTTTTGCTGGGCAAGCTACCAGATTTGGACGAGGTGGGTAGACCTCTATTTGCTTACGGAAAGACCATACACGATCTCTGTCCAAGGAGATCCCATTTCGAAAACGATGAGTTTGTGAAGGAATTCGGCTCCAAAGAGGCAGAGATGGGTTATTGCCTCTACAAGATGGGTTGTAAGGGACCAGACACTTACAATAACTGTCCTGTGGTGAAGTTTAATGAAGGTACTGGCTGGCCAATAGGCGCTGGCCATCCCTGCATTGGTTGTAGCGAACCCAACTTTTGGGACAAGATGGCCCCATTTTTTGTGGCCTCTAAGTAGTCCTTATAGCCCATAGGAAGGAGAGGTGAACCATGGCAGAACGTATTAACATCGACCCCATCACCAGGATAGAGGGTCATCTCAGGATAGAGGTAGAGATAGAAAACGGCAAGGTGAAAAACGCATGGTCCTCTGGCCAGATGTTTAGAGGCCTCGAGATCATCCTAAGGGGAAGGGATCCAAGGGATGCACCTCTTATTACCCAAAGATCCTGCGGCGTCTGCACCCTGGTCCATTACTTAGCCTCTGTGAGGGCAGTGGAGGACGCGGTGAAGGTTCAGATACCCCCTAACGCCAGGATCATAAGGAACCTCCTTCACGGATCCCAGTTCCAGCATGACCACATAGTCCACTTCTATCATCTCCATGCCCTGGACTGGGTAGACATAGTAAGCGCCCTAAAGGCCGATCCACAAAAGACAGCGGCCTTAGCAGACAATGTGAGCAATGCCCCTTGGGGTGGTACAGTGTATTATAAGCAAGTTCAGCAGAGGCTAAAGACCTTTGTGGAAAGCGGCCAACTGGGGCCTTTTAACAACGGATATTGGGGACACCCCGCCTATCAGCTTCCACCAGAGGCAAACCTAATGGCTGCGGCCCATTACATCGAGGCCCTAAGGTTACAGGCCAAAGCTGCCAAAATGCATGCCATCTTTGGGGCCAAGAATCCCCATCTCCAAAGCCTTGTGGTGGGAGGTGTTACATGTGTACAGGACCTCACCCCTGATAGGATTGCAGAATTTCTCTATCTATGGAAAGAGACCCAGGACTTTATAAAGAATGTTTACATACCAGATGTACTTGTAGTGGCAGGCTTCTATAAAGACTGGGGTAAGATTGGCGGCACCACCAATTTCCTGGCCTGGGGAGACTTTCCTGAATCTGAAAAAGAACCAGATAGCCTCTTTATGCCCCGTGGTGTCATCATGAAGAGGGATTTGAAGGCAGTAAAGATGGCAGAGCAGGACAAGGTGGTGGAATCCGTGGCCCATGCCTGGTACAAGGGATCCGATGCCTTGCACCCATATAAAGGTGTGACTGAGCCAGAGCATGGGGACTATGATCCCAACAAGAAGTACTCCTGGTTTAAGGCCCCAAGGTATGAAGGAGAGCCCTGTGAGGTAGGGCCTTTGGCTCGTGTGCTTGTGGCCTATGCCTATGGCAAGAAGGAGATAAAAGAGGTAGTGGACGATGTCTTAAAGAAGCTTAGTCTTCCCGTTGAGGCCCTCTTTTCCACACTTGGGAGGACGGCAGCGAGGGCAATAGAGACACTGGTGATCGGCCAGGCCATGGAAAGATGGATCATGGAACTGGTGGAGAATCTCAAGAAGGGCGACAAGAAAACCTATCAGTCTTGGCAGATGCCAGACAAGGCCCAGGGCATCGGGCTCAATGACGTGCCAAGGGGTTCTTTGGGGCACTGGATCGAAATAGAGGGAGGGAAAATAAAGAACTACCAGTATGTGGTACCCTCTACCTGGAACTTAGGCCCTAGATGTGGAAAAGGAAAACCGGGCCCTGTGGAAGAGGCCCTTATTGGTACACCAGTAGCTGACCCCAAGAGGCCTATAGAGATACTGAGGACAGTACACTCCTTTGACCCCTGTATTGCTTGTGGTGTACATGTGGTAGATCCCGATAGCAACCAGGTATACGAGATAAAAGTGATATAAGGGAGGGAGGGGCCATTTGGCCCCTTTCTAATGACTCACAGGGTCACAATCCTCGGCATTGGGAATCTGCTCCTAAAAGATGAAGGATTAGGGATACATGCCCTTAAGACCTTAGAAGAAAGATACGATTTTCCCCCTGAGGTGAGGCTTGTGGACGGCGGGGTATTGGGGCTGGGACTCCTATCCGTATTGTCTGAGTCAGAGCTTCTTATAGTGCTGGATGCAGTAAAAAATGGGGAGAGGCCAGGGACTGTTTATCGAATAGACGAAAATGAGATTTCCACCAGGATAAGGGCAAAGAATTCCTTGCATCAGATAGATTTCTTGGAAACTCTGGCAGCCTCTGAATTAATAGGAAAGAGGCCAAAATGTACGATCTTGGGTATAGAACCCAAGGATATCGAATCAGTGGACATAGAACTAAGTAATGAAGTAGCTGAAGCTATGGAACAATTGATAGGACTCGTAATCTTGGAGCTCCGCAATAGAGGTATTGTACCAAAGGAGAAAGCTTCATGTGCCTTGCAATCCCAGCAAAGGTAATTGAGATACAGGACAAAACAGGGATAGTGGATGTGGGAGGTGCAAAAAGGGAGATAAGTCTTCTTTTACTTGACGAAATAGAATTAGGGGACTATGTAATAGTGCATGCGGGGTTTGCCATCCAGAGGCTGGACAAATCCGCTGCAGAAGAGACACTGAAGCTGTTGAGGGAAATGGTATCAAAGGTGGCCTAAGCCACCTACTCTTTGAAAGAAAGGAGGTGAGACCTGATGAAGAGGCTGGCTGGCTTTATAACAATCTTGGCCTTTGTGGGGCTTGTGGTGGTAGGTAACCTGCTGGCAGGGAATCAACCTGCGGATGTCATCAAGATAGAAAACAAATACCCTGCTGACAAAAAGGGCCCTGTGAAATTTACCCACAAGAAACATGCAGAGGAGCTCAAGATTGCCTGCACAGAATGCCATCACGATTATAAAGATGGCAAGAACGTGTGGAAACAAGGCGATCCTGTAAAGAAATGCTCTGAGTGTCATCCTGCTGAGGCCAAGGAAGGCGAAAAGGTATTGAAACTACAAACTGCCTATCACAAAAACTGCCAAACCTGCCACAAGGAGAAAAACGACGATGCCAAGGCTCCTTTCAAGAAGTGTGGCGGCTGCCATGAAGGCGGTGGTGACAAATAAATAGACGTAAACAAAAAAGGGGCGCCAAAAGCGCCCCTTTTTCTATTTTCCCCAGTTTAGATTTCTGTTACGGTGATGGCCTCTTGATCACATACCTCAACACAGCTTTCGCAACCCAAACATTCCTCGGCGTTTACAGGCACCGATTTACCATTCTGTATCTCGTAGACATCCACTGGGCAGACCTCAACACACTCCTCGCAACCCTCGCATTTATCAGGGTCCACTACCACTTCGTAAGGCATTTCTTTTCCTCCTTGTATATTTTTGTTTGTTTACTCCTAAGGAGCAACTGTTCATTAGCAAAGCACCTCTTAGGTGTCAACACCAAATCCATCAGACCCCCAACTCCTCCTTCACAGAAACAGCTATCTTAAAGAGCACGGTAAGTACAAAGAAACCTGTGGCCCATACCCCTATGGTGATCAGGATCTCAGGAGTGGTAGGCCAGTATTCAAATACCCTCTCAAAGGGATTCGGTATAAAACCTCCAACCACCAGCCCCATACCCTTGTCTATCCAGGTGGAGATCACCACTGCCGCGCATCCCACTGCCAAGGTCTGTTCATTCCGCCTGGTCTGGGGGATTATGAGCAAGAGCAAGGCCACCAGGGCAAATCCCATTGAGGTCCACATCCATGGGGCAAGCCTCCCATAGCCGTCAAGGCCAGCAAACAGATACTGAAATGTGTGCATGTGGCCTGGTATCTGGCTGTAAAAGGCAGTAAAGAGCTCAAGGAGGAAGAAGAAGATATTTAGGATAAAGGCATAGGTGATGATACCCGAGAGCGTTCTCATCTGCTCTTTTCCTGGGTCGAATCTTGTAAGCCTCCTAATGATAAGGCAGAGGAGGAGCAATAGAGCAGGCCCTGAACAAAATGCCGAGGCAAGGAACCTAGCAGCCATGATGGCTGTCAGCCAGAAATGCCTGCCTGGTAACCCTGCGTAGAGGAA
>CALKZT010000117.1 GCA_938002815.1 uncultured bacterium
CTCCCAGACAGAACCTTACATAGGCAAGACCATTGAAAAAGAGGCATGGGAGTATCTGAAAGAATGGACAGAGAGATTTTATGAAATTAACAGGGATCTCTTCTACGAAAGGGTCAATGCCCAAAGGATAAAGGATTGCCACGGGGATCTCCACATGGAACACATTGCCTTAATGGGCGATGAGGTGGTAATCCTTGACTGTATAGAATTCAACCATAGGTTCCGCTACGGTGACACATTAAACGACATTGCCTTTCTCATAATGGACATGGAATACAATGGCTTAGAGAAGGCCTCAAAATTAGTTTGGGATTTTTACTCTCGGTACGCAAAGGAAGAAGGCTCAGGGAAACTCTTGACCTTTTATAAGGTTTATAGGGCTTATGTGAGGGGAAAAGTAACTTCATTTCTAATAGAGGGTAGCCTCCCAGAAGAGGAAAAAGAGATAGTTTCAGAGAGGGCCAAGAGGTACTTTGAAATTGCGCTTAGCTATGCTAAAGGGATTTCACCATAAAACGGATGGGCTTTGATATGTTTGTAAAAGAAGTACTTCCCCATATCCCTCAGATATCTTGCCTCATCATGTGTGGATTACCTGCCAGTGGAAAGAGCACCCTGGCGAGGATTATCTCCGAGGGTAGAGGACATTTAATTGTGAGTACTGACATGCTCAGAATCAGGTTATATGGAGAAGAAGTCTTTGACCCCCAAAAGGCGAAGGATCTAAGCAGAAGGTGGCAGGTATACGAGCTCATGTTTGAGGAGGCAAAAAGGTCTGTGGTCCAGGGGAGGGGGGTCATATTGGATGGCACCTTTATAAAACAAGGCCTCAGAATATCAGCAGTGGAGGCCTTAAAAGGGCTATTGAAGGATTTTTTTATCTTTCGTGTCATGTGTGAAGAAGACCTGATCCTTCAAAGGATAAGACTCAGAGAGTTTAAGTATTACGAAAGCAATGCCTTAACTCCGGAGGCCTATTTTAATAATCTAAGGGAGTGGGAGGAGATTGATTTAGAGGCTCTTAGGGAGAGATTTGTGGGGCTAAATATCAGGCTCTTTAATGTATCAGGTTCAAATATGGATCCCTTGCTGTGGCAGGTAGAGGAGGTCTTGTAGGGGTTATGGAGGAAAAAGAAAGGCTCAAAAGACTTATTCTGGCAGCGCAGGGAAGGCTTGAGTGTGATCTTGTCCTAAAGAACGGCTTTGTATTGGATGTCTTTACAGGGGATATACTTTTAGGCGATGTAGGGATTATAGAGGGGCGTATCGCAGGTGTGGGAAGAAACTATAGGGGGAAAGAGGAGTTGGACTTATCAGGTATGTTCCTCTCCCCGGGATTCATAGATGCACACATGCATGTGGAAAGTACAATGCTAATACCTTCAAGGTTATCGAAATATCTCCTATTACACGGTACCACTACCATAGTAACCGACCCCCATGAGATTGCCAATGTGCTGGGTTTGGAAGGCATAATGGCCATGATAGAGGATGGGGAAAAAGGTAGTATTGATTATTTTTTTACCGCACCCTCTTGTGTCCCTGCCACCCAAAACGAGACGTCTGGAGCCACCATAGGGATAGAAGAGCTTAGAAAGCTTTCCAAACACGAAAAGGTAGTGGGCCTTTCAGAGGTGATGGACTTTCTTTCAGTACTTAGGGGAGATGAGGATGTCCTTGAAAAACTGCTTCTTTTTAGATCAAGGCACGGACATGCACCTCTCTTGGGGGGGCCTGAGCTCATGGGGTATGTGGCCTCTGGTATAGATTCTGACCACGAGACAGTCTCCTTTAAAGAGGGACTTCATAAGCTGAGGGCAGGCGTCTTTCTCATGATCAGAAATGGAAGCAGCGCAAAGAACCTTGAAGAGCTCCTTCCCCTTGTGGACAAAAATAGCCTCTTTAGATGTTGCCTCGTCACAGACGATCTTTGCCCAAAAGACATATTAGATTTTGGTCACCTGGATCATCTATTGAAGAGATCCATGGAACTGGGCCTTGATCCCATAAGTGCCTATAGGCTTGTGACCATATGCCCTGCATCATACTTGGGGTTTCGGGATAGGGGCGCCATATCCCCTGGAAAAATGGCAGACCTGGTGGTCCTCAGGGACCTAAGAGAAGTGGAGATCTATGGGGTCGTAAAAGGTGGAAGGTTTTTAAGATCTGAAGAGGTGCAGGAATTACCCTACTGGGGAGGTGGCCTTTCAGACCTCACAAACAGTGTCAACTTTAAACCCTTTTTTACTGACGATCTTAAGATTCCTCTAAAGGCCGAGAATATAAGGGTAATCTCCCTAATACCAAACCAGATCGTAACAGAGGCTATAACAATTAAGGCATCAAGTCATGGGGGTTATGTAGTATCTGACAGGGAGAGGGATATCCTGAAGTGTGTTGTGGTGGAGCGCCACAGGGCCACAGGGAATATGGGGAAAGGCTTTGTCCATGGTTTTGGGCTCAAAAGTGGTGCCATTGGGAGTAGCATTGCCCATGATGCCCACAACATAGTCTGCATAGGGGTGGATGATGAATCTATATTTTCTGCCATCAACAGATTGAGGGAGCTAAGGGGTGGCATAGTATATGCCATAGGTTCAGAGGTGGTTGCCGAGCTGGGACTGCCTTATGCAGGCCTTATGTGTGACCTGGAGTTGGAGGATCTGGTAAAAAGGCAAATGTATTTGGAAGAGTGCCTGAGCAGAAACGGATGCAAGTTGGATTCACCTATCATGTCTCTTTCTTTTCTTGCCCTTTCGGTGATTCCCAAGTTAAAATTGACCGATAAGGGCCTTGTGGATGTTGAGAGAGGGAGCATAATAGATCTGTTCCAATAGAAGGCCCAAAAATATAGTTTCATGAACGTTGCAATTGTTTACAAAGATACCCCTGATGGGAAAACTGCTATCCAAAAGGCCTTAGAGATCTTTCGGGTCTACAGGGTGAATGCCTTTGTTATAGAACCCAAGAGGCTCAGGAGCTGTGAAACCCAAAACACATGTAAAGGAGAAGGCTTAGAAGACCTAAATTTTGTGCTTGTTTTAGGAGGCGATGGGACCTTGCTTGCTGCCTCGAGGGTCTTTTCACGGATAGGTGTCCCTCTGCTGGGAGTGAATATCGGTGGTCTTGGTTTTATTACAAGTGTTCCATATAGCTGGATGAGCAAGTTAATAGAAGACATCATGAATGGTGATTACACTACAGAAAATCGTACCATGATTAGCTGCAAAATTTTGGGTTCTGAGCGAGGAGAGGAATACCATGCTTTAAACGACGTGGTGATCCACAAAGGGGGGGCCCTTGCAAGGATTATAGATCTGATTGTGCTGGTGGACAGAGAGGAGCTGACCACCTTCAGGGCAGATGGACTCATCATATCTACCCCCACAGGTTCCACTGCCTATAACCTTTCTGCAGGTGGGCCTATAGTAAACCCCTCCCTACATACCTTTATCATCACACCCATCTGTCCTTTTACACTCACCAATAGACCGATAATTGTTGCAGACGAAAGTGTTATAGAGATCCAGATGCTAAAGGATAGGGAAGAGTCAGTTACCCTTACGATAGATGGACAGGTGGGCTTAGATTTCAGGTACGGAGAGAGTGTCATCTTGAGCAAGTCAAAATATTACACCAAACTGATTAGACCCAAAGATTATAGCTTTTACAGGGTCTTGAAGCATAAACTGGGCTGGGGAGGAAGGACCCTGGGTGATGAAGGAAAAGGGAAATGTTAAGCTGACATTTACGGTTCCTTCGAATCGCATCATGTTCTTGAGCAACATACTTATGGGTTATGATGGCATGGCCCTCTTGAGGACCTTAGATGCTAAAAGGGGAAGTGTTGAGGTAATGGTTTCAAGGGGTTTAGAGGACAGAGTAATGGAGATAATTGAGTCTTTGGATCTAAAAAAGGATCGGGTTTTGGGGGGAAGGAAGAAATTTTATATAGTTACTATGGGCTGTCAGATGAATGAGTACGACTCTGAATATATGAGGCGAGTCCTTCTAAAGAAGGGTTGGGAGGAGGCCTCCTCATTGGAAAAGAGCGACATGGCGATTCTAAACACATGTACTGTTAGGAAAAAACCTGAGCAAAAGGCATTGAGTCTATTGGGAAGGATTTTACATGTGAGAAAGAAGAGGCCTCATATGCTTGTTGGGGTGGTAGGTTGCCTTGTGGAACATAAGGCCGAAGAGATAATTTCAAAGTTTCCCAACTTAGATTTTCTCATCTCCCCCGGATCGATCTCTGGATTTGAGAATGTGCTGGAGGAGCTCTCTCAGGGGAAAAAGTGTGTCATCCTCAGAGATCCAACAAAACTCCCATGCCTCCCCCAAAAAGAAGCTAAAAAGGCATCTGTCACTGCATATGTCTCCATCATGCAAGGTTGTAATAACTACTGCACCTACTGTGTGGTTCCTTATGTAAGGGGACCTGAGAGGAGTAGGGACCCTAAAGATATCCTAAATGAGATAAGGCTCCTTATCTCTGAAGGGGTGAAGGAGATCACATTGTTAGGCCAAAACGTAAACTCGTATAGTTACGGAGACAAAAGAAGGCTAAGTTTTCCAGGACTTTTGAGGCTGATAAGTTCGGTGGAAGGGCTCGAAAGACTCAGGTTTACCACCTCTCATCCCAAGGACCTCTCGGATGAGCTTATCCTGTGCTTTAAGGAGATTCCCATCCTTTGCAATCACCTGCACTTGCCCGTTCAGGCAGGCTCCAACAAGGTACTGAGCCTTATGGGCAGAAATTACACGAAGGAGCATTATCTAAAACTCGTGGAAAAGTTGAGGGAGGCGAGAGAAGATATTGCGATCACAACCGATATGATGGTAGGCTTTCCCGGCGAGACAGAGGAGGACTTTCAGGAGACCTTGGATATTACCAGAAGGGTTGGCTTTGACATAATGTTTTCCTTTAAGTACTCCGATAGAGAAGGTACAGAGGCCTTCCATCTGACCCCAAAGGTCCCTGAGGAGGAGAAGGCTAATAGACTTTTGCGGCTTCAGGAGTTACAGAGGGAGATTACAACTCAGAAGTACAAGGCCTTGGAGAAGAAGATCTGCGAGGTCCTGGTGGAAGGTCGGAGCAAAGATGGTTTACATTACATGGGTCGCACAAGCACCAATAAGATAGTAAACTTTCTCTCCCAAAGCGACCTCACAGGAAGGCTTATCGAGGTCTATATAGAGGAGGCTCTGAACAACAGTCTCAGGGGACGCATAATCACAAGAGAATGAGAAGGTAGAGAGAGGATGGTGGAAGGCAAAGATATTAAGGCATTGGTTGTGGACGATGAGCCCTTTTTGGTGGAGATAATGAAGGAAAGCCTTGAGATGATCGGTTTAGAGGTCACAGAAGCCTTTTTGGGCTCACAGGCACTGAAGATAATTTCTGAAAATAGGGTGGATATGCTGGTGACGGACCTGAACCTCCCCGATATAGAGGGTTTGGAGGTTATAAAGAGTGCAAAGAAGATCAACCCTGATATCATATGTATTGCTGTAACAGGCCATGTAAGGGATTACAAATACATAGATGTGATAAAAGCCGGTGCAGTGGACTTTGTGAAAAAGCCCTTCGATATAGAGGAGCTTCAAGTTAAGGCCTTAAGGGCCTTAAACGAAAGGCTCCATATCCAGGAGCTGACAAGACTTAGTCAAACAGATCCCCTTACAGGCCTTTTAAACAGGAGGAGCTTTTTCCAGAGACTAAGGGAGGAGTTAAAGCGATCTGAGAGGCAGAATTACAGGGTCTCTGTTATGATGATGGATTTGGATAACTTTAAAGAGATCAACGATACCAAAGGTCACCTTGAAGGTGATAGGTTGCTCATGGAGAGTGCCAAGATTATAAGGACAAAGATAAGGGACTCTGTGGACCAGGCCTGTAGGTATGGGGGTGACGAGTTTGCTGTTATGGTGGTGGATGCCCCCGAAGAGGTGCTGGAAAGGATTGCTACCAGGATTGAAGAGGAGATGTGGTCTACCTTGATGACCGGGGTTACAGTGGGATGGGCCTCCCACAAACGGGGACAGACAGCGGAGGAGCTTGTAAACGAGGCAGACAGGAGGCTGTTGGAGAAAAAGGATATCAAGAGGGCCACACGGGGATTGAAGGTTTTAAGCAGTCGGAATTAAATTCGTATAAGGGGTATTATGTAAACTAATCTGTAGGAATTTTTTATTGACACCTATCCCCTTGGATTGTAAAAGACGCAGGATCAAACCGTGAGGAGGCATTGGCTGAATGGGAAGCGTGGTAAAGAAACGAAGGAAAAAGATCAGAAAGCACAAGTATAGAAAGATGAGAAAACAGAATCGCCACAAGAACAAATAAAAAGGTCTCATCAACACAAAATTACATTAAGCTCCTTTGCCCTGGCCTCGGCTCCCTTTGTATATTCCTTGCCTATTACAATGGGTATGGCAGGGAGATTCATTGCCCTTCCGATTATATCGGCTCTCTCAGAAGCCCTCTCTACATCTATCCTGTCGGCCTTGATTGAAACCTCTGTTGCAGCAACCACCTTTTTTTCTCTTTCTTGTCGCAACAATCCGGTGACAACCACATCTATATTTATGGCATTATCCCTTTCTGACTCTGAAATAACCCCATTATCCACGGCGTCATCTAAGATATTTGCCAACTCCTCATGGGATATCACCTTGCACCTTCTCATAAGCTTACCAAAGTAGGAAGGAGCCCTTTCCCTCACCTTTCTTTCAAAATTGTCTCCTTTTAGGTCAGCTACATCAATCTTTAAAATAGCCACCTCCTCTTTGAGGAGGGCAACGTCTTTTTTAAGTACAGCCACATCCTGTTTAAGTATAGCCACATCCTGTTTAAGTACAGCCACATCCTTTTCAATCCTATCCACCTGCTCTCTCAGTGGCAGGAATTCCTCTTTTTTAAATCGTTCAAACCCTATTCTAAAGGCTTCAAATTTCTGGGGAAGGACTAGGAGTTCCTCTGCCAGGATAAGCCTCCTCAACTCTTCAAGCCACTCAGGCCTCTCCCTCAATGCCTGTAAGATGTCCTCAAAGGTCTCTATTTTGGCCCCTTTATGCATTTGATAGACCGCTCCTTTAGAGATTATTATTCATTTTACTCAAATCAATGGCGGACTTTCAATCCAAATTTAGGCACACCATGGGGACTTTTCCTCTTAAGCGAGGGATACCTATGAGCTCCAGATTGTTTTTGGGCTATTTTAGGCTCCCCAAAAGATTCCATCATCTCTTTGGGGAGCTTGATATCCTTAAGCCCTCCTTCAGGGGGTTTTAAGATGGCCCCAAAAGTGGGCTTTTACTTTTTGCTATAATCGTACCATCCTGCTCCGGTCTTTCTGCCTAACCTGCCTGCCTTTATCATGCTCTTCAATAGGTTAGGTGCAACCCATTTTAGCTCTTTGTTTAGCTCCTTGTAGAAATACTCTGTGACGTAATATGCGATATCAACCCCTGTCAGATCCATGAGTTCAAAAGGTCCCATGGGATAATTGAGGCCATTTTTCACTGCAATATCAACATCTTGAATGCTTGCAATCCCTTCTTCCACTATCTTTATTGCCTCAATAAAGTGAGGGATCATGATCCTATTGACTATAAAACCAGGGCTATCCTTCTTCACTTCTACGGTGATCTTGCCCATTCTCTTGGCAAGTTCTGTGGTTATATTTATGGTCTCGTCGCTGCTAAAATAACCCCTTATGATTTCCACAAGCTTCATTAAGGGAACGGGATTAAAAAAGTGCATTCCACATACCTTGTCTGGCCTATTAGTGGCCACAGATATCTCTGTAATGGACATGGAAGAGGTGTTTGTGGCAATAATCACTTCAGGCCTTAAAAGTTCATCCAATTCTTTAAATACCTTTTTCTTGAGGTCCATGTCCTCTATTACAGCCTCTATTACAAAGTCACAGTCTTTGAGGTCTTCCATGGATGTGGTGCCCTTTATCCTACCCAATATTTCGGCCTTTTGTTCTTGGGTGAGTTTCCCCTTCTCCACACTTTTGGAGAGGAAGCCGTCTATGTTTTTAAGACCTCTTTCCACAAACTTCTCTTCTATGTCCCTCATAACCACCTGACAGCCAATCTGCGCAGCTACCTGGGCAATGCCATTTCCCATAGTCCCTGCACCAACAACCCCTATCTTCTTGATCTCCATACAAGAACCTCCTCTTTTTTATATTGCATCTACCCTGACCACTTCGGGCACCTCGGACTTTACGATCCTCTCAATACCCATCCTAAGGGTCATGGTAGACATTGGGCAGCCTCCACAGGCCCCCGTTAACTGGACCTTTACGATACCATCCTCCGTTACATCCACGAGGGAGACATCCCCGCCATCGGCCCGAAGCGATGGCCTTACCTTCTCAAGGGCCTTTTCTACCCTTTCCTTCAATTCCATAACTATACCTCCGTGCTTGTTAGGGACTTAGGTCCCCTACCCTATGGGGCATGCTTCTTCTACCAATAGTTCAGCTTTTCCGCAAGTGGTTTCTGAAAGGAGATGATAAGGGATCAAAAAGGGTTAGGGATTTAACAAGAGATTCAGCTTCCCTGAAATCTCCTCTACCCCAAAGGGCTTTTCCAAAAAAGCCCTACCTTCGTCAAGTGCCTCTTCAAGTAGTTCCCTGGAAACTTCAGAGCCTAAGTCTGCTACATCCCCATGGCCTGAGATAAACAGGACCTTTATGTCCGGGATCAGCCTCTTTATGAAGGTGTAGAGTTCAGTTCCATACATCTCCGGCATAACCACGTCTGTGATCAGAAGATCGGTAGAGATATTGTAGGCCTTATTTAGTGCCTCCCTTGGGGAACTGCAGGCCGTAACCTCAAACCCCAGGCCCAGCAACATCTCTTCCGTGGAGGTCAAAAGTTGGGGATCGTCTTCAACCAGCAAGACACGTCTCCCTTTAAAATTAGGTGCTGTGCCAGTACCCTTTTTCAATTCCCCAATGCCGGAATCCTTCCCCTCTGCCGCTGGCAAGAAGATCTTGAAGGTGGCCCCTTGGCCCCATTTGCTCTCCACGTATATATAGCCATTGTTCTGTTTTACTATCCCGTACACAGTGGCAAGCCCGAGGCCAGTTCCTTTTCCCGGCTCTTTTGTGGTAAAGAATGGCTCAAAGATCTTTTTCTGGATATCTTCTGGGATCCCATGGCCTGTATCAGAGACGGAGAGCAACACATAATCCCCAGGGAGCATCTCCTTTCGAAATTCCGGATGCTCCCTTCCGATTGTAACATTTTGGGTCCTGATGGTTATCTTCCCCTGGCCTGAGAGGGCATCCTTTGCATTTACTATGAGATTACTCAGTATCTGATCCACCTGGACCGGGTCTACCATTACCTTCCAGAGACCTTCCTCTTGCTCAAATTTTATGTCTATATCTTCCCCCACAATACTCCCCAACACCTTTAGGGACTGATAGATCAGCCTATTTAAATTACACGGCATAGGCCTTGACCTCTGCTTCCTTGCAAAGGCAAGGATTTGACCTATGATGCCAGCTGCCCTATTGGAGGCCTCTAAAATTTGGTTTAGATCCCTTTTTAGCCTTTCATCACTAACCCTTTGCCTTGCCAGTTGGGCCCTGCCCATTATCACGCCCAATATGTTATTGAAGTCATGGGCAATGCCTGAAGCGAGCCTCCCTATGGATTCAAGCCTCTGGGCTTGGGCCAACTGTGTCTCTAAGGCCTTTCTTTCCTCTTCAGCCCTTTTGATCTCTGTTATGTCTATGGCTAATTCGAAGCGTACGTCCCTCCCATCGCTCCATCTGATGATTCTGTCTATGATATAATAGTGCCCATTGAGTTGGGGGTTGTAGTGCTCCCAATAAAAAGGCTCCGGTTTTATCCTCTTTATTATCTCATTGGTGCAGAAATCACAGGGGACCTCTTTTCCCTGAAATTCCTTGTAACAGATCTTTCCGGTCGGATCTTTGTGGAAGAGCTCTCTGAGCTTTTTGTTTACAAAGAGGATTTCGTAAGTTTCTGGATCTGAAACATAAATTATCTGGTCTATGGCATCAAATATGGAGAGCATCTGTTCTCTTTCTTCGTACAAGGTATCATATAGCTTTTTCTTTTCGGTTATATCACTTATACTTAGGATGAAGAAATCCTTTTTACCCTCACTAAGCTCAAGGCTGCTTAATGAGACATATGCAAAGAAAGGGGTCCCATCAACTCTCTGTAAAAGGGCCTCGGTGGTGACAACCCTTTTTTCTTCCAGAGCCCTTTTGAAGATTTCGCGTGCACTTTTGATGGACCAACTACCATCTGGTTGCTTTCTGGGGAAAAAGTGAAATATATTTTTGTTCGAAAGCTCACTTTTTTCTGAGAGGCCAAATAGTCTTAAGCCCATAGAGTTACAGTCCAAAAGGTGGCCCTCTTGAGTGATTACAAAGATACCATGCTGCATTGATTCATATACACCCTTCAATAGATTGTGGGATGCCTCCAGTTCTCTTAGGATATTTCTCTCTACGCTCTCATCTTTAAACACCAAAACAACCCCCGTTATCTCCTCCCTTTGATCTCTTATGGGAGATGCACTATCAGAAATGGGAAAAGTCCTGCCGTCTTTTGACCTCAGGAAGGTATGGTTACCCAAGCCTACCACAGTACCCTCTTTTAGGACCCGCTCCACAGGCGTGGAGACGGGCATTCCTGACTCTTCGTTACTGATCCTGAATACCTCATCTATGTGCTTACCCAGGGCTTCTTCAAGGTTCCATCCCGTAAGGGATTCGGCTGAGGGATTCATGTAGGTGACCTTGCCCATAAGGTCTGTACAAATAATGGCTTCATGGATATTGGAAAGGGTTGCCCTTTCAAATCTCTCCTTTTCTTCCAATAGCTCCCTCTGCCTCTTTTCTGCCCAAAGCCTTGTGAAGATGAAGAGCAAAAGGGTTAAAAGGGGAGGGTAAAGGAATAGAAGGACCCACCATATACTTTTGAGTATGTGGACTGGACTACCCCCTGGGATAAGAAAAGGGGTAAAGCCTATAAAAAGGTTTATGGTTAAACTCAGCAAAAATAACCTATAGGGGCTTTGCCACTTCTCAGACCTCCTTAGGAGCCCAGCATAAATAGTTCCCAGAAGGGCAGAGCAGAGTATACCCCAGAGCCCGCCGTACACCCCTGGCCCACCCAACTGGACCCTATAGAGGCCTGAAATGGCAGCTGCAATGGCTGCAGAGGGCCAGCCCCCTATAAATCCAGATAGACACAAGGGCATCTGCCTTGGGTCATAGATGATGCCTGGTGCTATCTCCTGGGAGTACTTCATCAAAAGGATGGCGCTCAAGCCGAAATATATGCCGGAAAGTAGGTGCTTCTTTAGAGGCGTCATCTTCCCGTATGTGAAAAACACAATTCCCATGGAGGAGACAGCAGTGGCCAAAGAGAGGTTGTGGATCAACTCGTCTACATTAGCGGCAAGTGGCATGTAAAAACCTCATCTTTTTATCAGAAAGCCTCCTGATTCACAGTGGCAGACCCTAACGGCAGTAAATTTAAATTTCATAATCAGAAGGCTAAAATTTCCTTAGATCCCCATCCTCAAGCCCACCCAAGGCCGCTACCTCTTCTGGCCTAAATTCCCCTCTTCTTAGGGCAGGGGGCTGAGCCTTTGCCCCTCTTTCGGGAAGGGCCCTAACTCTTTTCCCTCCATAAACTTCTCTCCTCACAAGCTCCGATTGGTCCTCTGTTCCTTTTACCATCACAATGAGTTCCGCCACTCCCTGTAACATCTCCTTTGACTGGCTGCTCAGCTCCTCTGCCGCAGAGGCAGTCTCTTGGGAGTTGCTTGCCACCTGTTGTGTTACCTTGTCCATCTCTGATACGGCCTTTGAGATTTGCTCAACCCCCTGGGCCTGTTCCTTGGATGCTGCAGCTATCTCATCCACCAAGGAGGCTACTTTTTGGGCTATTTGCTCGTTGGCCGCCAAGGCCTCTATCACCTTTTCTGTGATTTGACTTGCCTCTATGATTTTGAGATTGGCACCTTCAATGAGGGCAGCAGTGTTCTTTGCAGCCTCTGCGGCTCTCATGGCAAGGGATCTCACCTCATCTGCTACCACTGCAAACCCTGCCCCTGCCTCCCCTGCCCTGGCAGCTTCCACAGCTGCATTCAGGGCCAAGAGGTTGGTCTGGAATGCTATCTCGTCAATGGTCTTTATGATCTTGGCAGTCTCCTGGCCTGAGTTAACGGTCTCCTGGATTGCCCTTTTCATGGCCTCAATGCGCTCTGATATAAGGGCAAAGTTTGGTGCGGCCTCCTCTTTCATGAGCACATCCACTTCATTTGCATGCTGGGCATTTTGCTTTATCATCGCTGCCATCTCTTCCAACGAGGATGAGCTCTCCTCCACCGATGCTGCCTGCTGGGAGGCACCCTCTGCCAGGGACTGGGAGGCAGAGCTTACCTGGTCTGCGCCTTGGGCCACTTCCTCAGCACCACTCCTAATTGTTTCCGCAATCCTTGTGATACGCCTATTTAATCCCCTTGAGACGAAAACCCCAAACAATACCGCGAGCGCTAAGCCCAATAGGGAGCCCACAATGGTATACCTAACCACAGCATTCCCTGTTTTCTTTGAATCTTCCCCAAATTTTTTTGCCTCTGAAACTTTGATATCCACTATCTTATCCAATACTGAATAGGTGCTGAGTCGGGCCTCTCTTATCTCTTTTTCGTCCAAGGCTTCCATTTCAGCCACCTTGTTTAAGGCATTCCGTGCAATTCCAATCATCCCGTAAAATATTCCAAATGTCTTCATTACAGCCTTTTCAATCTCTTCTTCAAAAATCCTTTTAGCCTCAAAGAGATTCCCTTCTGATACCTGCTTCTTTGCCTTTGCAACCATTTCATGAAACTGTTTGTGATGCTCAAAAACTTCATCCATGAGTTTTTTCATCTCCGGATTTTGTGTCTTGAAACTGGAGAGCCATTTACCGAAGGCACAATCAACATGGGATTCACCCCCTTCAAATGCCTTTCCTTCTGAGATATACCTCTGGAGGTTAAAGATAAGCCTATAGTGGTCCCTTTCGAAGGAATAGATGTCAGCTATTAGGCGGCGAGGGTCCCCCAAGTCAAGGGCCATAAGTTCCTTTTGCAAGGTAAAAAATTTATTATTTAACTCTGTCCATGCCTTTGCAACTTTTTTGAATTCCTGCCAGAGCCTTTCCTCCTCGTCAGTTCGGGGCAGAGGCTCATAGGTTTTTATGGCCTCTTCTTTAAGCCTTCTACTTTCATCTATGAGCTTATATTGCCTCTCCACTATTTCTTTGGATGCCCCTGGGTTTAGGAGGGTGCGCTGGATAGATTTCATCCCTTCAGCAGAGAGTTTGAGTTTCAAAATGGCTTCTAAGCCCGGGAGGCCGACATCCACCACCTCTACTACGTCCTCCTTTATCTTTGTAACTTCCCACAAGACAAAGAGGCCAAGGAGTACCAGGATCAATGCTATGGCCCCAAAAGCCAAATACAACCTCTTGGAAATAGTCATGGCCCTTTTCATTTTGCCCTCCTATGTGTTTTTTATGTGTTTTTAAAGAGCGGCTAAAGAGGCTCCTAATCCCAAGTGAAGTATCCTGGGAATTGGTAAAAACCCATAAAGATTGGCTGCAACATAGCGAAATACTTAGAGTTTTGTGGGGGGGGGGGGGAACTATACACCTTGGTCTCTTCCATCCCTTTATCAAGGTACCCCTTTACTATTTAAAAAAGGACCATAGAGCTTGTCTGAGCGCAGGATATGCTCTTTTAACCAATTGCTCAAAAAGTTCATGACCTCTACTGAAATAGTAACCTCTCCCTTTTTATAACGGTTCTTGAGATCAAGGGCCTTTTTCGTGAGCTGATCATGCTCTAATTTGTGTTTTGCAAAATCAGGGTAATCGTATTTTTGGAAGAGTCTCTCTTCTGTCTTGAAATGGTAGTCTGTGTAGGAAACTAATTCATCGAGTATCTTACCGAGAACTTCCTTTCCTTTGCCTTTGCTCATTGCATCATAAAGGCTGTTAACTAAATTAACAAGCTTTTTGTGCTGTTCATCACATTCCTTGACATTGGTCAAGAACTTGTCGGACCATTCAACTAATGCCATTTCTCCCTCCTCCTATGAAGTTAAAGGATATCTCGAACACCAAGTTTATCCCCCTAAGACACTTTGCTTTCCCATTACAATACCTAATTGGACTACTTTACCCCCTTTTCATTCAAAAAAGGCCCATAGGCCTTATCTAAACGTAGGATATGGTCTTTTAACCAATCACTTAAAAGATTCATGACCTCAACGGAGATGGTAGTTTGGCCCTTGTGATAGCGATCTTTAAGGTCTAATACCTTTTTTGTAAAACTGTCGTGGGCTGATTTCTGCTTTGCATAGTCAGGGTATGCATGCTTTTCCAAAAGTTTCTCTTCTGTCTTAAAATGGTAATCTGTGTAATCTGCCAACTCGTTTAGTATCTTGCCCATGATCTCTTTACCTTTTCCCTTAGTCATGGCATCATGAAGGTTATTGATTAAACTTACTAATTTTTTGTGTTGTTCATCCAACTCTTTGACATTAGTCAAAAACTTCTCCGACCAGTTAAATAGGGGCATTCTTTACCTCCTAAAGGTTTCTTGGGATCT
This sequence comes from uncultured bacterium, assembly GCA_938002815.1. Taxonomy (GTDB): domain Bacteria; phylum Desulfobacterota; class DSM-4660; order Desulfatiglandales; family CALKZT01; genus CALKZT01. The sequence goes on from CALKZT010000117.1 coordinate 14,675, forward strand.
TACGATAAGCCGTATAAGATATCAAGGTGCTTTTTTGTTTTAGTGTGATTACTATACTGAGGGAGGGAACTCAGGATAAAGAGAGCTTGGGTGACCTCCCCATCGCATCTAAGGGTTTCAATCTCTCATTGCCTTTTAGGTTATCTTGGCCTCCTTTTAGGCCCTTTCCACATGGCCCCTATCCGCCTTGACAGAGACTCCTGCCACCAAGATAACGGATCTATCAGGAGTATGCCTCAAGAGACCAACCACCACATCCCCATTATACTCTTGTGGTCCTAATCTCTCAAATTTCTATAGAGGGGATAAGAGCTCTTCTGGGAGGAGGATCCTCCCCATTTCTTAAAGCCACTTAGGCCTCTCCCATAATCGATAGTGTGAGTTAGGGCTGACCCTCTGGGCCAAAAAACAATCTTTTGCGCTGGTCTAAAAAGTCAGAAAGGGATCTTGAGTCCCTGGGGGCCCAACCAAGGCTATACCTCCAAACATCCTCAGATTCCATGCAAAGGTATATACAGAGTTCTCTGTGCCAAGACCTTAATACCTCCACGAAGAAGCTAAAAAGCTCTATCCTAATGGGTTTAAAAACCCTAAATTTTCCATCCAGACCCATAACGTATTCTCCTTTTAGGAGCAGGCTTTCCCTTGAGGCCTTTCTAACAAAATCCAAAAGTTCTGGCATAAATCTAATAACGCCAAGGCTAATCCAGATTATCTTTGCTGGATCCAGGAGCTTGGTCAAAAGCTCAAGGGTTACCATGTAATCCCTTTGCCATCCTTTATATTCAAAGATGGGATCAAAGTGGATCCCTATTACAAAGCCCTCGCTTTGGAGTAGCCTTGCCGCCTCTACTCTCTTTTGTACTGACGGAGTCCCTTTTTCCTCCCTCTCCCACACATAAGGACTGTTTAGGGACCAGGATATTACTAAATTGTGCCTATTTTTAAGACCCAAAAGCCATTTGATATTGGTGCTCTTTGTCTTGAGCTCCAGCAAGGAGTTTTCTGTCCCTTGAATCAGATGTATCAAATCTCTATTCCATCCTTCTAACTCTTTCAGGGCAAGGCTATCTGTAAATTCTCCTGTGCCAATCCTAAAGGTCTTATCCTGGTTTTGCGCAAGAGTAAGGGCCAGCGCAGAGAGGGTTTGAGGGTCCCTTTTGAAGACCACAATTTCACGGTGTTCGTAGTAAGACCTAAGGATACAGTAATTACAACCAAAAGGGCAATTCTCCCCCAAATGTAAGACCCAATAGCCACAGCACAGGTAGTTCTTGGTGCCAGGGCACGGCTTAAGGATGGCACCCTTTAGCTCCTTTTCTATTACCCTTTTTGACATAGCCTCCAATTTACGCCATGAGCCACAAGGACTGTGCCCTTGAATAAATTTCGACCCTTGCCCTCTGGTGACCCTTTGGGATAGTATTTGCTCTGAGTTTAGCACACGGATAAGGGGAGGTAAATGAGGCGGGCAGGAAGTTTTTTCGTAACCCTTTTAATTATGGTTACCCTAAGTTTTTCTTTTTTCTTCGGGGCCTATGCTGAGGAATGCGGGAAGGTTAAGTTTATGCTTATGGATAAACAGGGCAATGTTTTGAGCAATGAAGAAGCTATTGTCTTGCGAAAGAGTGGACAAATTATCTTTTCTGAACACTTCATTAGGGAATGGATTTCGGATGTTGAAAATGATTTAAAACTTAATCCATCCTTAGAACCCCTAAAGCTTCTTTATTTGGTTGGAGTTGACAATGGTTTCATAACAGTTAAAGTGGAAGATGAAAAGTTTTGGAGAATTGAACAAAATTCGGAAAGAACATCAAAAATAAAGTGTCCCACACAACAGGTCATTAAAAAGAAAGAGTCATTTGCTTTGGCCGATTTAGAAGGAAAATGGTTCCAACAAGATAATATAGATGACACAAGCAAACAAATGGTAAATAGGTATCTATTTTTTGCAGATTTTGAGATTGAAACAGGTAAATATCAAGAGGCAAAAGAGGATTTGGATAAGGCCATGGCTTTGTGGCCAAATAATCCTGATGTTTTAAGTAGGTTATGTAAAATCCACCTTAAGACAGGTGATAGTGAAAATTATAAATTATCCCTTATCATGGCTCTTAAAGCCAATCCTTTTGACAAACAACTTTATTTTAATTATCTGACTGCGGCGATATCCCAACTGGATTATGCCTCTGCCGAGAAGGCCATGAAAAAGTCCTTTTTCCTCTACCCAAGAGACCCAAAGGTCATATACCACTATGGGATTGCAGCCTCCCTTGCAGGGGATCTTTCCTTGGCAAAGGCTCTCTTAAATAGGCTACAAAGGCTGGACCCCACCCTGGCCAGAAATTTAGGGGACTTCATCCAGTAGCAGACCTATCCTTGGGTGAATTGGGCTATGGGCAGTTTTTTCCCACCTTAGGGATGGCTTTACCCAATAGGGTGTAGTCCACAGGGCTTAAAAAAGCACCTTCCCTCCTGGGGTATAAGGCATGCGTATTGCTAAAATATATCCGCATGGAATCAAAGTGCCT
>CALKZT010000118.1 GCA_938002815.1 uncultured bacterium
CTCCTCAGAAGGATCTCTTTGAGGGGTCTGAAAGGGCCCTTTGGCCAGGGACCCATCAGGGTCCTTTGGAGATATCCCTTGGGGAATAACTCCTATCTCCTGATGGTGGGATTGCCCCATGTGGTACTGGTTCTTGGGGTGACATCCCAGGAGATAAGGGTCCTCTACGAGATCAGAGATGAGGAAAGGATCGAGGAGATTGAAAAGACCACTCATAAACAGGGCCTTTTTACTGGGCAGAGGAGGGAGGGTCCGGTGTAAGATTATACTCTTTTTACTCCTCCTCTTATTCGGCTGTGTAGATCAGGTACACTCCCAAGACCCCACCTTAAGTATTCAGCTAAAAGGGCTTACAGACCCAGAGGGTCTTTCCACTTCTATGCAGATCTTCCTCATCATAACGGTCTTAAGCCTTGCACCTTCAGTGGTAATAATGCTCACTTCCTTTACAAGGATCGCCATAGTTTTGTCTTTGGTGCGTCAAGCCATTGGCATGCCCCAGCTACCACCCAATCAGGTCATATTGGGGTTAAGCCTCTTTTTGACCCTTTTTATCATGGCGCCTGTATATACCGAGATAAACAGGAAGGCGATACAGCCCTACATCCAAAAGGAGATAGACCAGGCACAGGCACTCAGAAACCTACGGGAACCTTTGGTGGGGTTCCTCTCCAGGAATATCAGGGAAAAAGATCTGGAACTCTTCATAGACCTCAGCAAATCCCCAAGGCCGAATAATATAAATGATGTGCCATTAAGAGTGATTATCCCAGCATTCGTGATAAGTGAATTGAAGACGGCATTTCAGATGGGTTTTATGATCTATATACCTTTTCTTGTGATAGATATGGTTGTATCCAGCATCTTGCTTTCGCTTGGGATGATGATGCTCCCCCCCATAATGGTTTCACTCCCATTTAAGTTAATACTCTTTGTTTTGGCAGATGGCTGGAATTTAATAGTGACTTCACTCATTAAATCTTTTGGATAGGGTTACATGTCTCCTGATACAGTTGTAAGTTTTCTTTTTGAAAGTATGAAGGTGGCTATAGTTATTAGCCTACCTGTCTTAGTTGCTGGGCTCATAGTGGGGGTTTTTATAGGGTTATTACAGGCTGCTACTCAAATTCATGAAATGACGCTTATTTTTATATTCAAACTCCTTGCAGTTGGCATAACAATTTTATTGCTATTTCCTTGGATACTAAGGACATTGTTAGATTTTACAATCAGCACATTTTCAAACTTAAGCAATTTTGTAAGATGATAGGCATCTCGATTCCAATTGCCGGTCTACAGACAGTGTTCTTAATTTTTGTTAGGATGTTATCCATTGCATTTGCCTTCCCATTTGTAAGGAACTCCGTTCCAAAGCCCTTTGTGGTGCTCTTCTGTCTTGTGGTTGCAATTATTTCAGCTACTACCAAAACTGTCTCTGGTGGCTACATAGATTCCTTAGGCCTTCTGTTCTTGGGGTGTCTTCAGGAGGTCTTGATTGGCGCCCTGATTGGCCTCCTTGTCAACCTTGCCCTTGAAGCGGTCCAGATGGCAGGCAGGATAGTGGGCTTTCAGATGGGTTTTGCGATGGGGGCTGTGGTGGATCCTGTCTCTGGAGAACAAGATACAGGCCTCTCCCAGCTGTATAATCTATTCGGTGCCATGCTCTTTTTCGGGCTGGACTGTCACTTGGTGATCCTAAAGGCCATTATAGATAGTCTCCATACATTACCTCCCTTTCTCTCCCACATGATGCCAGGGAGGATCTCCCAGATCTTTCCCATATTCGGGGAGATATTTGTGGTGGCCATAAAGATCTCTGCCCCGGTGTTGGCTACCCTGATACTCACCTCCCTTAGCTTTGGAATGGCAGCAAAGTTAACGCCCCAGCTCAACATCTTTTTTGTGCTTCTGCCCTTTAAGATCCTGATTGGACTGATGGCCCTGGTACTTTCCATCTCCTTTGCTGGCTTTGGGGTAAAGGACTTTTATAACAATTTCCTAAAGTTGATCATCTCGTTTCTCAATGGGGGTTAAACTCCATGGAAAAGACCGAGAAGGCAACCCCGAGAAGACGGACAGAGGCAAGGAAAAGGGGAAAGGTGCTTCACAGTAGGGAGATTAGCAATTTTGGTGTATTACTTGCCCTTTGTCTCTTTCTGATGCTCATAGGCGGATTCTTCTGGAAAAATAGCCAAGATATTCTGATTTTTGGGATTGAGAAGTTATCTCAAAAAGAAATTACCGAGCAGTCTCTCAGGTCTACAATTTTTTTTCTATCGTGGAGGTTTGTTATAACAATATTTCCTCTTCTTTTGATAGTATCACTATTTGGAATTGCTTCTAATGTTGTGCAAAAGCCTTTTGCTATTACCTGGGATATAATAAAGCCAAGGATTGTAAGATTTGATCTATTTGCAGGTATAAAAAGGCTATTCTCTTATAGATACATGATCGAATTATTAACATCATTTTTGAAGTTAAGTGTAATTGGGATAGCAATATTCATTGTGTTATCAGCTGCAAAAGAGCAGATTATTTTTTCTCCAGCGATGAGTTTTGTTGGTTATCTATTGTTCATATACAAACTGATATTGAAGCTCATCATAGTTTGCACGGTAATCATGGGGTTTTTGGCACTTGCTGACTATTTTTATCAGAGGTGGCAATACGAAAAGGATCTAATGATGACAAAGGAGGAAATAAAGGACGAGATAAAACAACTGGAAGGAGATCCGCAGGTAAGGTCCAGGATAAGGAGTAAACAAAAGGCCTTTGCCAGAAAGAGGATGTTAGAGGCAGTTAAAAAGGCTGATGTGGTAATAACAAACCCGACTCACATAGCAGTGGCATTGTTGTATGAGTCCGATTCTATGATGGCACCCACAGTGGTGGCAAAGGGCGCAGACTGGTTGGCCCTGAAGATCAGGGAGGTGGCAACGGAGGCAGGTGTCCCGATAATGGAAAATAGGATACTGGCCCATACCCTTTATAAATCCGTGGAAGTGGGGGAGATGATACCTGTGGAGCTCTACCATGCGGTAGCAGAGGTTTTGGCACATGTATACAGGCTCAAGGGGAAGAGGGTTTAGGCACAGAAGATGCAAATGGAAAGGAGAGGAGGTTTCTCGATGGAGTCAGATGGTCTCCTGAGCTTGAGGAGATTTCAGGCCCTCATCAGGCAGAGCGATGTACTCATTGCAGGAGGGGTGGTGGTAATACTCTTCTTCCTGATCTTGCCCATCCCCCCTCTCCTGATGGACATAGCCCTTACCTTCAATATGGCCATTTCGATGGTGATACTCCTCACCTGCACATATCTGAAGGAGCCCTTGGAGTTGAGCTCCTTTCCATCCATACTACTCATTACAACCCTCTTGAGACTCGGGCTTAACGTGGCCTCAACCAGGCTGATCCTGCTCAGAGGTGATGAAGGGATCCAGGCCGCAGGAAAGGTGATTGCCTCCTTTGGGGGCTTTGTGGTGGGGGGAAACTACGCAGTGGGCATAGTTGTCTTCTTGATATTGGTCTCTATCAACCTCATCGTGATCACAAGGGGTGCTGGTAGGATTGCTGAGGTGGCTGCCCGTTTTACATTGGATGCCATGCCCGGCAAACAGATGAGCATAGATGCAGATCTAAGCTCAGGGCTCATAACAGAGGAGGAGGCAAGGGCAAGGAGACAGAGGATTAGCCTGGAGGCAGAGTACTATGGCGCCATGGACGGTGCCTCAAAATTTGTGAGGGGAGATGCGGTAGCAGGTATCCTGATCACATTCATAAACATCATAGGTGGGCTAATCATCGGGGTATTTCAAAAGGGTATGGAGCTGGAGCAGGCCCTTTCCACCTTTACCATCTTGACCATAGGGGATGGCCTTGTGAGCCAGATCCCTTCCCTTATTGTGAGTACCTCTGTGGGGATCCTTGTTAGCAAGGGAGGGAGCTCAGAGGCCAACTTGGGACGGGAGATAAGGCAACAGGTATTTTCAAAACCTACCCCTTTGGCCATCTCAGCCGGGGTATTAATCGGGTTAGGCTTCATACCTGGTCTTCCTACAATTCCTTTCTGGCTTTTGGGCTCTGCTGCGGGTTTTGCTGCAAAGGGTTTGAGGGAGAGGGAAAAGAAGGAGTTAAGCCAGAAGGAGATGGAGGAGGCCCAAAGGAAAAAGAAAAAGGAGGCACCTCCATTGGAGGCCTTTAGGCTATTGGATCCTCTCTCCTTGGAGATGGGCTATGGACTTGTGCCACTGGTTGAGAAGGGTTTAGAGGGGACGGGTCTCATTGAAAGGGTTAAGGCACTGAGAAAGCAGATTGCCCAAGAGATGGGGTTCTTAGTCCCGCCAGTCCATATACAGGATAATTTAGAGCTGAGACCCAATGAATACAGGATACTCCTAAAGGGCTCTGAGGTTGCCAGGGGGGAGATCTATCCCAATTACCTCCTTGCCATGGAGACCTCCCAGGTAAAGGCAAAGATGGAGGGAATCCCAACCAAAGAGCCCACCTACGGCCTTCCTGGTATATGGATTAGAAGGGAGGAGAGGGATAAGGCCACACAATTGGGATACACGGTGGTGGATCCTACAACTGTAATCATCACCCATCTCTCCCACATAATAAGGAGCTTTGGCTATGAGTTGATGGGTAGGCAAGAGGTCCAAGGGATTCTGGATGCAGTGAAGGGGACACATCCCAAGCTGGTGGAGGAGCTGGTACCTGGTATCCTGAGCCTGGGTACAGTGGGAAAGGTCTTAAAAAATCTCCTAAGGGAACAGGTCCCCATTAGGGACATTACCACTATCTTAGAGACACTGGCAGACTACGGCCACCTGACTAAGGACCCCGATATGTTGACTGAGCTGGTGAGACAATCCCTTTCCAGGACCATCACAAGACTCCATCAGGCCCCTGATGGCCTGGTATACGTACTGAGCCTTGACCAGAGATCTGAAAGTACACTCTTGGGGTCTTTACAGCACACCGACCAAGGAAGTTTTGTGTCAGTGGACCCTTCATTGATGGATAAACTTCTGGAATCGATAAATAAGTCCCTACACAAATTCTTAAATATCAACCAGCAACCCACGATCATCTGTTCTCAAAAGGTTAGGGCTATTTTAAAAAGGCTTTTAGAGAGATTCGTGCCTGGTATTGATGTCATTTCTTACAATGAAATATCACCTGGAGTACAAATTAAATCAATAGGCACAGTGGGGTTTACAGATGCAGATTAAGAGATTTGAGGCTTCTGACATACAAGAGGCTCTAAGACAAGTTAAAAGTGAATTTGGTCCTGACGCTGTGATATTATCTATAAAAGAATTGGAACGAGAAAGTAAATTTAAACCTCTGATGAAAAAAGTAATTGAAATCGTTGCTGCTGCAGATAATGGCTTTAACAATGGCAGTGCAAAAAGAGAAAGGAAAACATATCGAAGCAATTATGATGCTGACTCAATTAAGAAGACTCTTTTTGAATATTTTGAATACATGCTTTTAGAGGGAGTAGAAGAATCTGTCGCATTGGATATAGCAAAGATGCTAAAAAGTATCATGCCGAGTCCTCATCTTGAAGAAGAAGGCAAGAGGTGTATTCTAAGGGTATTACAAGGGCAGGATATGCAGACTAAGAGGCTAAAATTAAAGAAAAATTCCAATCAGAAGGTCGCATTCTTTGGTCCAACGGGTGCGGGAAAGACTTCTACCCTCGTAAAACTTGCCACAGCCGTCTCCTTTTCGGGAAGATACGAGGTAGGCGTAGTTAATTTGGATAATGAGAGGATAGGTGCCTCTGCTCAGCTGGAGGCCTTTGGCAACATATCTGGGATAGAGATCCTCAATGTAAAGGGCAAAAAGGGGCTTAAGGAGGCCTTAAAGGGGATGAGAGAAAAGGATCTCATTCTCATAGATACCCCTGGCATTGGGAGAAAGACTGCCTTTTTGGCAGAAGAACTCAAAATCGTACTGGAAGAGGCAAGGGACCTGGAAGGCTATCTTGTCTTCTCGGCAACTACAAAGACAAGGGACATGTTATCATTAATGGAGGTCTATGCCCCCTTGAGGATCAACGGGCTGATAATTACAAAGATGGATGAGGCTTCAAGTGTGGGAAACGTGCTCTCTGTGGCCTACATGACCAGGTTGCCATTGTGTTATTTTTCAATGGGGCAAGAGGTCCCCGGGAGTTTGAAGGCAGCAAACCTATGGGAGCTGGTAACCAGGATATTCCATAGGGGCATAAAGGAGGTGATCTCCTCCCTACCCCCTGAAGAACTGGCCTTCAGGAGGAATCGTTTTGAGATCCTTATGGAAGAGGAAGAGGATCTCTTTTGGGAGCAAGAAGGTGAAAATGAAACAAAGGAAAAAGGGTCTAATAGCGCCCTAAGTCTCAGAATTTAGGAGTGGCTATGGCAGAAGATGAAAATGTATCCAAGGTGATCCCCTTTATGATGAGGCAGAAGAGAGGAAAACAGAAAAGGGTAATAGCTATTACCAGTGGCAAAGGGGGGGTGGGAAAGACCAATCTGGTGGCAAACCTTGCCTATGCCTTTGTGGAGAGGAAGGAGCGGACCCTTATCTTAGATGCAGACTTAGGGCTTGGGAATATAGATGTCATATTGGGTCTTACACCGAAATATAACCTCTCCCACGTGGTAGGGGGCCAAAAGAGCCTCGAAGAGATACTGGTAAAAGGCCCAGGGGGGATATTGGTCTTACCTGCCTCTTCTGGAATTGAAGAGATGGCTAATTTGTCAAGGAATCAAAAACTTATGATTTTAAAGGACTTAGAGCAAATAATTGAGGACATAGATGTAGTTCTCATAGATACTGCGGCAGGAATCTCTTCTAACGTGATGTACTTTAACAGTGTGGCACAAAACATAATAGTTCTTGTCTCACCAGAACCTACAAGTATCACTGATGCATATGCAGTTATCAAGTTACTCTTCACCAAATACAGGCGGGAAAAATTCTATCTTGCGTGTAACTTCGTGAGGAGTTCAAAGGAAGGGATTGAGATCTACAGGCAGCTTAGGCTTGTGACCGATCGGTTCTTACAGATAGACTTGAAATACCTTGGGCATATATTCTTGGATGACAATGTCCCTACCTGTGTAAAGTGGCAAAAAATACTTGTGAAAGACTTCCCAGAATCAGTGGCAAGCAAATGTTTTCTCACACTTGCAGACAAACTCCTTTCCCTTCCAGAGACCCAGGAGGCATCTGAATCCGGGTTGGTGTGGGGCTCCCTTATGGGACTAAACGGGAGTTAGGGGGGTACCTTGATCTTCAAGTTTGCCTCATCACCACAGGATATTGAAATAGGAAAAGATAGGGAAGGAGAGAGGGAGCTATTCTTAAAATACCTTCCTTTAGTAAGTGTTACTGCCCAGAGAATAAAGGCCAATTTGCCTCCCCATGTGGAAATGGACGATCTGATCAGCGCAGGGATAGTTGGGCTCTTAGATGCCATCAGGAGGTACGACCCTTCACGGGAGGCCACCTTTTCCTCTTATGTGGCCCTAAAGATAAAATGCTCCATTCTAAGCGAACTGAGAGGCAGGGACTTTTTATCCAGGGGTATGAGGCAGAGGGGGAGGATGGTGGAGGAAGGGTACGAGAGGCTTGAGAAGGAACTTGGCAGGGAACCCACTTCAGAAGAGGTGGCAGAGGCCTTGGGTATAAGTCAGGAGGAGATGGAGGAGATAGAGAGGATAAACAGCATCTCTATCTTTAGTCTCCATGAGATCCAGGGCTCTGAGGATAAGGAATCCCCTCTGGAGGTCTTGAGGGAGGAGAGCGAGGCCTTAGAAGACCAGATATACATGGACCAAATTTACTGGCCTCTTGTGGAGGCATTGAGATCTTTGGATGAGAAGGAAAAACTGGTCCTGAGTCTCTACTATGTGGAGGAGCTCACCATGAAAGAGATAGCTCAGGTTCTAAACCTAACCGAATCCAGGATCTCTCAGATTCACGCAAGGGCCATAAGGAGACTCAGGAGCAGGCTCAGGAAAAAGAAGCTTATCTAAAGAGAGGTGGGGAGATGGACTATAGGATAGAGATGAGCAAGGAGGTAAGGTCCATATACCCAGGCCTTGGAATTAGGCCGGTGGGACAAAAGGAGGGGAGGAATAATCAAAAGGACTTCAAGGAGACCTTGAAGAAGAAGGGGGAGGAAGGCCCTGAGTCAGTTCCTGTGCTCCAGGATGTAAAGGAGGAAGCGGCAAGAGAATTGCAAAAAGATAGCTCAGAGACCAAAGGGAAAAGATTGAATGTCATTGCATGAAAGGAGTTCAAGATGGAAGGCTTAGTATTTATGTACCTTGTACAGAATGTTCTGACCGTCCTTTTTGTGATGGGGGTCTGTGGATTCCTCATCTATGAGGCTTATTTTTCCAGGACGGAGGGTAGGGCAGACAAAGGATTACCTGGGAAACAAGTAAGGGAAAAGGCAGCGAAATATATTTGATGCCCAGTGGGCAAATATTTCCCTATGGTTAGGTCATGTTAACAGGTCTATGTCAGATTGCAAGAAGAGGGCTTCTGAGCCAGACAAAGTTGGATATGATCTCCAACGATCTGGCAAATGTAGGTACCTTTGGGTACAAGAAAAGCGGTGTAAGCTTTAAATTGCCCTCAAACGAGGAGCTTCAAGATCAAAAGGTGAACTACAGCCTTTTGCCTTATGGGGTCCAAGCGTTCACGGACTTTAGTTCTGGTAGTTACAGACATACAGCAAACCCCTTGGATATTTCCATCCAGGGAGAAGGATTCTTTGTGGTGGAATCCCCTCAGGGGAACCTATACACCAGAAAAGGTGACTTTTCCTTGGATTCCCAGGGGAGGATAGTAACACAGGATGGGAGATTGGTCCTGGGAGAGGGTGGGCCTATTACCATAACCGGCGGGGAGGTCCATGTGGATGAGGAGGGAAATGTATATTCAGGCCAGGACCTGGTGGACAAGCTTAAGATCGTCACCTTCCAGGAGCTTTCTGCTTTGGAAAAGACTGAAGGTGCCTATTTTAGGCTGAGGGATCCTTCCCTTGCCGGAGGAGAAAAGACGCCTCAGGGAATCCAGGTGATACAAGGCTTTTTGGAGCTCTCCAATGTAAATGTGGTGGTCTCAATGGTAGAGATGCTTTCAATACTGAGGGGCTATGAGGCTTACAAGAATGTCATGGATGCATTGAGAGAGGCAGATAGCAAAGTGGCCCAGGAAGTGGCCCTGTTGAGATAGGGGGGAGATATGCTTAGGACCTTTTGGATAGCGGCCTCTGGGATGAATGCCCAGACCTTGAACATTGACGTGATTGCCCACAACTTAGCCAATGTGAATACAGCCGGGTTTAAGCGGGGCAGGGCAGATTTTCAAGACCTCTTGTACGAGACACTTAGACCACCTGGTGCTGCCTCTGCGAGGGGTAATCAGGTCCCCACAGGGATACAGGTGGGCCATGGCACAAGGCCTGTGGCAGTGACAAAGATATTTTTACAGGGTGATTATCAGCAGACCCAAAATGAACTGGACATAGCCATAGAGGGAAAGGGGTTTTTCCAGGTGATGCAGCCCAACGGGGAGGTTGCCTATACCAGGGCAGGGGCCTTTAAACTGGATAGCAGCGGTAGGATAGTTACCTCGGATGGTTATCCTTTGGAGCCCGAGCTGGTGATTCCTGACAACGCAAGGGCCGTCTACATTGGGACGGATGGCACGGTCTCTGTTCTGAGAGCGGGAGAGACCACTGCCACGGAGATAGGGAATATACAGCTTGCAAGCTTTCCCAATCCGGCAGGCCTTGCTGCCATTGGCAGGAACCTCTTTTTGCCCACCAGCTCCTCAGGAGATGCCATATTGGGTACGCCAGGGCAAGAAGGCTTTGGAACCCTGGCCCAGGGATACCTGGAGATGTCCAATGTGAACGTGGTGGAAGAGATGGTGAACATGATTACTGCCCAGAGGGCTTACGAGATAAATAGCAAGGCCATACAAACCGCCGACGACATGTTAAGGGTTGCCAATAGCATCAGGAGTTAGGGATATGGGTCTTCTGATTAGAAGCTTGCCCTTTTTTTTGATCCTCTTCGTGGGCTTGGGGGATGCCTTTGGGATAAAGATCTCCCTAAAGAGTCAGGCCGTAGTAGAGGATGAACAGATCCGTCTAAAGGACATAGCCGAAACTCAAGATCTGAATACGTTGGGGAACACAATCTTAGGGCGAGCCCCTTATCCTGGGGATGTGAGGGAGATCCCAAAGGATCTGGTAAGGTCCAAATTGAGGCAGGTAGTGAGGGCCGAAGATCTCGTACTCTTGGGCCCCGATACGGTGAAGGTGGAAAGGGCCTTTAGGGTCATAGACCCTGAGGAGCTGAGACAAATGGTGGAAGAGGAATTGAGGCGAAAGATGGATGGCCTCCAAATGGTTACCGTAAGATCAGTCTCTCAACGGGGCCAGGTGGTAGTCCCCACAGGGCCACTCAATTCTATCGTTGAACTCCCAAGCCTTGGGGGGGGACGTGGGCAGATCCCTGTCTCTATCCTCTTTTATCAGGGGGATTCCTTTAGAAGAAAGGTGGTTCTCACGGCCCAGATAAGTGCCCTGGGAGAGGTGGTAGTCTCCAAGGGGAGTTTTGGGAGGGGGAGGCTCCTCAAGAGGGAGGACTTGGAGCTTGCCATAAGGGATTTGAACGAAATACCCAAGGATGCCTTAAGGACGATAGATGAGGTGGTGGGTAAAACTTTGAAGAGGTCTATATCCTACGGAGAGGTCTTTAGGGCCAATATGTTGGAGTTCCCCACGGCCGTAAAGAAGGGGCAGACCGTAACCATCCTCCTTGAAAACGAAAGACTCAAGATCACGGCCCTTGGTACTGCTCAGGAAAGTGGTAGTGTAGGAGAGGTGATAAAGGTGGCCAACTCTGATTCCAAGAAGATCCTCCATGCAAGGATAGTGGACAAAGATATTGTAAGGGTGGAGTTTTGAGATGAACCGAGCGATCCTTATCTTGATCTGCCTCCTTTTGTCATCCTGTGCGCCCACCTACCGGGAGGCCAAACAGGAGATGGCACCCCCACCTAGACCTCAAATACAGCCCACCACAAAGGAGCCAGGGAGTCTGTTTAGTGATGGCGCCAGGTTCTCTTCCATGTTTGTGGACAAAAAGGGTAGGAGTGTAGGGGACGTTATCACCGTAAAGATAGTGGAGAGCTCCTCTGCATCCAACAGCACCGACACCCAGACAGGGAGGAAGTCAGACCTCCAGGCAGGTGTGAGTCAATTTTTGGGCCTTCAAAACTATCCATTTCATCACTATTTCAATCCCTTTGGCCCAGTGGGAGGGAATTTCCAGAACTCATTCCAGGGTGGGGGAAAGACAGAAAGGAAGAATACGGTCTTGGGGACTATTACTGCCACTGTGATTGAGGTTTTGCCCAACGAGAACCTCAGGATCATGGGTTCTAGGGAGGTGATAGTGAATAACGAAAAACAGCTCCTCACCATATCGGGTGTGGTAAGGGAAAAGGACATAGCCGATGACAATACGGTTTTGAGTACCTATCTGGCAGAGGCAAAGATATATTACACTGGCTCGGGGGACCTTGCAGAGACCCAGAGGCAGGGCTGGCTTTCCAGGATTTTGGGCATTATCTGGCCGTTTTGAGGTGATGATGTTGAAGGGTTTCCACATATTATTTATCGCCACAGTGATCCTTTGGAGCGGTTATGGTCATGGGGCCAGGATCAAGGACGTGGCCACTGTTATGGGCGCGAGACCAAACCAACTGGTGGGTTATGGTCTGGTAATAGGGCTAAACGGTACGGGGGATGGGAAGAAGGCAAAATTTACCCCCCAGAGTATAGCCAATATGTTGCAGAAGATGGGCATAACCATATCCCCAAAGGACATAGACGTAAACAATGTGGCATCTGTGATGGTTACAGCAGAGTTGCCCCCCTTTGCAAGACCTGGGATGAAACTGGATGCGGTGGTAAGCTCCCTTGGAGATGCCAAAAGCCTCTATGGTGGGACCTTGGTGATGACCCCCTTAAAGGGTGTGGATGGTGAGATCTATGCTATCGCCCAAGGGCCTGTGAGCATAGGTGGATTAACTGCTGGAGGACAGGCCGCCAGTGTCCAGAAAAATTTTCCCACAGTGGCAAGGATACCAGGTGGCGTCTTGGTGGAGAGGGCACCGCCCAATGGTTTGGACCCACAGGAGGTGGAGATCCTCTTAAATCAGCCGGATTTTAATACTGCATCGAAGGTAGAAGATGTCATAAATGACTTCCTTAGGGGACCCTATGCAAAGGCCATTGATGGCACATCTGTGAGGATTTCTGTCCCCCAAGACAAAAGAAGGGATCTGGTGGGTTTCTTGGGCCTTGTGGAGTCCTTGGAAATAGAACCGGATCAGAAGGCCAAGGTGGTGATCAATGAGAGGACAGGTACTGTGGTAATAGGAGAGCACGTCAGGATAAACACCATTGCCCTCTCCCATGGAAACCTAAGTATAGTCATAAAAGAGACCCCAAGGGTATCACAGCCCCTACCCCTCTCACAAGGGGAGACAGTGGTTGTACCTGAGACACAGATCACTGTGGAAGAGCAAAAGAGCCAGCTCTTTTTGGTCCCAAAGGGAACTACCATTCAAGAGCTTGTGAGGGCCTTAAATGCCCTTGGTGTAAGTTCTCGGGACTTGATTACCATCTTCCAAACCATAAAGGCCTCAGGTGCGCTACAGGCAGAGCTGGAGATCATGTGATGGAGATAGGGATACCATCAGGGCTTAGTTTAGGGTTTGTAGCCTCTGGGAGAAAGGAAGAGGATATCCAAAGGGTGGCATCGGAAATGGAGGCCCTCTTCCTCTATCAGCTCCTGAAGGTCATGAAGGAGGGTCTAGGGGATAACAGGGAGGATGGGTTAGGCAAAGGGGTCCATCAGAGCCTCTTTGACTGGGAGCTTGCAAGGGAGCTTTCCCATAAGAGGGGCCTTGGACTGAAAGATATGATAGTGAGGCAGCTTAAGGGAGAATATCAAAAATCTCTAAATATCTCTAAGAATCTGCCGATAAAAGAATCAGGAGTCAAAGAGACGGACAAAGGAGATCTCTACCTATGAAGATATATGAGGGGATATTTCCGCCAAAGATAGATACCTACCATAGGCCAAAGGGAAAGGACCTAAAGGAGAGAAAAGGCATTGAGCCATCTCCTAAGGACATGGGCGAGGGGGTCAGTGTCTCAGAGGTTGCCTTGGAGTTGGGCAGAACCATTTGCCACTTGGGGACAGAGGACTGTGTCAGAAAAGAAAAGATAGCCCCCATTATAGAGGCTATTCAGAAGGGGGGATACCGAGTGGATGAGAGGGAGATTGCAAAGGAGATGATAAAGGATGCCCTTCTTAAGGCCAGGATTGTGGGAGAATGAATCCTGAATTCAGAGAAAAGGTATCTGCGCTAAAAGAGGTCTTAAGACTCATTTGGGGGAAGGGGGAAGAATACCTTAAGCTTTTAGACGAGGAGAGGACCCTTCTTTTCACCCACGACCTTATGGCCTATAGGGGGCTCTTAGAGAAAAAGGAGGCCCTGGGAGAGGTGATCTGCCGCCTGGAAGAAAAGAGAGAGGATATTATCCGTGAGATATCTAAAATTATGGAAATACCCGTAAGTGAGCTTGGTTCCAGGAGACTCCTTGAACTTGTAGAAGGAGAAGAGAGAGACCAACTGGAGTTTTTGATAACATCCATCAAGGCTACTGCCTCCAGGATAAAAGATCTAAACGAACAGTTGAGCATAAAGATCAAGAGGATCTCTTATGTGATATCTCTACTCTTTGAGAGGCTAAGAGAGAATCTAAGACCACAGGAGTATTCCTATCCCCAAAGTAGGGTTCATGCCATTGGAACCCCAGGTCTTTTCCTCTCCCAAAAGGCATAAGTTTCCCTAACCTTTCTTGCTAGTTATTCAAGGATGTGCTAATAGCTGCGTATACCAAACGAGGAGGTATGCTTTGGGTTCAGGGGATCTAATCAAGGGCATTTCCGAGGCCCAAGAAAGGCTATCTGAGCTTTCCCTAAATAAACATGAGGCCTGGGAGGAGTTTGCCAAAAGTTTAGAAGCTATCTCTGCGTCCTTTGAAGGATATAAGGGTATTGATCTTTTGCCCAAGTGTGCAAGGGCGATGAGAGAGGGTTTCAAGGAGCTGGATGTCTCGGGCAGAATGGATTTGGTAGAGGGTGTAATGGCAGTTCTCCAAGAGATAAAAGGGGCAATTCAGGAAAAAAGGGAGCCCAATACTGAAGGGTTGGAAAAAAGCCTTGCGGGATATCTCCCTGAATTTAGAGATGCCCTTGGCGAAGGTAGAGTGGATTTGGATCAGATAGCAGATCTGCTGATCAGGGCAGAGCCAGAAGAGATACCTACTCTGGAAAAATTAGTGGAAGGAATAAAGGGGTTTTTGAGGACAAATCCCATGTCCAAGGGTGGGATAGAATCATGGAAGGAGGGGCTCAATGAATTAGAATCAGCCCTGGACAAGGGTCCTGATCAAATAAGGGAGGCCCTAAAGAGGATCGAAGGGCTCATAGAGAGTAGGGAATTGGCTCAGGAGGAAATTGAACCAAAAGGGGAGGTAGAGGCCCAAGAAGAGGGGAAGAATTTTTCCGATGAAGACTTTCAGATTCCTGAGGATGCTGAGACAGAACTCCTCTCTGATTTTGTGAGTGAAAGCGCAGATCTCATATCCAATGCAGAAGAGGCCTTGTTAGCCTTGGAGGCGGACCCCACCGACAAGGACGCAGTGGGTAAGGTGTTTAGGGCCTTTCATACCATAAAGGGGACGAGCGCATTCCTTGGCCTAACACCCATCTCAGAGATGGCCCACAAGGCAGAAAATCTGCTGGCACGGGTGAGGGACGGGGAGATCAGATACGATGGAGGCTATGCAGACCTTTCCCTTAGGGCCTTAGACATGATCAAAGAGCTGGTAAGGGGGGTTGGCGAAGGGATCGGTGGTAAAGCCATCTCAAAGCCAGAGGGCTTTGATGAGCTTCTGGAAATCCTAAAGGATCCTGAAGGCCATGGGATAAGTGAAACCCTTGGCCTATCTGAGGCGGCTGTACCCAGGGTAGGGGAGCTTCTGGTGGCAAAAGGTGTGGTGGAGAAGGAGGAAGTGGAGGCCTTTGCAAAGGTGGATGATGGCAAGCCCTTAGGGAAGAGGTTGGTAGACTATGGCCTTGTGGATGCAAAGGATGTGGCAGAGGCCTTAAGGGTTCAAAGGAAACTGAAATCCGAGCCAGAAATGGAGATCTCTGTGAGGGTGAGCACCCAGAGGCTGGATCGCCTCATAGACATGGTGGGAGAGCTTGTTATAGCCCATTCTATGGTAGCCCAGGATGCCTCTATATTGGGGGGACAAAACCATGAGCTTCAAAAAAAGGTAACCCATACGAGCAAGATAGTTAGGGAGTTGCAGGACCTGAGCATGTCCATGAGGATGGTACCCCTGAAGGCTACCTTTAACAAGATGCAGAGGCTTGTGAGGGACCTCTCCAAAAAGGTGGGTAAGAAGGTACAGCTCATAACAGAAGGGGATGAAACTGAGATAGACAGGAACATGGTTGACATAATCAACGACCCACTGGTTCATATGATCAGAAATGCGGTAGATCACGGTATAGAGCCTCCCCAGGAGAGGGTTGCCAAGGGGAAACCAGAAATGGGTACCATCTTTCTTTCGGCATACCACTCTTCCGGAAACGTGGTGGTGGAAATAAGAGATGACGGAAAGGGCTTGGATAAGGAGGCCATCCTCAAGAAGGCGGTGGAAAAGGGTCTGGTCCCTGAAGGTGTTGTGCCCCAGGATAAGGATATCCTAAATCTGATCTTTGAGCCGGGCTTTTCTACGGCAAAGGTAGTTACCGATGTCTCTGGCCGCGGGGTGGGTATGGACGTGGTAAAGAAGAACATAGAAAAATTGAGGGGTCAGGTGGAGGTCTATTCTAAACCCGGAGAGGGTTCCACCTTCAAGATAAGCCTACCCCTTACTCTCGCGATCATAGACGGAATGGTAGTGAAGGTGGGGAAGGAGAGGTATGTGATCCCCACCGGTTCCATTGTAAGGGCGGTCAAACCCAAAGAAGAGGAGCTGAGTACGGTTTTGAAGACCGGGAACATGATCAGGCTTCAAGACGAACTTATGCCTGTCTTTAGGCTTTCAGATATCTTTGAGATAGAGGCAGATAGGCTCGACATAAAAGATTCCTTGGCGGTAATCATTCAGGATGAATCCCATAAGGTGGCACTTATAGTAGATGAACTGGTAGGGAGGCAGCAGATAGTGATTAAAAGCCTGGGAGAGGCCTTGAAAAATATTCCTGCCATATCAGGGGGCGCCATAATGCCAGATGGAGGGGTAGGCCTTATACTGGATGTGGCAGGTATTATCAAGGAGGCTCTGGGCTAAAAAAGTTTGGATGACCCTCTCCATGGAGCTATTTAACCCTTCAGAGCTGACACAAGAGCAATTTGAGAGGATCTGTAAGATCGTAAAGGGGATCTCAGGGATAAACCTGAGGGAGGGTAAAGAGGCCCTGGTGAGGGCAAGGCTTTTGAAGAGGCTCAGACAGTTGGGCCTCAAAGACTTTAATAGCTACATAGACTACATATCCAGTCCCGATGGCCGGCAAGAGATCATACACATGGTTGATGCCATTACCACTAACAAGACCAGTTTTTTTAGAGAGTCAATACATTTTGAGTTCTTGAGAAAAAGGGTAATAAAAGAAATTAAGGGAAAGAGGATAAGGATATGGTCTGCTGCATGTTCTTCAGGAGAAGAGCCTTATTCCATTGCTATCTCACTAATGGAAGAATTACCAAATATTTCAAGCTGGGATGTAAAGATACTCGCAACTGATATCTCATTAGAGATGTTACAGAAGGCCAAAAAAGGAATCTATTCATTTGAATCAGTATCAAACGTTCCATTAGAGCTTAGACAAAAATATTTTGATCCCATGAGAGAAGGAGGCTATTTTCAGATAAAGAGCAAAGTGAAAGATTTGATACATTTTGCATACCTAAATCTCATGGATAAATGGCCTATGAAAGGTCCCTTTGATGTCATATTTTGTAGAAACGTTATGATCTATTTTGCCAAAGAGACACAGCAAGAACTTGTAGGTCGATTCTACAATCTCCTAAGAGAAGGTGGGTATCTGTTTGTTGGGCATTCAGAGGGCCTGGTTTCCATAAGGCATAATTTTAAGTATGTGCGGCCTGCTACCTACATAAAATAGAAAGGAGAAACTTTCCTGATGAGGATTGTGGTGGATGTTGCCGACATGAAAGCCTCTGGCAACGGAGATGAAATTGTAACCCATGCCTTAGGTAGCTGCCTTGGGCTTACAGTATGGGATCCCATCTCAAAGGTGGGTGCCATGTTGCATGCCATGTTACCCTTATCCAAGATAAATCCCGACAAGGCCCTGGAAAATCCCTATATGTTTGTGGATACCGGGGTGCCTGCCCTTTTCCAGGCCTTTTATAAACTGGGCGGAAAGAAGGAGAGGGCCGTAATCAAAGCAGCAGGTTGTGGCGCACCGTTGGGAGATGACAGGATATTTAAGATAGGGGAAAGAAACCTCATAGTGCTCAAAAAGCTTCTATGGAAGAACAATCTATTGCTGGCGGCCGAGGACACAGGGGGGACTCAGTCCAGGACACTCTATTTCGATCTGTCTACCGGAAAGGTAGTAGTCCAATCCGGTGGAGAAAGGAGAGAGTTGTGATATCTAAAGAACTTCTTGATAGGCTCATAAGAGAGATCCCAAGCCCACCGGAGAATGCTGTGAGGGTTTTGGAGGTTTTAAGGGATAGTGAATCCACTCCCTCTAAGGTAGAAGAGGCCCTTAGATACGACCCAGGGCTTACTGCAAATATTTTGAGGATGGCCAATTCTGCCTACTTCGGCCTACCGCAAAGGATAGGTTCTATCAGGCAGGCAGTGGTGGTCCTGGGCTGGAAGAGGGTATATGACCTGGTGATGGTCAGTTGCATGAGTTCTGTAATGGATAGACCTGTTGAAGGATACGATTTGGCCAAGGGTGAGCTTTGGAGACACTCTGTGGCAGTCTCTGTGACGGCGGAACTGTTGGCTAAGGAACTGGAAATCAGAGGCGTGGATGAGGTATTCACTGCCTCTCTCTTGCACGATATAGGTAAGCTCCTTTTGGGGATCTTGATCAAAGAACATATGAGGGATCCCGAATTCTTCTCCAAAGGCGATAGCTCCTTTGATAGGCTTGAAAAGGGTTTAATAGGCATAGATCATGCCGAGGCAGGAGCTATTGTCCTCGAGAGGTGGGGGTTACCCCACAGGGTGGTGAATGCGGTGAGGTATCATCACAACCCAGAGGATTCTCCCAAACCTGATAGTATGTTGGACATCCTCCACCTCGCTGATGTGACCTGTCTTATTTTGGGGTTTACAGCAGGGAAGGAGGGGTTGAAATATGAACCTTCTTCTTCTGTAGCAAAGAGGCTAAATATGAGCTCAAGCATATTGGAGAGGGCTTCAAGTCTTACATTGGAGAAGATGAATCAGCTCATGAGAGTCTGAAAGGAGATGAGAAGAGCATGAGTTTCAACATACTACTTGTGGATGACAGTGCTGTAATGAGGGAGATCATAAAGAAGACACTGAGACTCAGTGGCATACCCTTAGGAGAGCTGTTGGAGGGGGCAAATGGAAAAGAGGGCTTGGAACTTCTAAATAATAACTGGGTCGATCTGGTTATAGCAGACATAAACATGCCCGTAATGGATGGCGAAGAGATGCTGGATGCCATGAAGAAGGACGAAAACCTTAAAGATATTCCTGTCCTGGTCGTATCCACAGAGGGGAGTGAAAGTAGGATAGAAAGGCTTAAGGCAAAGGGAGTTAGGTTCTTGAGGAAGCCCTTTAGTCCTGAAAAACTCAGGGATGAGATATATGACCTTCTGGGAGTAAATTACCATGAGCAAAGAGCAGATGATTTCTAAGGTAAGTGACATAGTGACAGACACTTTTGAAAAACTGGCCTTCCTGTTTCTGGTACCCTTAGACCAAATTTGTGTAGAGGAAGAGGAGAGTATTTCTGTAAGGGTCTTATTTGAAGGGCCCCATAAGGGATCCATGACATTAAAGGTGCCCATCTTGAAGGCACAGGAGATTGCCCAGAATATGCTTGGCATAGATGATGCTACAGAAGAGAGCGTGGTGGAGGACGCCTTAAAGGAGTGTATAAATATCCTCTGCGGGAATGTATTACCTGAGCTTTTTGGAAAGAGGGAGATATTCAAGATAGGGAGACCTTTCCGCATCGATTTAGAGGAGGGGGTAGATAATTCCGAAAGAGGATTTAAGGTCTCCTTCGAGTCAGAAGATGGGTACTGCCTCACCGTAAGTCTTTTGCTGGGGTCCTCTCTTGAGGAGGCCTCCAAAGAGGGGGAGGCAGGCTCCAATGATTAGGGTATTAGTGGTGGACGACAGCGCGGTGGTGAGAAAGATATTGATGGAGGAGCTTTCAAAGGAGAAGGATATAGAGGTAATAGGCACCGCCCCAGATCCGTATGTGGCAAGGGATAAGATTGTGCAGCTCAAGCCAGATGTGGTGACCCTGGACCTGGAAATGCCCAGAATGGACGGGCTCACCTTTTTGAGCAGGCTCATGAAGTACTATCCTTTACCTGTGGTAGTGGTGAGTTCCATTGCGCCCAAGGGTAGCCGGAATGCCATTAAGGCCCTGGAGCTGGGTGCTGTGGAGGTGATTCAAAAACCGGGTGGGGCTTATTCAACGGTGGAGGTCTCAAAGGATCTGGCAAGGGCCATCAGGGCTGCTGCGGTTGCCAAGGTGGGCAAGACTGTAGAGGTGAGCCTTTCAGAGGAGGCAAAAGTTGCCCCTGGAATAAGACTTGAGACCACCAACAAGATCGTAGCCATAGGTGCCTCCACAGGTGGGACAAAGGCAATAGAGGTAGTCCTAAAGGGCATGCCTGCATTATCCCCCGGAATTGTGATAGTGCAACATATGCCCGAAAAGTTCACGAAGAGCTTTGCCGAGAGGCTCAATGAGATCTGCCCTATGGATGTAAAAGAGGCCAGTGAGGGGGATCAGGTAGTCCCAGGGCTCGCATTGATAGCCCCAGGAAACAAACACATGGTCTTGGTGAGAAGAGGAGCCAATTACTATGTGAGGATAAAGGAGGGGCCCAGGGTCCATTTTCAAAGGCCCAGTGTGGATGTACTCTTCAATTCTGTAGCAGAACACGCAGGTGGCAATGCAGTGGGAGTACTTTTAACAGGCATGGGAGCAGACGGCGCAAAGGGATTGTTGGAGATGAAAGAGGCAGGGGCGTTTACCATTGCACAAGATGAGGAGACCTGTGTGGTCTTTGGAATGCCCAAAGAGGCCATAAAATTGGGAGCGGCACAAAAAGTGCTTCCCTTGCATGAGATACCAATGGGCATTATCAAGGCTCTGAGTTCGTGAGGTATGTTTAGATGTCTGCCATCAATACCGTATTGCACATAGCAAAGGAAGGGCTTCTGACACATCAGAAGGCCATCCAGGTAACTGGCCACAATATCTCCAACGCCAATACCGAGGGCTATTCCAGGCAGAGGACAAGGCTTGTGGCTGCAGAGCCAGTGACGCACCTCCCGGGTCAGCTGGGGCTTGGGGTAAGGGTGGCAGAGATCAAGAGGGTGGTGGACAAGTTTTTAAACACCCAGATCTACGAGGAGACAGAGAATTTTGGCAGATATGATACCCAAAAGGCCACCTTAGAGAAGGTGGAGATGATCTTTTCAGGCGAATATTTCAACTCTCTTTTCTCAAGATTCTGGAATTCATGGGAGGACCTGGCGAATAACCCGCAGGGGGGAGGGGAGAGGACATCTCTTTTGGGTGTCTCAGAGGAAATGGTGAGCTTTTTGAAAAAGACCTATCAGGACCTCACCCTCTTACAAAAGAGGGATATAGGTCAGGGTATGAGGGAGGTGGTCAAGGAGCTGAACAGACTCTCCCAGGAGGTGGCTGGACTAAATACCAAGATCTTGGCTGCAGAGGCAGGGGGGCAGAATGCAAACGACTACAGGGACAGAAGGGATCTTGTCCTAAAAGAGATAAGCCAATTGATAGAGGTAAACGCCTTTGAGGAGAGCGATGGAAGCCTTGTGGTACTTACGGCAGAGGGAAGGCCTCTGGTGGAGGCAAGCTCTTCATGGGAACTGGTGATCTCTTCTGATGAGAGGGGCTTTGAGACCATCAACTGGCAGGATAGAGACGGAAACCTCTATGACATTACGGATCGTCTGAGGGGTGGAAAATTGGGAGGATGGGTGGTTGCAAGGGATCAGTACATAGAGGGTTACAAGGAGGATCTGAATACCTTTGTGGCCGCACTTATGAAAGAGGTAAATACCCTGCATGCCTCCGGTTATGGGATAACGGTAGATCCCACAACCAATAAGCCGTACACAGGTATAGACTTCTTTTTGGGCTCTAACCCCTTTAATATAGAGGTAAACCCCGAGTTAAAAAGGGATCCCTTTAAAATTGCTACTGCCGAAGACGTAAATGGTGTCCCTGGAGACAATAGAATAGCCCTTGCCATATCAAGGCTTAGATACAAAAGTGTATTAAGTAATAACAACTCCACCTTTGATTCCTTTTATCAAGGGCTCGTAAGCAAAGTGGGTAGTGATGTGAAGCAGTCTCAGAGTTTTTATGAGCATCAACAGGATATGTTAAGTTATCTTTCAGGTTTCAAGGAGTCTGTATCTGGTGTGTCCATTGATGAGGAGATGATGAATTTGTTGATACAACAGAGGGCCTACCAGGCCTCTGCAAAGGTGATTAACACTGTAAATGAACTTATGGATACACTCTTGAGCATGTAGAGGTGAGCTATGAGGATCACAAATAAATATATGGCAGATAATCTGGTGGAGGCCATCAGGAGATCCACTGAAAAACTGGCAAAGATACAGCATGAAGTCTCTACTGGTAAAAAGGTGAATAGGCTCTCTGATGATCCCATCTCCTCTGCCAGGATCCTGGACTACGATGCGTTGATCAAGGCAGCAGATCAATTCAAAAGGAATACAGAATTTGGCCTTGCCTGGGCCCAGCAGACAGAGTCTGCCTTGGATTCTGCCTCCTCTATCCTCATCAGGATCAAAGAGCTTGCCGTTTACCAGAGCACCGATACTGCCAATGCCCAAACCCGAAAGGCCACTGCCAATGAGGTGTGGAATCTTTATGATGAGCTCCTAAGGCTTGGGAACACGAAATTTCAAGGCAGATACATCTTCTCAGGGTTCTTGACAGACAAACAGCCTTTTCTGAGACAGCCCGACAACAGTATAATATACAACGGAGATTCCAACGAGATAGAGATCCACATCTCAGAAAATGAGAAGGTGCCCATAAACCTAATAGGTTCTGAGGTCTTTCAAGGGGTTGGGATCTCTGGTATAGATATATTCTCTAAAGTAAAGAATGTGGCAGAGGCCATGGAAGCCAACGACAGAGATAAGATTGCTGCGGAGATTGAAAATCTGGCCTACTCTATAGACCAGATCAACCAAGAGAGGGCCAAGATAGGGAGTAGGATTAACCGGTTCCAAGACAATATCCAATTTATATATGACTACAAGACCAATCTGACGGACCTCCTCAGTCAACTGGAAGACACAGACATGGCAGATGCCATGACAAGGCTTGCAACCCACCAGACGCTTTTTCAGGCATCCCTTGCTGCGGCTGCGAAGATCATGGGAAAGTCTCTTCTGGATTTTCTGACATGAGGCTTCCCAACCCCATTGCCCCTGTTATTGGAATTTTTTTGACTACAATACTCGTAGCCTTGGGGGCCGGGGATTCCTTTGGCCTAACTGCTGAGGATATAAAACGTCTCAAAAAAGCAGGGCTAAAAGAGAATGTGATTCAGGCAATGATTGAGGAAAAGTCTTTAGAGACATGTGCCTTTAGTGTGGAAGAGATAATAGAATTGAAGAGGGTGGGCTTAAAGGACCATGAGATAGAGGCGGTCATAAGAAAGGGTTCCTTTTTGAAAGGCCAAAGGATAGTGATTTATGGGAAGGAGACCGTACCAATAAATGCAGTCTCCTTGAGAGATATTTTGGATCTGAAAGAGAAGAACATAAGTGACGATCTTATAAAGACCATAATATTGATTTCCACAGACAACTATGATAGAAGTCAGCTTAAAGAGACAATGGAACTTCTGAAAGGTATGGGAATAATATTAGATTTAAGATCCTCTGATGAGAAATGAAAAAGGTCTCACTCAGTATCAGTATTTTCTCTCCCCAGGCTATATCTATCTTGCCCGGGCTCCCACAATAATTTCCACGGTCCTCGGTTCCGGTGTGAGCGTTTGTGTATACGACAAAAAGGAGATGTTTGGGGCCATGAACTGCTTTTTATACCCGGAAATTAGGGAACAGGGCAAAACCACTGCCCTTTATGGGAATGTTGCTACTATTGCTCTGATAAGGCTCATGCTACAGGAAGGGAGTAAGCCCAAGCATCTGGTGGCACAGATTTTCGGAGGGGCTTATAATGAAGAGGTTTCTAAAGTGAGGGATGTGGGTTCAGAGAATGTGAGGGTGGCAAGGAAGGTCTTGAGCAGGTCCGGAATAAAGATAATCTCAGAGGATGTGGGAGGGACTCTGGGGAGAAAGGTGGTCTATGACAGCTATACAAACGAGGTGGCCGTATTAAAGGTAGAGAGACTCAGGCAATCTGACTGGTACCCCTATGAAGGATCCAGGTGATCTTTCCCTGGGATCTTAAATTTCTCTTTCTTTTCAAAGGCCATACAACCTTCCCTCACACTCAGTTTTACCTCAAGGTAGGGCAAGAGGGCCGACTTAAAACCATAGGCCTTACAGCCGTGCGGGGTCTCCTTTTCCCATGTGACATAATAGTATCTGCAGTGGTGGCAGGTGGCCATGAAAATTAGGCTATTTTTCAGATTCTGAGATAGAAGGTCCCCCGCTTATGATCTCTCCGGTCTGGGAAATCCTGTAAGGCAGATTAGTCAGGATGATCTCCACCCTTCTGTTTTTTTGCCTTCCCTCTGGGGTCTCGTTGGATTCTATGGGCCTAAATTCTCCATATCCCATGGTAGCTATCCTTTCGGGAGACAGATTGGTATGGGCCAGCAGGAATTCGGTCACGGCCCTTGCCCTGGCAAGGGAAAGCTCCAGGTTAGATTTCCACTTTCCGCTCACAGGGACGTTATCGGTATGGCCCGCTATCAATATATCTCCTTTGCTCTTTTCCAGCATCTCGCCTATCTTCAGCAAGAGGGGTTCCATCTCCCTTTTTATATCTGCCTTTCCTGTGTCAAAGGTGGTCTCTCCCATCATACGGATGACAATGCCGTCCTTGCTCGCCTTGACATCTATTAGATTCTCTGTTTCCTTAAAATGTGCCCTGATCTCGTTTACCAATTTTTTCCCCAGTTCTTCCTTTTCTCGAGTGGCAACTGCGTCCATATCGAACTGTTTTGCAATTATCTTTTCTCCCTTGGGAATGTCATAGGTGACAATCTTCCTCTGTACCCCAAAGGCCTGGGCCAGGGCCCCGGCTATCTCCTTGAACTTTTGTCTGTCCATCTCTGAAAAGGAGAGTAGCAGTACAAAGAAGCAGAGGAGCAGGCTCATCAGGTCTGCAAATGTGCACATCCATTCTGGTGCGCCTTCTGAGGGAGGGGGTCCTGCCTGGGCTGGCTCTGTCATTTTGCCTTGGCTCCTGCCGGTTGAGCCTGTGGCTGGCCTTCAATCTTTGCCCTTGTCTTTGGGGCAAGGTATATCTTGAGGGCCTCTTCCAAGACCCTTGCGCTTGTACCCTGGCTCATGGAAATGGCACTTTCGAGTATAATCTCTTTTACCAGCGCCTCCTCCTGACTTCTAAGGGCTAGTTTGTCTGAGATGGGATTAAAAACCAGGTTTGCCAGAAGCGCGCCATATAAAGTGGTAAGGAGGGCAACTGCCATGGCAGGTCCGATATTTTTGGGATCCGACATGTTGGAGAGCATCTGGACCAACCCTACCAGTGTCCCTATCATGCCAAAGGCAGGCGCAGATGTCCCCATGGATTTGAATACACTTTGGCCTATGCTGTGCCTCTGGATGGTGAGCCTTATATCCTTTGAAAGCACCTCCTGTATCAACCTTTCGTCATATCCATCTGCCAAAAACCTCATGGCCTTGGCCATGAAGGGGTTAGTAGCCTCTGCCTTTTCCAAGGCAATTAGCCCTTCCTTCTTTGCAATCTGTGCCAATGAAACCATCTTCTCTATGACCTGATCTGGAGGCTCGAGTTTTATAATAAAGGCTTTGAGGGCCACGGAAATTGAGTTTAGTACATCCTTCATGGGAAACTTAATGAAGGTAGCAGCAAGGGTCCCTCCTACCACGATGAGGATACTGGGGACATTGAAGAATATGGAGGCGCTTCCGCCTATTATGATAGATGCAATGACTATTCCCGCACCACCCACCAAACCCAATATTGTTGCCAGGTCCAAACTGGTTTCCTCCTCCAAAAAATTTTTTCAAATAATAAAACAGGAAAGACGAGGAGTAAAGTTGCCTTTTTGAAGTGGAAAATATCTTGCGGAAACTCCTTCGATCTTTTAATAAGGAGGAGACCTAAATAGAGGAGTGGACTTGTACATACTCATAGGGATACTAATTTTGGTCTTTGCGGTCCTGGTGGTAGGCCTTTTGAGGAAAAGGACAGAGCCTGTCCAGGGTCGGGGGCTGGCAAGTGTTGACCACTTGATAACCCATCCTGAAAGGATCCATAAGGTGCTTACCATGGCCCTGAACAGCAAGCTTCCTTTGACCATAAGGCTGGGTGGCTCAGATTCTGCCTATACCTCGTATCTGCTTAAGATAGCGAGCATAGGGAGGGAAAGACAGATCTATATCGACGGTCTGATTCCAGAAGAGGGAAACGAACTTATAAAGGAGTCAAGGGATTTGCAAGTTTCCTTTGTGCTCAGGGAGGACGAGCTTATGCAAAGATCTGTGCCCTATGAGTTTAGGACTGTTTTCATAAGGGAGATAATAAAAAGTGGTCCAAGACAGATTGTCATTAGATTCCCAAATGAACTACAAAGAAGACAAAGGCGAGATTATTTGAGAGTTTCACCTCCTGAAGGTGCTCCTGCCTTTATTAAAGTTGATATTCAAGGAAAGGAACATAGATTCAAGGTCTGGGATATCAGCGGGGGAGGAGTAGCATTTCTTACAGATTTAAATGATAATATCATGAAAGTTGGAACAGAACTAAGGGATGTTCAAATTGAAATACCTGGTATGCCCATAATAAGATGCGTTAGTGTTGTGCACAAAAAGGTCAAATTAAGAGGAGTTTATATGGAGGAAAAACAACACACTACTTACATATGTGGTTGTGTTTTCAAGGAAATAGATGAGGAAGATCGGCAACTTATTATAAAGTATGTTGTGAGTGTGGAGAGAGAAAGATTAAGAAGGCTAAAGGCAAGTCCTGCCTCGATAGATAAAGAGGAGTGATTTGTCCTGCCTAATATAGGGGTGATAGCTAAATTTACTGAATTGTAGAGAGGTAGCGAAGATATAGTCATATATCTCGTTTTAAATCCGAAGGCTGTTCACTTTAATTATAATTTCTCAGAGGTCCCAAGTTCAAAACCTTGGGGAAGATTCCTTACAAAATTTAGGCTAACAGAAGAGGGATAACAACTCTGGTCACTTTAGGAGAGAACCTCTCAAATTTTCACACCTCCATGTGGACCTCTTTTAGGTACCTTGGTCCCTTTGGTCGTATCCACATGGACTAAAGAGTTCGAAACTGGTCTTAAACTGGCTTTTCCATTATAGCCCCTATAAGGCAAAGATGGTTATGGATAAATGCCCCTCGTCTAAAATTCAGGACACAAGTACCCTTCCTACTACCTCAGACACGGATTGAATGCTAAAGGGCTTCTGGATTACCCCTGAGACCCCCATATCCCCCAAGGCCTCCCCCTGTTCCTCTATCCCGTACCCACTTGAGACCAATATTTTGGCATGGGGGTCTCTTCTACGAATAATCTGGATCAGCTCTATTCCGCTCATCTTGGGCATTATCATATCCACAATCACGAGGTCTATCTGCGCGCCTTCTCTTTCATAAATCTTGATTGCCTCCTCTGGGTCAGAGGTGCCGACCACTCTGTATCCCAATTCAATAAGGATCTCTCTTAGGGCCTCTAATACCAGCTCTTCGTCATCCACCAACAGGATCTTAGCCGTACCCTTTTGGAGGTGCCCCTCCCTTGCCTCTGACTCCTTATGAGGCTCAGCATGTGCCCTTGGAAGGTAGATGTAAAAAGAGGTGCCTTTCCCAGGATAGCTCTCTACTGCTATATGACCTCCATGGTTTTTGACTATGCCATAAACGGAAGCAAGTCCAAGACCTGTTCCTCTTCCCATACCCTTTGTGGTGAAGAAGGGTTCAAAGATCCTTTTCTTTAGATTTTCATCCATCCCTATTCCTTCATCGGTTACAGTGAGTTTCACGAAATCACCTGAAGAGGCCTGAAAGTCGCCGAGCTCCTTTTGGTCTAAATGGACATTTCTTGTGCTTACGGAAATACGTTTATTCCCCATGGGGATCCCTTGAGCTGAAAGTTTCTCTTCTATTGCATGGACTGCATTTATATAGAGATTTGTCAAAACTTGTGTCATCTGATTTCTGTCGCAATTTATCGTCCAAAGATCCTCTGCCAGGTCTTCAAGTATCTCAACATCTTTTCTTGACTGAGTAAAGACCCTGTTATATTCCCTGATAACAGAGTTTAGATTCGTGGCCTTGACCTCATATTTCCCGGCCCTTGCAAGACCTAACATCTGTTTAGTCAAAGTAGATGCATCATGTACCAGTTTCAAGACTGTTTGGATTCTATTTTGGTGGGGACTTTCTTTTTCAAGCTTCATCTTCAAAAGCTCCATGTTGCCCTGGATGCCCATCAAGATGTTATTAAAGTTATGGGCTATGCCTGCTGCAAGGGTCCCAATGGCCTCCATCTTTTCTGCATGCTGTAATGCCCGCTCAAGCTTCTTATGCTCTGTAATGTCATTAAAGGCCACCACCAGCAATTTCAACTTTTTATTAGAATCCACCAAGGCACTGGCATATGACTCCACATCCAACAATTTACGGTCCTTTGTATATCTGTGCCCCCTCAGCTTTTGGATATTTCCCATCTCTATTGTTTTCTTCTGTTCTTCCCTTATCCTCTCTATCTCATCCTCTGGGGCTGGAGGCAATTTCTTTCCCTTAGCCTCCTTTTCTGTCCATCCAAAGACATCTGTAAAGGCATGATTTATGGCAACAATTCTTCCCTCAGAATCGTATACGGCTATAGGTATCGGCGCGGTCTGAAATATGGCCCTGAGACTCTCTTCACTCTGCTTAAGGCGGCGCTGTGCCAAGATGGTCTCGGTTACATCCATGCCAATTCCTGTTATGAAGGGCTCGCTGTTTAGGGGTTCCACAAGTTTGCTCTTCCATTTGACGTATATTTTCCTTTGATCTTTAGTAAAGTACTTAGTGATACCCTCAAGTTCCTTTTCCTTCTTGAGCCTTTCAAGGTATTCTGTCTCAAAGGCCTCTTTGAATTCTGGCATCATTAGCTCAGAGACCTTCTTCCCTATCACTTCGTGTGGTTCGTATCCAAATAGCCTTGAAAGTGCTTTATTACAACTTATGATCCTACCTTCCAGGTCTTGCGTGTATATGATATCGGATATGGAATTATAGAGGGATCTGTATTTTTCCTCTGACTCTTTCAATCTACTTTCGTATTCCTTTAGTGCTGTTATGTCTCTTGCGATACATTGAACAGAAGTAACATTTAGGTCTTTATCCAATAGAGGCCTTACACTCACAGAATACCACCTCTTAGCACCTTCTTTTGGAGGAGTCTTTACTTCAAACTGATGCGATTCACCTTTTAAAATCTTTTTCTTTGCCTCCTGGAAAAGGTACCTATTCTCCTCTGCCATAAACTCTGTTATATGCCTTCCGATCACTTCTTCCTTTTGATAGCCTTTAATAAGAAAAGCACGGTTGACCTCTAAGATTCTCCCTTCCAAATCTAAGATGATTATGGGATCTACTGCATTTTCCACCAGATCTCTATACTTCATTTCGCTTTTTATTAACTCTTCCTCCCTCTCCCTTATGGCCACTGCCATGGAATGTAACGCATAGAAGATACTTTGGGTCTCTTCATAATCGCATTCCATTTTTTCTATATTTAAATTGCCACCCTTAATACCCTGAGTTATATCTAAAATGCCCTTTAGGGGTTTTGATAGCCTCTTTGCCCAGATACTAGCAATTCCACCAGCCAGCAATGTTATAACCACAATAAGCCCGATTAAGACGCCAACAGACTTCCAGATGGGTCTTAATGCCTCCTCCCTTGGATAGCCCACCAGGACTATCCATCCGTTTATAGAGAGCCTCTTGGCCTTACCCAGGTAGGGCTTGCCCTGTAAATGGAACTCCCCTGAAATTTCTCTCTCCTCTGTGACCTTCGAGACCACATCTTCATTGGAGAGGTTTATCCTTTGCTCCACAACAGACACCTCTGGGTGCGCCACTACACTCCCTCGATGATCCAATATTATCACATGCAAATTCGCAGGGAGTCTCTTGGCCTTTATCATCTGCTGGAAAACCCAGAGATCCAGATCAGCCACCAGGACTCCCAATTCAAAAGGTATGGGGATACTTATGAGGGGCACACCAGTCCGTGGGCAGGTATACACCTCAGACCAAGAGACCTTTTCGCACAGGCTTGCCTTTATAAAGGCATGGCCGGAGTAATCTACTCCCATAAGTTCCCTTTCAATGGGCACAACAGTCCTGACCTTCAGGCTGGTATCGAGTACTTTTAGGGATCTAAAGGTGGGTATCTCTCTTAGGGCAAGTTTCAAGGATTCGTAACTGAAGGCATTTTGTGATGACAATTCAATTTCGATATTATGGGCTAATTGCCTTACGAAATGTTCGTAAAAGCTGAGGGTGTTGTCAATTTCCCATGCAAAAGCCTCTGTAATTGTATAGGTACTTTCAAGCATTTGATTTCTTGAGTGGTAATAGTATCTGCTCAAGAGATATACACCTGTAATGAGAAC
The DNA here is from genome assembly GCA_938002815.1 of uncultured bacterium. Classification (GTDB taxonomy): domain Bacteria; phylum Desulfobacterota; class DSM-4660; order Desulfatiglandales; family CALKZT01; genus CALKZT01. The sequence continues at coordinate 30,263 of CALKZT010000118.1, forward strand.
ACAGACGGTGGAGAATCCTACTATGGATATTGAAAATATTTGCCTTAGAGATTTTTTGTTATGTTTCATTGGGGAATTTCTACAAAATCTCCATGTGATACTCTTATCATAGTAAAACTCCTGATCGCATCTCCGTATTTATCAATCTGAAATTCACCAAGAGGGCTTTGAAAATTCTTGATTTTAAGGATTGTATCCTTCAAAGAATTTGGATCAGGATTGGTTGAAAGTGCCTTTAATATCACATTACAGGCAT
>CALKZT010000119.1 GCA_938002815.1 uncultured bacterium
ATGGATTTCCGAAATGTAAAGAAAAATAAGGCAACATCTCATCTACTACTTCTTTGGCCACAGGAGTTGTGGCATTGTAGTCCAGGTATATGGGAAGCCTCATAACTTACTCTCCTTTGAATTTCGCTTAACAGAAGTTAAAAGGACTAATCATTAACTATGGTGCCTCTATAGACGAAATCTTAGCAGTGAATCTCGATTAATTCAAGGGTAGATAGGCAGTTCAAATCTTCGTATGGGTATTCAAGGGTAAGGAAAACCATTTCCCTTAGGCTTCTCTAAAACTATCCCCTTTGGGGATCCTATCCTCTCTGAGCCTCTTTGGCTGCCATTTGTGCTAAAACCCTCCTGCTCGTAGGTGTGGACTTCGTAGGTATAAAAAAGGGGGCAATGGTCTTCCCCAAAGGGACCTGGCCTTACAAGGCCCTTCGCACTTGATTTTCTGAGCTTAAGGTGTCAAAGTGGGACTTGAAATGGAACTAACAGGCCTTGTTGATAAAATTTCATATGAAAGTCCCGACAACAGCTTTGCGGTAATAAGGCTTAGGGAAAAGAGGACAAAGGATCCCTTTGTGGCTGTTGGTCCCCTTGCGGGCCTCTCTGTGGGACAATGTGTAAAGCTAATTGGCAACTGGGAGACGCATCCCAAATATGGCCTGAGATTTAGGGCAGAGGGCTATGTGCCGGAGGCACCTTCCCTTCCAGAGGACATAGAGAGATATCTGGGGTCAGGGGCAGTGAAGGGCATAGGTCCTGTTACCGCCAAGAGGATAGTGGAAAGATTTGGGGAGAAAAGCCTGGAGGTCATGGAGCAAGAGCCAGATTTGTTGCTTCAGGTAAAGGGCATAAGTCCGAGGAGACTCAGGGGCATACTGGACTCTTGGGAGGCCCAGAAGGACCTAAAAGAGCTACTGTTGTTTCTAAAGAGATTTGACCTGCCCACAGGCTTGGCATTCAAGCTCAAAAAATACTATAAGGAGGCCGCCCTTTCCATAATCACGCAAGATCCGTACAGGCTTGCCATGGAGGTATCTGGTATAGGATTTTTGAGGGCAGATGCCATTGCAAAGAAATTGGGACACGCAAAGGACTCTCCCTCCAGGTTCAAGGCAGGGCTTGTGTACCTTCTCAAGACCAAAACAGAAAAAGGCCATACCTACTATCCCGAGGACCTCCTTTTGGGCGAAGCCACAAGGCTTCTGGAGGTAGATGGCCCTTTGCTCAAGAGGGCCCTTGAGGAGCTCTCTATCAGAGGGGAGCTGGTTATAAGGGCCTCTGAAACAGAGGGGAGGAGGATCTATCTCAAATCACTATACCTGGCAGAGTCCTATGTGGGTCAGAGGATAAGGCTTATGTGCGAATTGGACCAAAAGAGCGGCCTGCTACCCTTTAGACAAATGGCTCCCCTCAAAGAGACCCCTCAGGCTCTTTCTCAGATTACCTTAAACGAAGAGCAGCTTCAGGGGGTGAATTCACTCTTTGAAAGGAGGCTGCTCCTGATAACAGGAGGTCCCGGCACAGGAAAGACCACCTTGATTAGGGCAATGGTATTGAGACTTAAGGAGATGGGCCAGAAATTTTATCTCACGGCCCCCACTGGCAGGGCTGCCAAGAGGATGTCTGAACTCTCAGGAGAGGAAGCCAAAACTGTTCACAGGCTCCTGGGATGGAACCCTGAGACAGGTACCTTTTTGCACAATGAGAGGAACCCCTTGAGGTGCAATGTAATCATTGTGGATGAGGCCTCCATGTTGGACATAGTCCTATTTTCCCACCTCCTGAGGGCACTTCCGGAGACCACAAGGCTGGTCTTGGTGGGAGACAAGGATCAACTTCCCCCTGTGGGGCCTGGAAGCCCATTCATGGAGCTTGTAGAGGATCACCGCATAAGGAGTATCAGGCTTACAAAGGTCTATAGACAAAAAGAGGAAGGTCTTCTCATACTAAATGCGCACAGGATAAAAGAGGGCCTCTTCCCTGTCCTTAGGGAGAGGGGGAGCAAAGACTTTTTATTCATCCACGAAGAAGATCCTAACAGGGCCTACAACTGGGCCATAGAGCTTCTAACCAAAAGGATCCCAGAGGAGTACAATCTGGACCCCTTGGAGGAGATCCAGCTACTTAGCCCCATGAGAAAGGGACTACTGGGGGTAGAAAGCCTTACCTTTGGGGTCCAAGAGGCACTCAAGGGTAGACTCCTCCCCATGGACTCCTTTTTGGGATACAGGGTAGGCGACAAAGTGATGCAGCTTAGAAACGACTATGAAAAGGATGTCTACAACGGAGACATAGGGAGAGTGGCCTCCATAGAAGAGGAGGGTAGAGTGAGGGTATCCTTTTATGGTAGGGAGGTAAGCTATGATATGGCCGATCTGGATGATCTCTCTCTGGCCTATTGCATTTCGGTTCACAAGTCCCAAGGGAGTGAGTACCCTGCAGTGATCCTTACCCTGAGCACCTCCCATTTCCCGCTCCTCCAGAGAAATCTCCTCTACACTGCCATTACCAGGGCAAAGAGGCTTGCGGTGATAGTGGGCACAAAAAAGGCCCTGGCAATGGCCATAAGAAACGACAAGCCCTTCCAGAGGTATACGGCCCTCTCATCTTGGCTTTAATATGAAACGCTTTTACAGGGACTGGGTAAACCTCCCTCACCTCCAAAAGTTCGAGGTAAAGATAAAGGAGACAGACCTCTTGGTAATGACGGATAGGCCATTGGAAAAAGAGACAGTGGATTTGGTCTTAGATGCCCGTCAGCAAATAGAGGCCTACGTGGAGCAGAACCCCCACTTCCTCACCTCCCTCTCGCCCCTCCCCATGGATCCCTTTGCTCCGCCACTGGTAAGGGTTATGCTGGAGGCGGGGTTGAACTTTGGTGTAGGGCCTATGGCATCTGTAGCAGGGGCCATTGCCCAATTTGTGGGAGAGGGTCTCCGCCTCTCTTCAGGGGAAGTAATCGTGGAAAACGGAGGAGATGTCTATGCATCCACAAAGGGTCCGCTAAAGGTGGGGCTGCTTCCATGGCCCGACAAAAAAGATCTGGAGATAAGGATAGAGCTAAGGGAAACGCTTATGCCCGTCTCGGTATGTAGCTCCTCTTCCCGGATAGGCCACTCCCTCTCCTTTGGGAGTGCAGATCTGGCCTGTATAATATCTCCATCAGGTGCCATGGCAGATGCTGCGGCTACATCAGCAGGGAATCGCCTCAGAAAGGGTGTGGACCCAAGGGAGGTGGTGGAGCAATTTAGAGTCCATCCTGCCATCTTAGGCGGTTTATTCATCTGGGAAGGGATTGTGGCCTTTTGGGGCGAGCTAAAAATCCTCTAATTATGAGCCCTCTACAGATCATAGAGGGTTTCGTCTACCAAGGGCCTCTTCTTCCTCAGGGCAGAAGATGCCCTCTCCTTAAATTGAAAGAGATCCTCTTCCGATTCAAGGGCATCCTTCATATCCTCCTCTATGGCATCCATATCTTCACCTCTCTCCATCCTGGTAAGGGCCTCTTCCATCTTGGGACCCAGCTCGAGCCCGGCCATTTGGCTTACCTTCCTCATCAGGATGGCTGCCTGTCTGGGGTCGTTTTCATCCAGGGCCTGGGCCTCCCTTGCGAGCATGTCCATTGCCCTCTCAAACCTGGCCTCATCTAGGTCAGGATATGGATTTCCCTCTGTATCCTTTAGATTGCCTCCCTTCCTAAATATGGACATCTGCCTTATGAGTTCCTGCCTACCACATCTCGGGCAAGGGGGTATCTTTTGGGTATTTACCCTCTTGGAGAAGAAGTTAAAGATGGTATTGCAATCTGGGCAGTAAAACTCATATATGGGCATAAGTACACCTCCTCCCTTGGGACTTTTACATGGTTTTTAACTTTTAGTCCCCTTGGAAGTCAAGCACTGACGCCTTTCCCTTCAGGGCCCGGTCCTCCCATGACCCAAATTTCTTGGAAAAACTCCTATTTCTCCCTTCTCCATGGTTTGGTGCTACAGAGTATCACAAAATTAGCTTGACATTCCCTCTATGGTCCTTATGATCGGGTTCACCAACTGAGGTTTAAAAGAAAGGAAGGGACTCTACAAGGCCTATGAAGCCAGAAACAGAAGGGACAGACTGTAGCCCCCCCCTGATCTTAGGCCTAATTTCCATCCCAAAACCGATCCCCTTAAATGGGGCCCAAGGTGCCCTTTTCCCATCGGCAAAAGCTTCGGTAAAACCCTCAGATAGGCTCCCATGGGGAGCTAAGGTTTCCCTTGGTAATGAGCCCAAGGCTATAAAGGAGGAGAATATGAGCAAAAAAGAAGGGTTGCTCAACAGGAGGGATTTCTTCCGAAAGGCCGCATTTGGTGTAACGGTGGCAGGAGTAAGTGCCTTGCTCTCCACAACTGGCGAGGCTGCCCAAGGGGAAGGCAGACCCAAAAAATACGGCATGGTCATAGACCTAAACCGCTGTATTGGCTGCCATGGCTGCACGATCGCCTGCAAGAGTGAGAATAATGTCCCCGATGGGCTTTTTCGCAGTTGGGTGAAGATAGCCATGAAGGGGACCTACCCCAATGTGAGCCTTCATTTTCTCCCTCGACTTTGTAACAACTGCGAGGATGCCCCTTGCCTGAATCTATGCCCAACCGGTGCCACCTATCGTACCCCAGAGGATGGGGTAGTACATGTGAACCGGGATGTGTGCGTAGGATGCCGAATCTGTGTGGTGGCCTGTCCCTATGGATCCCGTTTTCCCAATCCCATTACTGGCACTGCGGACAAATGTGACTTTTGCTACCATAGGATAACCAAAGGCCTCCAGCCCGCCTGTGTGGATGCATGCACTGGCAAGGCCCGCATATTTGGGGACCTCAATGACCCAGAAAGTGCGGTCTCCCGTTACATGAAATCTCACAGCACACAGAGGCTCAGGGCAGATCTGGATACCAGGCCCAAGGTTCATTATGTAAACGCTGATGAAACCCTAATGGGCCCTGATTATCACGCCATGCTAAAAAGAAGGAGGGGAAAATGAACGAGGGCAGCCAATACATCTACTGGGTATCCCATAACATCGCATTGGGATATCTCATTGCCTGGTACCTCTGGTTGATCTCTTTGGCAGAAGGCACTCACATCATAGCTCACCTGAGCTGGCTCTACTATCGTACAGAGGACTATATCCCCTTGGAAAAGGTGGGCAGTCTTCAACCTTTTATTATCCTTGCCCTTGTACCCCTCTTTTTGGTAATCGATTTGGGCCGACCTGAACGCTTCTATACCATGTTTTACCATTGGCACTGGACCTCTCCTGTGGCCTATGGTGTTTATATCATAACCATATGTATGTTCACCTATGCCCTCCACTCCTATTACCTGTTTCGGCCAGAACTGATCTACCTGGCCCGACAACCAGGCAGGTTACAGTTCCTCTACAGGCTCCTCACCTTCAACTCCTCTGAAAAAGGGAGCCCCAATGAGATCAGAAAGCGCCAAGAGAGGCGTGAACATTTTTGGGCAGGAGCCAGTCTCTTCTTTTCATTTTTGGGACTTATCTATCTGGGTATCCTACTTTCCTCTTTCAAGGGAAGGGTTATGTGGCATTCCTCTGTCATGGTATTTATCTTTTTTTCCTTTGGAGCCTGCTCAGGGTCCGCATTTTTGATCCTCCTCACCCACATTAAAAATGCCCTATCCAAGGCAGAATACCGCTCCATATTATACCAGCAGCAGTATCTTGCAGAGTTCGGTATCTTGCTAAAATACTCGCTATTGGCACAGGCAGGGGTATTTTTCATCTATTTTGTGCTAATGCATTATACAGGGATAGGCGGAAGATTGGTGGCCCACGTATTTTTTAGCGGTCCAAGGGCATTTCAGTTTTGGTTCTTTCAAGTGGCAATAGGCATTGCACTGCCTTTTTTACTCATGATCTTCAAGAGAATGCGCGAAAGTGTATTTATCTCCTCCTTGGCCTCGGTATGTACCTTAATAGGCACACTATTTGGGTGTATAAACATCTTTATAGGCGGTCAGATGCTGCCCATGACCCATATCAATTGGGAGGTTCTACCCCCTGAACCCGAAAAGATGGCCATAGGAATCGTTCTTATGGCAGTGATGTTCTTTACTTTCATAGGTACATATAGGTTTCTCCCCTATGAAAGAATCGAAAGCTAGATGGAGGATCTTTCCATGTCCACTACAAGAAGGGATTTTATAAAAGCCAGTTTGGCCTTGGCCGCCATTTTGACAACAGGTGGTTGCCTCCGTGAGGCCAAGAAACCCTCAAATTGGATAACGGGGGCACCTGATCCAGACCCCCTCAAGGGGGACAGGGTGGTAAGGACCGTATGTTTAGGTTGCCACAGCAACTGCGGTCTCCAGGTAAAGGTAAAAAACGGTGTTGCCATAAAGGTGGATGGTAACCCCTATCACCCCAACACAATGGAGCCCCACTTACCTTACCATACTGACCCTGCGGAAGCAGAGAAGGTGAATGGCACGGTCTGCGCTAAGGGTGGGGCCACTATCCAGAGCCTTTATAATCCTCTTCGAATACAACATCCTCTAAAACGGGTGGGCCCTCGAGGATCCGGCAAGTGGAAGACCATAAGTTGGGAACAGGCCTATGATGAGATCATAAACGGGGGTAATCTTTTTGGGGAGGGGCACGTGGACGGGCTCAAGGCGATCCGTAGTTTTGAGCCCATCGACCCCAATGCACCCGAGCTGGGGCCCAAGGCAAATCAGTTGGTCTTTATGCCAGGCCGCATCCAGCATGGCCGAAAGGAATTTACAGACAGGTGGGTGGCTCACTGCTTTGGTTCCATAAATAAGCGGATTGACCACACCTCCATTTGTGAGACCTCACACCATGTGGGGTTGTCCCTCTGTTTTAACGGGAGGAACCACATAAAACCCGATATCATGAGCTCCAATTACATCATCTTTTTTGGCGCCACCCCTTACGAGGCAAATTTCCCGATGCAGGCATTGGCTCGCAAACTAAATTTCTTTCGTGAAAGAGGCGGCACATTGGTGATCGTGGACCCTCGTTTTTCTAACTCTGCAGCCAAGGCAGCACGGTGGATCCCTATCCTCCCAGGGACAGACGCAGCGTTTGCCTTGGGGATGATGCGGTGGATGATGGAGCACAAGAGAGTAGATCTCGAATACCTCTCCTATCCCAATCAGAAAGCAGCCTTTGAAGGTGCCGGTCATCTCACATGGAGCGATGCTACCTTTTTGGTCAGGGAAGATGACCGAAAGTATTACCGGGAAGGGGATCGACCCCTCGTAATGGTAAATGGCATATTAACTCCTGCTGAGGAGGCCAAAAAGGGAGACCTTCTTGTGGATACAGTGATCAAGGGTGTGAGGGTGAAGAGTGTCTATAAGATGCTGGTAGATAGGGTTATGGAAAGGTCCATAAAAGAGTATGCGGATATCTGTGGGATTGATGCAAAGGCCATTGAAAGGGAAGCGGACGATTTTACCTCCCATGGAAGACGAGCCGTTGCAGACTTTTATCGAGGGGCTGTCCAGCATACCAATGGTACTTATACCGCCCGCACCATTGCAGCCCTTAATATCCTCATTGGAAACATAAGCTGGAGAGGGGGATGTCAGCCATTAAGTGGCAATCACTGGCATGAGATGGGCGGAAAACCGGGTAACCCCTATGATCTTAATGATACAGAAAGATTCCTGCCTGGGGCCGTAAAACCCAAGGGTGTGCCCATAGATCGCCATAAGGTGAATTATGAAACCTCAACGGAATTCAAGAAAAATGGTTATCCTGCAAAACGTCCATGGTTCCCCTTTGCCTATGACCATGTTTATCATGAGGTATTTCCCAGCATAGCGGCCCAATATCCTTATCAGGTAAAGTGCCTCATTACTTACTGGAACAATGTCGTCTATTCATCCCCGGCCGGGACACATATGATGGAAGCGGTGAAGGACCCGAAAGTACTGCCCCTGTTTATAGCCATTGATATCGTAATGGGAGAGACCTCCTCCCTTGCCGATTACATTTTGCCCTGCAGACATTTCCTGGAAGACTACGGGATTCCCCATGTGGCACCCACCATTTTGACTTACACAAGTGGGGTACGACAGCCTGTTGTAGAGCCCGTATTCAAGGATACAAAGATGTTGGAACAGATATTCATTGATATTGGGATCAGGATGGGGCTCCCGGGAGTAGGTAAGGACGGCCTTGGCCCTGGCCGAGACTTAAATGAACCTTGGGATTGGTACAAATTGCTCGTTGCCAACATCGCCTACGGGGACAAAGAGAATGATTCTGTTCCGGGAAAGACTGAAGAGGAAAAGGTGGCCTATGTACTGGCGAGGGGAGGTCGTTTTGAAGACTATAATGAATCCTACAATGGTCCATACACCAAAAATGCTTATAGGGGTCCTGTCTCCCTCTACAGTGAGAAATTGGCTACAACCAAAGATTCCATGACAGGGAAACCTTACGACGGTCTGCCCCTCTACGAACCCATTAAGGACATCATGGGCAGGCCCATAGAGGTGGATCACAAAAAATACCCATTTTTTATAATAACCTACAAACCAGTCTACCATGCGCAGGCCCGCACCGCAGCCTGCCTGTGGCTCATGGAGGTAACGCCTGAGGAATGTATCCAGATAAATGCCTCAGATGCAGCCAAACTGGGCATCAAACATGGGGATCTGGTAAGGGTATACTCCATGAGCAATCCAAAGGGGGTGGAGGGCAAGGCCTGGGTCACAGAGGGGATAAGACCTGGAATCATCTCCATTCCCCATTCCTTGGGGCATTGGCAGTACGGAAGCAAACCCTTTGAACTGGACGGGGTCAAGACCTCCAGTGCTGAGTGGATAGGAAGGGGCTGTTCGGCAAACCCAGTGATGTGGCTTGATCCATACCTAAAAAACGTCTGTCTCACTGATCCCATAGGAGGAAGCGCCTCCTTTTACGACTCGCGGGTGGCCATCATAAAGGTGAAGGGGCAATAGTTGACGGAGATCTTGGACTCCAAGGAGATAAATGGCGCAAGGGCAAACGTCTACCTATTCTTTTCGAGGATATTTAGGGAACCACCCACACAGGACCTCTTGGCGTTTCTATTGAGTGAAAGGGGGCTTGATATACTCAAAACACTCTTTCCAATGGAAGAGGTATTAAGGGAGTTGGGCTCTTTAATGGAGGAGGTGAGGAAAGGGAGTCTTACCCTCGAGGACTTCCAACTGGACTTTGACTCCCTCATGAGGGTGCCTGGACCCTGTTACGTGAGACCATATGAGTCTGTTTACCGCCATGACTCTTCCTCCCCTGGGGATGGCTCTAAACCCACCTTGATGGGGGAACCTGCATACCAGGTCTCAGCCCTCTATCAAAAGGCAGGACTGGAACCCTGTGAATCCACCACCAACCTTCCCGATGAGCTTACGGTGGAGCTGGAATTCATGGGGCATCTGTGCAAACAGGCTGAGAGATCCTTGGAGGCAAACGAGCAAGAAAGGGCCTGGAAGGCAATAGCTATGCAGAGGGAATTTCTTACGGAACACCTCTTGTCCTGGGCACCCCTATGTTTAGAGAAGATAATCTCCAATGCTCAAACCCCCCTGTATAGGACCTTCTCCAGGCTCTTGATCTCTTTCCTTGAGGGGGAAGAGGATTTGTTCCGATGAACTTCCGTTTGACAGCCAAGTCCAAGAGTGGATCAGCACCCATAAGCCCCTGCCCAGGAATAAGGGAGGCAAAAGCGGCAATGTCCAAAAAGGGGAAGGTATTTTAAGGAGCCTTTTGAGATGCATGTGGGGAAATATACCTTTGGGGAATTTATGGAGATGGTTACAGCCTTTCACGGCTACCCGGCCCCAGGTGTACTGATCGGTGGGTATATGGTTGAGGCAGCCAGGGCTGGGCTAAAGAATGGGGTACTATTTGAGGCCCTTGTGGAGACCAGCAAATGCCTTCCAGACGCAGTGCAGCTCCTAACCCCCTGCACCACAGGAAATGGAAGAATCAGGGTGATAGATGTGGGCCGCTTTGCCTTGGCCCTTTTTGACAAATATACAGGAAAGGGATTCAGGACATTCGTTGACTTAGAAAAGTTAGGCCCTTGGCCTGAGATACACAGCTGGTTTCTGAGGCTTAAAAAGAAGGGAGAAGGAGACCCCAAACGGCTGCTCGCCGAGATAGAGGCAGCAGGGGATTCCATCTTGACAACCCTAACCATTCAAATTGCCCCCCATCTCCTCTGCCGGGCCCAAAGCGGACCCATAGCCCAATGCCCCATATGTAAGGAGGCCTATCCTGTAGATCACGGTCCAATATGTAGGGGCTGCCAGGGAGACCTCCCATATGTGGAAGAAGGTCCCGATGGGCTAAGGGGAGATGCCTTTGATCCCCTTTCAGCTAATGGGGGTTCCATCTCCTATAGTCCCTCCCACCTACGGGACAGCCCCTCCTAAGTGCCCAACCTCTTGGGTCCAAACCCCCAGAGATTGGATCCCCAGGATTTTTTGGGGGTGCCCAAGGGCTCATAAGGCCTTTTGGGGCGAGGTGTAAGGTTTTGGTAGGCCATCCCCTAAAGTATATTATGACCCGGAGCGATACATTGATTCTATGAGGTCTTTGAATGCCTGGTTTACATACTTTCTCTTTACCTTCATGGTAGGGGTTACCTCCCCATCCTCTTCGTAGAGCTTCTTTGGGAGGATCCTAAATTTCTTTATCTGTTCCACCCTTGAGAGGGTCTCATTTACCTTGTCCACCTCTCCCTGTATCAATTTTATGATCTCAGGGTTTTCAGTGAGGTCTTTGTAGGTGCTAAATTGGATCTTGTTGTCCTGGGCATATTTCACCACATTCTCTTCATCTATCATTATGAGGCAGGTGAGGTATTTCCTCCTATCACCTATTACAACGGCGTCATTTATATATGGGCTGAACTTCAATTTGTTTTCAATATACTGGGGTGTGATATTCTTTCCTCCTGCTGTGACTATAATGTCCTTCTTTCTGTCTGTGATTCTCACATAGCCATCTTCGTCTATCTCTCCCACGTCCCCTGAATAGAGCCAGCCATCCTTGAGGGCCTCTTGGGAGGCCTCCGGGTTTTTATAATAGCCTTTGAACACACCAGGGGATCTCACAAGGATTTCACCGTCCTCTGCGATTTTTACCTCTACCCCACACAGAGGTGGACCCACCGTCCCAAACTTGGTGGCACCTACCCTTGAGACACAGGTTACCCCTGTGCCCTCTGTCTGGCCATAACCCTCTATGAGATTTACCCCTATGCTCTGGAAGAAGAGGAGGACGTCAGGGGAAATGGGGGCAGCGCCAGAGTAAGCTACCCTGATCCTATCAAAACCAAGCCTCTCCTTTAATTTCCTGAAGACAGCAAAGTATGCAATCCAATATAAGGCCTCAAGGTAAAAGGGAACTTTTTTAAATTGCATCCTAAGGCTGGCACGTTTTCTGCCAATCTTGTATGCGAGGCCAAAGCAGACCTTTTTAAACCATGTGGCATCCGACATCTTGATCACTATAGTAGAGTAGTACTTTTCCCATATCCTGGGCACGGCATAACCCACTGTTGGAGATATCTCTATCATATTGTCTGTGACTGTATCCGGACTTTCAATAAAGTTCACCACATAACCGTGGGTCAGGTGTGCAAGGACAGAAAAGATCCTCTCAAAGATGTGGCAGAGGGGCAAAAAGCTCATCACTTCATCTGTCTCGTAAATCCTATTGTCCAGGGCAATGGCCTCTCCCATCCATGTGACATTTCTGTGTGTAAGCATGGCCCCCTTTGGTGGACCTGTGGTCCCGCTGGTGTATATGAGAAGGGCCAGGTCATCCTCTGTGATCTGGTCTATCCTCCTTTCAACCATATGGGGGTCCTTTGCCAAGGCCTCTTTCCCCATCTGGAGGAGCTCTTCAAAGGTCAAGAGCATTGGATCCTTGAAGTGCCTTAGACCTTCCAGGTCCCATACAATTACCTTTTTTATTAAGGGGACATTCTCCCTGAAGTGTAGCCATTTGTCTAATTGCTCCTCATTTTCCACAAAGAAGAATCCCGATTCCGAATTTTGGACCACATATTCCACCTGCTGCCATGCATTGGTGGCATATATTCCCACAGAGACCCCACCAGCACACTGGATCCCTAAGTCTATGATCACCCATTCGGGACAGTTGTCCCCTATTATGGACGCACACTCTCCCTTTTGGAAACCCATGCTCATGAGGGCTGCTGCCACCTGGGAGGCCATCTCGTAATACTCCCTCCAGGATATGTCATGCCATATCCCGAATTCCTTCTTTCTCATGGCCACCCTCTCTCCGTACTTTTGGGCAGCCTCCCTCAGTTTTTGAGGAACAGTGGGCATCTATCTCCACCTCTTCTTTCTCTTCCAGCGCTGATATCCCTTTACGGATTCCTCTGAGCGGACACCCATATAAAATTCCTGGACGTCTTTGTCTTCCTTTAGGGCAGAAGCAGGCCCTTTGAGCACAAATCTCCCATTTTCAAGTATGTACCCAAAATCAGAGATGTTCAAAGCCATCTTGGCATTCTGCTCCACTAGCAGTATGGTGACTCCCTCATTAACTATCTCCTTTATGATCTTGAATATCTCCCTCACCAAAAGGGGAGAGAGGCCCAGAGAGGGCTCATCCAAGAGCATAAGCTTGGGCCTCGATATAAGCGCCCTGCCTATGGCAAGCATCTGCTGCTCTCCGCCTGAAAGGGTACCGGCCCACTGTTTCTCCCTCTGTCTCAGGATGGGGAAGTGGCCATAGATATATTCCATATCCTTTTTCGCCTGCTGTTGATCCTTCCGGGTATAGGCCCCCATTAGAAGGTTCTCCCTCACAGTGAGCTCTTCAAATACCTCCCTTCCCTCAGGGACATAAGAGATCCCCATTCTCACTATATCCTCGGTGTCCTTGCCATCTATCCTGGTACCCAAGAAATGTATGCTGCCTTTCTCGGGCTGATCCTCTATAAGACCCATAACTGTCTTGAGGATAGTAGATTTTCCAGCACCGTTATTTCCCAAAATGCAGGTAAGGGTACCAGGCATTACCGAAAGGGAGACACCCCTAAGGGCATATATAAGATCATAGTAGGTCTCCACATTTTTTAACTCTAAGATGGGCTGATCAGTCATTGGATTGCAGTATCTCCAAAGTATGCTTCTAACACCTGGGGATTTCTCTGTATCTCTTCGGGTCTGCCCATGGCTATTGGCTTGCCAAAGTTTAGGACCATAACCCTATCCGAGATCTCCATTACCATCTTCATGTCGTGTTCAATCAGGAGTATGGTAACCCCCAAGTCGTCTTGGATGTCCTTTATCCAAAATATGGTATCCTGCCTTTCTTCGGCATTCATCCCTGCACAGGGCTCATCCAGGAGCAGGAGTTTGGGTTCTAAGGCCAAGGCCCTTGCGAGCTCCACCAGCTTTTGGGTCCCATAGGGAAGAGAGCCCACAAATCTGTTTCGGGAGGCCTGAAGGTCCAAAAAGTCTATAAAGAATTCGGCCCTTTTCCTATGTTCTATCTCCTCCCTCCCTGCAAAGGACCAAGGACCCAAAAGCAAAGCACCTCTTAGGAGACCCGTCTTCATGTGTATATGCCTCCCCAACATGATGTTTTCCATGGTGCTCATGTTGGGGAAGAGCTCTATGTTTTGGAATGTCCTTGCTATCCCTAATCTTGCTATCTGGTCAGGCCTAAGCCCCTGGATCTCCCTGCCCTGAAATAGGATCTTGCCGGAATCAGGCTTATAGATACCACTTATGCAGTTAAAAAGGGTGGTCTTGCCCGCGCCATTGGGACCTATGATTGCAAAAATCTCTCCCCTTTCTACGGAAAAGGTCACATCGGCTAAGGCTGCCACCCCTCCAAAGGATATGGAGAGATCCTCTATGGTGAGTATTCCCATCAGATTCCTAATCCATTGGGATTTCAATCCAGTCTGTGAGCTTTTTAAAGCCCCCATCTTTTAAGCACTGGACCAAGAAGACCTCTTTTTGCCCTTGTCTCGAAGAGGGATCGTTTCTGTCATAGGGCTTGTAGCTGATCTTACCACCTATGCCTTTGTAGTCCTTCATGTTTTCAAGCTCTTTTACCACCTTTTCTCTGCTTATATCCCTTCCAGCCCTTTTGATGGCCTCGACTAAGGGTTCGGCAAATAGCATACCAGCGTAATAAAATAGGCCCCATCTCTCCTCTTTTGCCGCAAACTTCTCATAGGCATCCTTCTTGTATTTCTTCATAAGGGGCTGATCCGAATCGGGCAGTTCCCCAAAAGTAGCCGCAATCACTCCCTCCCAAAGTCCTTTGCTTATGGCCATCATAAGTGGAAAATCAGAACAGGTGCTGGTGCTCATCCATTGGGGATTGAAGCCCGCTGCCTTTGCCGTACCTATGATAGAGACTGCGTGAGTAGGGGTGACCCAAAGCAAGACTGCCTCTGCACCAGAGGCCTTTAATTTTTCCACATGGGGTCTCATGTCAGAGTCTGCCTTCTCCACAGGCACAGCAGCGGCAATCTTGAGGTTATATTGTTCCAATTGTTTCTCTACACCCTTCACGCCGTTTTTCCCGTAATCGTCATTTTGATAGGCAATGGCTATCTTCTGGAACTTCAGCGTCTCCACTGCATACTTTACCAATGCCTTTGCCTCAATGTAGTAGAGGGGATAGACGGCAAAGAGGTATTTTTCCGGGGGTGAAATCCAGTGGAGTGAACCTGCTGCAGGGCCTACCCACAAGACCTTTTTCTCCATAAGGTAGTCTTTCACTGCCAAACCACATGCCGTGCCCACACCAGAGACCCATGCAAACATGCCTTTGCCTTCTTGGAGTTCCTTTACCCCTGCCATGGTCTTTGCTGGATTGTAGGCATCGTCAAACATATGGTGTACCAATTTTCTCCCATGGATCCCGCCTTCTTCGTTGATCATCTTGAACATGGCATCAGTGCCCCTGGCCACTGCACCCCAGGGTGCGGCAGGGCCAGTTTGTGGTCCCCACTGTCCAATCCTGATCTCTGTGTCGGTGACCCCTTCTTCTGCCCAAGTATAGGGGGCAATGACCAGGATCCCCATCAACACCAAAACCCAACTCCAACTCCTCAACTTCACAGCACACCTCCTAAGTTTAGTTTTACACCTTCTTTATATAATGTCTTGCAAACAGGCCACTTGGTTTTACAAATAGGGATATCACGATTATCAAGAATGCCACAGCCGACTTGAACTCTATGGAGACATAACTTCCAAAGAGGTTTTCTATAATCCCTACGATAAAGGAGCCTATTACGGCACCACCCATTGAGGTCATGCC
>CALKZT010000120.1 GCA_938002815.1 uncultured bacterium
AGGGATAGGGTATTTGCCTATCCACCAGAAGGGGACCCAAGCTGTCCCTACGAAAGGTACAAGAAGGGGCTATTGAGGGCAGACAGAAGACCTGGATTCAGGACACCTACTGGGCTCTTTGAGGTATATTCCACCCTGAGGGAAGAGTGGAATTTAGATCCCTTGCCCCACCACGAAGAACCTCCCTTTACACCTGTTTCAAGGCCAGATCTCTTTAAAGAGTATCCACTGATCCTCTCCACAGGTAGGAGGTCCCCCGCCTACTTCCACTCAGAGCACAGGATGATCCCTTGGCTCAGGGCACTGGACCCAGATCCCGTGGTGGAGATCCACCCCGAAAGGGCAAAGGAAAATGGGATAGGCCAGGGGGATTGGGTATGGCTCGAAAACTGGATGGGGAGGGCAAGGTTCAAGGCCAAACTCACCCCGGTGGTGCCCACCTGGATGGTGATGGCAACACATGGATGGTGGCTGCCTGAAAAGGAGGGAGCCGAACCCGTCTTATTCGGGGCGTGGGAGCACAACATAAACCTGCTTCTGCCCATGGGCTATCAGGGTAAAGATGGCATGGGTGCACCCATAAAGCATTCCATGTGCAAGATCTACAAGGCTTAGGAGGTAAAGCGTGGAACGTTACGGACTTTTGATAGACTACGAATACTGTACGGGATGCCAGGCATGTAATGTGGCCTGTGCACAAGAGCACAATTGGCCCCCTGGTGTAAGTGGTATGAAGGTCTTTGAACATGTCCAGGAGGTGCCTGGGAAGGAGCCTTATCTCATGTATATGCCCTATCCCACAGAGCTTTGTATCCTGTGCAGGCCCAGGACCAAAAAAGGCCTCCCACCTGCCTGTGTAAAACACTGTATGGCAAATGTCCTCACATGGGGGAGTCTGGAAAGATTAGTGGGTCTAGTTAATAAACCCCAAATGGCCATCTTCTTACCCACATAGATTGGCTTTTGCCCCCGAGGGGAAACACCTTGGGGGCCTATGGGGAAAAGGTGGATCAGATCTTGCCAGACGAGACAAGCCTTGCAAAGTGTTCAAAGGACCTATCGTATGTCGCCTCTGCATCCTTTGGGAAACAGCAGCCTGGAAGCTGCCTGCTCTTGAGGTGATAGCTCAGGCACTCACAGCAAACCCCTTTTTTACTACAGGGGTCATAAGTGCATGTACATCCTCTTAGGTTTCTCTCTTTGTTACATTCCATCCCAATTCCTCCTCTCGTTTCGGGGTTAACTCAAGATCAATCTCATCATATCCCTTCCTAAGGTCAACTCTCCATCAAAGGCCCTCCTTACCTCACTTGTTATATCTGTCTCTAACACCTCAGGATAGAAGTGAGTGAGGACAAGCCTCTTTGCCCCTGCCCTCTTTGCCAGAACCCCTGCCTCGTAAGGGGTAAGATGGCCCTCGTGGGGATCAGGGAAAGAGCACTCAAGGATTAAAAGATCCACAAGGTGTGCAAATTCTGAGAGCCTTTCAGAGTAACCACTGTCTCCTGAATAGACAACACTCCTTCCCTCCCCTCTTATTCTAAAGGCCAAACTATTGGGGGTATGCATAGTATTTGTGGAGGTTATTTCCAAGTGTTTATGGGTGATTGTGGTATCCGGTTCAACCTCCAGAAGAGTTGAATCCTGGTGAATAGGCTCAACCCATTTTCCATATATACAAGAGAGACTCCTGTGTGCCTCCAATAGGCCCTTGGGCCCCAAAATCTTTATGGGTCTGGATTCCTTTGCTATGGCAGGGCTCCTAAGGGCAAACAAGAGGTGCGAAAGCCCGTTTATGTGATCGGGGTGAAAATGGGTGATCAAAACAAGCTCTATCCTCCAGAAGGGGATTCCGGCTACCTGAAGTTGTCTTAGTGTGCCAGGGCCAATATCCAAAAGGAGATGTACATCCAGGGACCTGAGCAGGATGGCAGGGGATCCCCTGCTCGCAGAAGGCAATCCCGTCCCCGTACCCAAGAATAAGAGCTCCATTTATGTCCTCTGTCAGATTTCTTTACAGACTGGGGATATTAGCTTACAGCGATCCTGATTGACAAGTCTTTTGAGGTCGGTCCTCAGCTGGGAGAACCAGAGACGAACTAAGGAACAGAACTTGCTGGGAATTCTTCGTGGTCTGGTCAAAGGAACAATGCCCATTGGAGATCTGGAAAAAGGAAATGATTCTCACGTTTTCACTTGACAAGCATTAATGGGTTAGGTAAAAGGCACTTGTTCAAAATATCACAAGGTCAGACCTGATCATTGGTCATGAGAGGTAAGCCGCCATTTTGGTTTTTGGGTTAAGGATATCAACTTAAGGAAAGGAGTGAAGGCATGGGTGAGATTGGACATGGTGGTATTGAGATAGTGGAAAGGATTATGGATCCCAAAGAGGCCAAGGAGAAGATAAAAGGCCTCCCACAAGTTCCTATCCGAAGCCAGATAGCCAATGAAGTCATCGGTATCGCTTACGGGTTCTTTTCCCCTCTACAAGGTTTTATGGGCAAGGCAGATGTGGATGGCGTTTGCAAGAACATGAGGCTTGCAAACGGAGTCCTTTGGAGCATCCCCATTGTATTCGATATGTCTAACGATGAGATCCAACAATACGGGGTAAAAGCAGGGGCAAAGGTGGTTCTCACTTACACCGACAACCCCATGGCCTTGTTTGAGGTGGAAGAGGTATTTGAGTACGACAAAGAGGAGATGTGCCAGGCAGTTTATGGTACCAAAGATCCAAAACACCCAGGGTGTGCAAGGACCTATGCCTACAAAGATAAGTTTGTGGGCGGCAAGATTACCCTGGTGAACCGACCAAAGATAAATCCTCCTTTCGAGCCTTATTTCATCCCTCCCCTTCAGATGAGGCAGATATTCAAGGAAAAGGGCTGGAAGAGGGTGGTAGCCCACCAGACGAGGAACGTGCCCCATACCGGACATGAGTGGCTCATGAAGGGAGCATGGCTCCAGGCATACGGAGAGCTTCCCATTGATAAGCCCTATGTAGGTGTCCTGGTGAATGCAATTATTGGTGAAAAGAGAAAGGGCGACTACATTGACGAGGCAATTATCCTAACCCAGGACGAGCTGAGGAAGTCTGGTTATTTTGGAGATCACAACCATCTCACAAGCCTCACCTTCTGGGATATGAGGTATGCAGGCCCTAAGGAAGCAGTATTTCACGCTATTCTCAGGACCAATCTGGGGCTGACCCATCATATGTTCGGAAGGGACCACGCTGGGGTAGGAACCTACTATGGTCCTTATGATGCGCATATACTTTTGGAAAGTGTAAAGAATGACCTTGCGATTACTCCTGTATACTCCATGAACTGGCTGTATTGCCCCCATTGTGGCGAGGTGACCTCAGAGGGTCTTTGCAACCACAAGAAGGAATGGCAAAAATTCAGCGGAACCCTTATTAGGAGCATAGTGGATGACGGGGTGAAGCCTCCGAGATTGATCTTCAGGCCAGAGGTATTCGATCTGGTGATGGAATGCGCCGAGAAATATGGGTTCGGGTCACCATTTGTGACAGACGAGTATCTCCAGAAGAGAACACCTGTTTTTGTTATTCCCCCACTACAATAGGAGGTAAGCCATGGCAGGAGAGAAATATCCCATAAATATTTGGGTAAATGAAGAGAGATATGAGAAGCTCCAGAAGGCTGGGCTTGCAAGCATGTGCGAAGAGGTTCTGGCAGGCTTGAAGGTGATAAAGGTCTACGCAGACGAAGGACAAAAGGATGAAATATTAAAAAAATATCCTACTGCAAAGTTTGACAGTGCCACAACTAAGAGCATCGAGCTTTTACCGAGGAAGGTAAAGGATCAAATCTTTGACCTGGTAGTCCAAAAGCAGAGTGTAGATGTGATGGATGAGTTCTTGAAGAACTACTAATGAGAAAGGAGGTGTAAGAGTTTACCGCCAATTTTCCAAAGAAAATTATATCAAACTAAAGAGGAGGTAAAAGATGCCGAGCTATGTAATGGTTGAAAAATGTGATGGGTGCAAGGGGCAGGACAAGACTGCTTGCATGTACATTTGCCCCAATGACCTGATGGTATTAGACAAAGATAAGATGAAGGCTTATAACAGAGATCCCCAGATGTGCTGGGAATGTGCCTGCTGCGTAAAGATCTGCCCTCAGCAGGCCATGGATCTAAGGGGCTATGCTGACTTTATCCCCATGGGTGCGTCCGCAACCCCATTGAGGGGCTCCCAAGACATCATGTGGACCGTGAAGTTCAGAGATGGTTCCATTAAGAGGTTTAAGTTCCCCACCAGGACCACAGCAGAAGGCACGGCAGATCCCACCGGCGGGTTCCCAACCCATGACGACCTGAATAGCATTGCATTGGCAACAGAGCCTGCTTCATTGGGGCTGAGTGCTGTACCCACACCGAAAAAGTAAGGAGGAATAAAGATGGCTAACTTTGA
This sequence comes from uncultured bacterium, assembly GCA_938002815.1. GTDB lineage: Bacteria > Desulfobacterota > DSM-4660 > Desulfatiglandales > CALKZT01 > CALKZT01. The sequence continues at coordinate 4,442 of CALKZT010000120.1, forward strand.
AACCGTTGTTGTAAATACCGACCTCCTAATCGTGGGCGGTGGTTTTGCTGCCTGTGGAGCAGCCACAGAGGCGGCCTATTGGGCAAAGAAAAAGGGAGTAAAGGTCACATTGGTGGATAAGGCTGCCCTGGATAGGTCGGGGGCAGTGGCAATGGGGCTTTCTGCCATTAACCAGTACATAGGCATAAAGGATGGTGAAAATACAGCTGAGGATTACGTAAGGTATGTGCGTCAGGACCTCATGGGCATATCCAGGGAGGATTTGGTTTACAACATAGCCCGCCATGTGGACAGCACAGTCCATCTCTTTGAGAAGTGGGGCCTGAGGATCTGGCTGGATGAGAACGGCAAGTATGTCCATGAAGGCCGCTGGCAGCTCATGATCAATGGGGAATCCTATAAGATCATCATCGCAGAGGCAGCCAAGAATGCTATGAAGGATGCCGGCGGTGAGATCTATGAGAGGGTATTTATCGTTGAACCCATTGTAGAGAATAACAAGATCCAGGGTGCAGTGGGCTTCAGCGTAAGGGAGGATAAATTCTATGTATTCAAGGCTAAGGCAGTCATCTGCGCCATGGGCGGAGCTGTGCACGTCTTTAGGCCAAGGAGCGTAGGTGAGGGCTTTGGCCGTTCCTGGTATCCGCCCTTTAACACTGGCTCTTCTGCCTACTTCACCATAAGGGCCGGCGCAGAAATGACCTGCCAGGAGGTGAGGTTTATACCAGTGAGATTTAAGGATGCCTATGGTCCTGTGGGTGCATGGTTCTTGCTGTTCAAGTCCAGGGCAATCAGCGCCGGTGGCGGCGAATACATGGTGGTCAGGAAGGATGAGTTGAATAACTGGGCACCTTATGGCCTTGCGAAACCAATCCCAGCCAATCTCAGGAATTACCTTGGTCAGCTGGATGTGGATGCAGGCCTCGGCCCCCTCTATATGGAGACCCATGAGGCCATAGCCAAGTTGGCGGAGCAGTACAAGGACGATCCCAAGGCCTTTAAGAAGAAGATGAAGGAACTGGAAGCAGAAGCATGGGAAGACTTCCTCGACATGACCATCTCCCAGGCAATACTCTGGGCGGCCCAGAACATAAAGCCTGAGGAGGAACATTCTGAGATCGCAGCTTGCGAACCCTATTTCATCGGTTCCCATTCCGGTGCATCCGGGGCATGGGTAAGTGGGCCTGAAGATCTGGACACCCCATATAAATGGGGGTATGTGAACATGACCACAGTGGAAGGGCTATTTGCAGCAGGGGATGCCTCTGGCGCAAGCAGCCATAAGTTCTCCTCTGGTTCCCATGCTGAGGGTAGGATTGCAGGGAAATCCGCCATCAAATATATAGTGGAGAAGGGGACAGAGCCACAGGTAGATATGGCCAAGGTGGAGAAGATGAAGGAGAGGATTTTGAGACCTTTGGACCTCTGGAACCAGCATTGTAACGAGACCACAGATCCAGAGGTGAACCCCAACTACATCATGCCCAGACAGTATCTGCACAGGCTCCAGAAGATAATGGATGAGTACGCTGGTGGTGTTTCCATGTCCTTTAAGACCAGCAAGTATTTGCTGGAAAGGGGTCTTGAGCTCATGAAGCTCCTACAAGAGGATTCCGAAAAACAGGCAGCCAGGAATCACCATGAGCTCATGAGGGCCTGGGAGAACATACACAGGACATGGCAGGGCGAGGCTCACATGAGGGCAATCCTATTTAGGGAAGAGACCAGGTGGCCTGGCTACTACTTCAGAACAGATACACCAAAGATGGACGAGCAGAACTGGCGCTGCTTTGTCAACATGAGGTGGGATCCCAACACAGGGGAGTGGTCCATATTCAAGAAAGATGTATGGACTATGCCTGGTGTTTAGTGAATGACTGATCCAATCTGCTCCAGGTGCCTTTGGCACCTGGAGCATTTTATTGCAAGCCTTGCAGAACCATAGAAAGAGACAGGTTTGGTAACTATAAATTTGGTTGCCAAACCTGTCTTTTTGTATTATTCCCAAAAAACCTGGAAAACGAGAAGCTCTGGAGGAGATAATGGGAGATGGAAAGATAACTCAGACGATTTTGGTGGTGGGAGGCGGAATAAGTGGCTTGACAGCCGCCCTTGAGGCAGCTGAGGCCGGCCATGAGGTGATCATAGTGGAAAAGAATCCATACCTTGGAGGAAAGGTAACCCAGCTTTACCAGTATTTCCCCAAGCTTTGCCCCCCAAATTGTGGTTTAGAGATCAACTTTAAGAGGATCAGGTCTAATCCCAGGATAAGATTTTTTACAATGGCCCAATTGGCAGGGGTCTCTGGTTCCCCTGGGGATTTTGAAGTCCAGATAAAGATAAGTCCCAGATATGTAAACGAAAGATGCACCTGCTGTGGGGAGTGTGCCAAGGTGTGTGAGACGGAGATCCCAAACCCCTTTAACTTTGGGCTGGATAAGATCAAGGCAGCATACCTACCCCATGAATTCGCATTTCCCATGAGGTATGTGATAGACCCATCTATAGTGGGAACTGAGGAAGGTAAGAGGGTGGCAGAGGCCTGTAGTTATGGAGCAATTGATTTGGGCATGAAGGAAGAGACCCTTACACTTAAGGCTGGAACAATCATATGGGCAGCGGGTTGGGAACCCTATGAAGCCTCAAAGATAGAGTACTATGGTTTTGGGGTCTATCCAAATGTGATCAACAACATCATGATGGAAAGGCTTGCCAGCCCAGTAGGTCCTACGGGAGGGAAGATTCTGAGGCCTTCAGACAAGAAAGAGGCAAAAAGGGTTGCCTTCGTACAGTGTGCTGGCTCAAGGGATGAGAATCACCTGGCATATTGTTCCAGCATATGTTGCCTGGCCTCTCTAAAGCAGGCAAACTACTTGATGGAGACCAGTCCAGAAGCCGCTGCCACCATCTTCTTCATAGATATCAGGGCAATGGACAGGCTTGAGGACTTTTACACCATGATAAAGGCCAATGACAGGATCCGTTTCATAAAAAGCAAGATAGCAATGATCACAGAGGATGAGGCCACCCATGATCTTTTGGTGGAGGGTGAAAATACCCAGACAGGTGAGCAGGTCAGGGAGAGGTTTGACTTGGTGGTACTTGCCACAGGTATGGCACCCAATAAGGTCCCGGAGTGGCTCCTCCCTTATGTGGGCTTAGATGAGTACGGCTTTGTGATAAATAATGGCTCCAATAAAGGTGTCTTCGGGGCAGGCTGTGTGAGAAGGCCCTCTGATGTGGCAACCAGTGTTCAGGACTCCACTGCCGCTGCACTAAAGGCCATTCAAACCATCGTGAGGAGGTAGAGGATGAGTAAGAAGGTAGGAGTATACATCTGCAAAGGATGCGGGATAGGAGACTCCCTCGACATAGAGAAGCTGGCAGGCCTGCCAGAGGAAGAATACAGCATAGACACAGTAAAGATCCATGAGGCCTTTTGTACCAAGGAAGGCGTGGATCTCATAAAGGATGATATAGCAAATGGTGTAAATGCGGTAGTGATAGCCGCCTGTTCCCCAAGGGTAAACTATGACGTGTTTGATTTTGGTGTGGACAAGATAGTGGAGAGGGTGAACCTGCGTGAACAGGTGGCCTGGAGCCATGCCCCAAAGGATGAAGATACCCAGATGCTGGCAGAAGATAACCTGAGGATGGGAATCGTAAAGGCCAATGCCTCTGAGCCCCCTGTCCCCTTCAAGGCAGAGGAGGACTATTCCGGCAAGCTCCTCGTGGTAGGGGGAGGCCTTGCTGGCATGACCGCAGCCCTTGAGGCTGCAAAGGCAGGATATGAGGTGATCCTTGTGGAAAAAGAGGCCAAGCTGGGGGGGTTCTTAAACAAGTGCAAACAGAGGGTTACCTTCCCCTATAAAGAGCTCACACCCACAGGGATCGAGGATATGGCCGCAGAGGTGAGCGCAAACCCCAATATAAAGGTGTATACCTCCGCAAAGGTAGATGAAATATCAGGAGGGCCATGCCTCTTTAATTTAAAGATCTCCCAAAATGGGACCCAAATTACAGAGAAGGTGGGCAGCATTATCCAGGCCACCGGGTGGGTTCCCTATGATGCAAAGAAGCTACCTCATTTAGGGTATGGAAGGTTTAAGGATGTGGTCACCAATGTGGAATTTGAGGAGATGGCAAAAGAAGGTAAGATCAGGAGGCCCTCTGACGGTGGTGAGGTAAAGACAGCCCTCTTCATCCAGTGTGCAGGATCAAGGGACCCTGAACATCTACCCTACTGTAGCTCTGTGTGCTGCCTTGTATCTTTGAAGCAGGCCACATACTTAAAAGAGCAGGATCCAGAGGCAGTAAGCTATATACTCTACAAGGATATGAGGACCATTGCACAGGCAGAGGACTTTTACAGGAAGGCCCAGAGGGACGGGAATATCTTTATTAGGGGCAGTGTGGAGGCAGTGGGTGATGAAGGCGGCAAGCTCTACGTTGCTGGTTACGATGAGCTGTTGGGGGAGAAGATAAAGATAGAGGGAATTGACCTTGTGGTCCTTGCCGTGGGAATGGTCCCCGCATCTAAACCTGAAGCGGTCCCAAAGATAAAGGCACCAGAAGGTGCCCCGGGTGCTGATTCAGAGGGTATGATAGAGGTGGCCGCCGATTCTGGCTTCTTTGCCAACAGGACCTTGAACCTCCTCTACAGGCAGGGCCCGGAGCTACCCACCCTTAGATACGGTTTTCCGGATTCTCATTTCATTTGCTTCCCTTACGAGACCAGGAGGACCGGTATCTATACCGCTGGATGCATTAGGAGGCCTATGGAGTCGTACCAGGCAGAAGAGGATGCAGTGGGAGCTGCCATGAAGGCGATCCAGTGTATTGAGCTTACCATGAGGGGTATGGCGGTACACCCAAGGGCAGGGGACATGAGCTACCCAGAGTTCTTCATGCAAAGGTGTACCCAGTGCAAGCGCTGCACAGAAGAATGCCCCTTTGGTGCCATAAACGAGGATGAAAAGGCAAATCCCCTTCCTCAACCCACACGATGTAGGAGATGCGGGGTCTGTATGGGTGCATGTCCAGAAAGGATTATCTCCTTTAAGAACTACTCGGTCCCTATGATAGGTGACATGATAAAGGCAATCCATGTCCCGGAAGAGGATGAGGGTAAACCAAGGGTCGTGGCCCTCATCTGCGAGAACGATGCCTACCCGGCCTTGGATATGGCAGGTATAAAGAGGATGAGCTGGTCCCCTTATATAAGGTTTATCCCAGTTCGCTGCCTGGGTTCAGTAAACCTGGTGTGGATAGCGGATAGCCTCTCAAGGGGGATAGACGGGATCATCCTTTTGGGCTGCAGGCATGGAGACGATTACCAGTGCCACTTCATAAAGGGCAGTGAGTTGGCCAATGTGAGGCTCAGTAAGGTGGCAGAAACCTTGCAAAGGCTTGCACTGGAGTCAGATAGGGTGAGATACGTAGAAATAGGTATAGCTGACTATCATAAGCTTCCCGGGATCTTAGACGATTTTATGAAGGTGATAGAGAACGTAGGTCCTAACCCATATAAGGGATGGTAATAGAGGGGGGAACCCATGGCAGATCCAAAAAAGAAGGGGAAGGCAGAGGGCCCTGTGAGTTATGACCCCTCCTTTTCAAAGGAGGTCTTTGAAAAGGTAGATTACGGGGAAAAGATCAAGATGTGCATGCAATGTGGGGTCTGTGCAGCCTCTTGCCCACTGAGCATGGTGATGGACTACTCTCCCAGAAAGATCTTTGCCTTGATAAGGGCAGGCAAAAGGTCAGAGGTCTTGAGCTCCAAGGCGATCATGCTCTGCACCTCTTGCTATTCATGCAAGGTGAGGTGTCCACGCAAGGTCCCAGTAGTGGACGTGATGCATGGGCTTGCAAACTATGCATTAAAGCAGGGCTATGTCCCCAGAGAAGAGACTGCCCTATTTGGGAGAGAGTTCTGGAAACAGATCCTTCGCCTGGGAAGGATCGACGAAAAGGACCTTCCAAGGAGGTATTTCTTCTCAAAGGGTATTATCCCTGGTATCAAAAAGAGCATGGAACTGGCAGATATGGGAATAGTGCTGATGCTCCACAAGAGGATGAAGCTTCTGCCTGAGCGGTCGGTCAAGGGCATAAAGGAGCTCCGCAAGATGCTGGAGAAGGCCTCGGCCATGGGTAATGGAGGTGCATAGGATGAAGTACTTTCTCTACTGGGGATGTAGCCTAGAGGCAAGTGGGAGTAATTATCTGGAATCCATAAGGCCAGTCTCTAAGATACTGGGGCTTGAATTTGAAGAGATAGATGACTGGAACTGCTGTGGTGCCAGTATCTCTTACATAGGTGCCAATGACCTGAGTATAAAGGTCTTAAATGCCAGAAATCTTGCCCTGGCAGAGGCCCAGGGAGGATATGACATAGTGGCACCCTGTAGCTCTTGCTACATACAGATGGTAAAGGTGAACCACGAGATCCAGGAAAACGAGGATCTCAAGGCCAAGATCAATGCGGTTTTGAAGGAAGGGGGACTAAATTATACTGGTTCCATAAGGGTAAGACACCTCTTGGATGTGCTCTATCACGATGTGGGACCGGAGAAGATAAGGTCTCATGTGAAAAAGCCCCTGAGGGGTATAAAGGTAGCAGGGTATGTGGGCTGCCAGACCGTGAGACCCTATGGTGAATATGACAGTGTGGAGAGGCCCATCTCCCATGATGCGATCCTTCAGGCTTTAGGGGCAGAAGCAGTACCTTTTCCAAAGAAGATGAGGTGCTGTGGGTCAGGTATCTTTCTCACCGAGATGGGATACTGTATGAACCTTGTGAAGGACATCTTGGAGGATGCCCTCAATCATGGGGCAGAGATCATCTCCACAGTTTGCCCCATGTGTGCCATGAACCTGGAGGCCTATCAACACAGGATCAATAAGGTATTGGGAACAAATTTTGATGTGCCCGTGGTGTACTTGACCCAGCTTATGGCAGTTGCCTTTGGTTTGGATATGAAGGTAGACGCCGCATTGGACAGGAACTATATCCCACCAGAGGTCGTGCTGAAAAAGGCCATTGGGCACTAAACAGAGGAGGTATCAGCAGTTATGGAAGAGAGGCCACGGTGCCCCTATTGTAACCAGGAGATGAAGAAGTGGAGAACCCCCCCCTTCTCCACGTGGGGGACTGAGTTTCAGTGGGTGTGTTTCAACGACCATTGCCCTTACTATGTAAGGGGGTGGGAGCATATAATGAAGACTCAGGGTGTGAAGGCCAGCTACAGGCACAGGTTAAACCCAATTACTGGAAAGGGCGGCCCTCTGCCCTGCTGGTCAGAAGAGGCCCATAAGGATCAGATAATTGAAGACTGATACAAAGCCCGATTTTAAGGAGATAGATAGAAACTCGCCCTGCCCATGCGGGAGTGGGAAAAAGTTCAAGAGGTGCCACATGGGCCAGGACGAGGAACTCAGACACCTTTTAGAGGAGAGGGCGACCGACAGCTTGAGGGCCCTCCTTCGGATGAGGGAGGTAAGCTATGGGAGGGCAGAGGAAATAAAGGCAGGTATTGACCTCCTGTCTATTTCAGGACTGGATAGAAGTATAAGGTTTGTGGACCTGGAGGAATATCTGGAAATTAGCGGGAGAAACCTTTTTGGATCAGAGGGACTGAGAAAGAGCGGGGGACTTGTGATAAATCCCTGGAAGACCTCCCTTATAGACGGGAGGCATGTGTGGATCGCCATCTCAGAGGATATCACAGAGAGTGCCTTGATCCATGAAGTGGCACATGTCCTCGATTATTTAGCGGGAGCTAAGATAATGCCCTGGGTTGCCTATAGCCTTAGTCATGAACTGGAAGTGCCCCTGGAACACCTGGAGCACCTTCAAGAGTTCGGTTATTGGCTAAATTGGTTAAAGGAGAGGTTTAACGTGGAGTTGGATGCAGATGATACTATCATCCATCACCTGTATGGAAGGGGGCTCTTGATAAAGGCAGGGGATGTGAGGCTGGGAGACAAGGAAGGTATAAAGAATCAGTCAAAGAAGATATTGGAATATTTATCAGACAACAGCCGTGAGATAGAGAGACTCATAATTGAGAAAAAGGGGTACAGGGGCGTAAGACACGGGGACCTAAAATAGGGGCCCAAAATATTATGAGCTACCTTTAGATACCTTAAGGGTGGGTTCACCCAAGAGGCTAAACTTTAGGTAATCCATGGCAAGGCCAAAGAGGGCGGCATCATCTTTGAGTAATCTTTGGCGTCTCTCTTCTCCTATGTGGAAAAGCTCAAGAAACCTTGTATTGAACACAAACTCCCTAAATCTATCCAGATTATAGCTTGCCATCAGAAACATCTTTACCTTCTTTTCAAAATTCTCCTTCCTGATCTTTTCCCCTGAGGTGACTATCTGGACCCAGGGCATATTTGCCCTGTCATATTCTAAGACCCCTTCATGGGCCATCCATTCCCTTACGGTCCACAACCTCTCTTCCTTGTGGCCCAAACAGTGATTCTCCCTAAGCAAGAAATAGACCTCCCTTTCCCCCTTCACGAAAGTGGTCCCTAATCCCACCGGATAGAGCCTGCAGGCCGAAGGCCTTGCAGGATATACCTTGCATCCCTCTTCCCCTAGAAAGGGACATACACCATCCTCCGCCATCCTGAGATAATAGAGGGGGAATATACCATCCTCGTAAATTAGGTCACAGTACCTTTCAAGGAAATCATCTGAATGAAGTCCCAGATACCCCTTTAGCTTGAGACAGTCATAAGGGGTCAAAACCAGTCTTAGACGCCTACAACACTCCTTGAAGCAGGCCAGATGCGGCCCGCACTCAAACTGGAACTTAGAATCCCTGTTAAGATCCGTGACTTCCATCCTGCCTGTCCTTTACAAAAAAGGTCTTCTCCCCAAATACCCCAAACTTTACCCAGTCTACCCCAAATTCCAAGAGGGCCACATCGTCTTCTTTGACCGAAGAGATCCTGTCTTCCGGGACCTGGAGTTTTTCGAGAAAGCTACTATTAAAAATAAAATCTCGAAACTTGTCTAGATTGTACAATGCCATGAATATCATCTGGACAATCTGTGGGTTAGAGATCTGAGATTCATATACAGTCAACGGCAGTATTACCTGTGAAAGGAGTTTTGACATCTCATCATATGTGGGTATTCCTTGAGATACTAGCCAGTCAGCTATCTTCCATTTCTTCTTAGAAGAAAGCCCTAAACAGTCCCCAGGTTTCCCTATGATCCTGTATGTCCCATCATCGTTTATATCCAGTGGATACATCCTACACGCCCAAGGTCTATCCTCATACACAGAACAGCCCTTAGGTGTAACAAAAGGACAATGTTTTTCTTCTCCTTCCATTTTTAAAATTAGTAGAGGCAGAAGTTTCTTGGGCTTTGGTATCATAAGGGTATATTTTTCAATAAAACTATCACTGTCAATATTAAGCGACCTCTTTAGTCTCAAGACATCATAAGGGGTCAAAGCAATGGTTACATCCCTGCAACACTTAGTATAGCATGGTGATCCAGGGGAACAATCAAATGCTATGATATGCTCTTGGTCTAATCTCATGAGATCCTGCATAGTAAAATTTCCTTTCCTTGTAAGGTTGACTATCAAACTTCATTGCGTATAATCGTACACCTTAACGGATTAGAAAGGAGAAATCAACCCAAATAAAAAAGGAGGAGCAGATGGAAAGGACTCTTGCAATCATAAAACCAGATGGTGTTGAAAGGGGCCTTATGGGTGAGGTCATAAAGAGGGTGGAAGAGGAAGGTTTTAGGATAATA
>CALKZT010000121.1 GCA_938002815.1 uncultured bacterium
GCTTTTGGGATACCTTCTTCTAAGAACTACCATTGCGGCTATCAGCGGTAAAAAAGAAGAGCTTGAAAGGGTAAAGGGTATTTTGGATGCGATTAGGATAATATTAAAGGGCAAAACTAAATAGGAGCTCTGGTGGTAGATAGCAACGAAATATATGGTCAATTAATTATGGAAACCATTTTGTGAGATATATGCGTCCTCAGATTCTTAAAAGGATATTTTCAGTTTTTACATATCTTTACGGCTTATTTTACGGTAAAAAAAGACCAAAGAGAGTTATACTTTGTTATCATAGGTTGATCGATAGAAAGCGAAGTTCTCTAATTCCTCATATCGCCAGTAATTTTGTTGAGGTATCTAAGTTTGAAAACCAGATAAAATGGCTCTGTTCTTTTGCTATTCCAAGGTCTTTGGATCAAATTATCAGGGATATGTCTTTACCATGCAAAAAGTGGGAGTTTTGTATTACATTTGATGATGGGTATAGGGATGTGTTGGAATTAGGCTTGCCGATATTTAGAAAATATGGAATACCTGTAGCGATTTTTCTTAATTCCCATTTTGTACTAAACCCCGCATGCCTACCCTGGCCCGAACTTTTAGATAAATTGATAGACAATTATAGAGAGAGGCTAATCATTGAAATTGAAGGGCAAAGGGTAGGCTATGATTTTGAATATTTAGGTGAAAGGGAAAAGTTTGCAAAGGATATGAGAGAATGGTTTAGAAAACTTGGGAGTAGGAAGGCCAAGGAATTGCGTAGGAGACTCAAGGGTGTTTTAGAAGAGGTCTTTTCTGATGGCCATAATGATGTTATCTCTCCAGAAGAGATCTTAAGTAGTATGAAGACAGGCTTGATAGAGTTTGGTGGCCATTCTTCCACGCACGTAAACCTTGATAGATGTGACGAAGAAGAATTAACATACGAGATTATCAATGATAGAAATTCAATCAGCCAGATTATTTCTCAGGAAGCTAAATATTTTTCCTATCCCTATGGGAAGCAAAAATATAGAAACCGTTATGTAATTGAATATGTAAGGAAAAGTGGATATTTGGCCTCTTTTACTATAGATCCTGGTTATCTGTTAGATACATGTGATATATACGAAGTTCCGAGGCTTGCTATAAATGGCGAATGGGATTTTGTCAGATTTAAATCGATGCTTTTGGGCCTTAATATGTTTAATTATGTGTCTACAATAAGAAGCACTTTTGCTGCTGATTATCTATGATATCAGTAATTATCGTTAACTATAATACAAAAGCAATATTGCTGAAATGCATTGAATCATTGATATAAGATGTCAATGAGCTTAAAGGTGAAATCATTGTTGTTGATAACAACTCCAGTGATTACTCAGTGTCTAGCATTAGATATAATTTTCCAACCGCAAAGGTAATCATAAACAAATATAATGTTGGGTATGCTAAGGCAGTTAATCAAGGAATTTTAGCAACAAAGAATCCGTATTTACTTGTCGTAAACAGTGACACAATATCTGAGAGGGGGAGGCCTTAGGTTGCTTCTCAAATTCATGGAAGAAAATCCGAAGGCAGGCATGGCCTCTCCTATGCTGATAAGGCCTGATCTCTCCTTAGACCCTTGCTGCAAGAGGGCTCCTTCTATAAGGTGGGAACTCATAAAGGCCATCATGTTAGACCTACTTTTTCCCAAAAGTCATCTCTTTAGAAGAGAGATAGATCACTACCTATCAAGAAGTGTACCCGCGACAGTAGATGAGGTGGCGGGCACCTATATGTTGATACGGAGGGCAGCCCTTGATCAGGTAGGATTAATGGACGAAGACTTCTTCCTATATTTTGAAGATCAGGATCTTTGCAAGAGATTCAGAGACCAGGGATAGGGTATATTTTTTATTCCCTATGTGAGAGTTTGGCATTTAGGAGGCGCTAGTAGTTGCAAGGGAAAGAACAGAGCTTATTTGGAATTTGAAAAATCACGAATAATTTATTGGTTAAAATACTGCAATTGGTTTCAGGTACTTTTTATTTCATTTCTCGGAATTCTAATCATATAGATAGGGCAATGGTGAAAATAGTTATTTTCTTCCTTAAAAAAGGGAAAAGAGATGAAATGAAAAAAGGCATTGGATTTAATTTAATGGGGATTAAATTTTGGTCTTTGTTGTTTTTTTTGTTTTACAAAAGAAAAATAGTAATTGGAGACATGAAAGCCTTGAATTTCTGAGAAACCTCACAAATTATTCTTTCTAATTCTAAAATTATCTCAAAAATTGATGACGAATTTTAAGTGACAAAAATGAAACGATCACAGTAGTTTTAGTCCAAAGTTTAAAACCTTTGTTAATACTGTTACCTCTGTTCCAAAGAGAATAATCCGCGTCTTAGGCACCCCTCATATTGTGCGCTTGCCTTTTCTGGAGAAGAGGGACCCCTTCGCCACAGAGCTTTGGGGCACCCTGATGTTATGTCTCACTTTGTATCTTAATTGGGGCCTTGTTGGCCAAAATAGGGTTGACAAGAGTTGGCAGAGCGCCTATAGAAAGGGTCACCTATCTGGGGATGGAGTCCCCCTCAAAAGTGCCCAGACCAGGCTAATGACTCCTACTCAATACAAATCGTTTTAATGGTCTAAAACTGGATAAAGGATGGAGGACCTTGTATGGAACAGATTTATACAGTTGCTGCGATTTGGCTTGGCTTGGCTGTTATTTCAGCAGTTATCGCCTACCATCTTAGGATCTCCATTGCACTGGTAGAGATCTGTGTGGGAATAGCTGCCGCCGCACTTTTCGGATATTTTGGCAGAGTTGATCTCCTTGCCTCTGACTCAGAGTGGCTCCGCTTTCTGGCCTCTTCGGGGGCAGTCTTGCTCACCTTTTTGGCGGGTGCAGAGCTGGAACCGGAGATTATTCAAAAGAAACTGAAAGAGGTCTCGGTGGTGGGACTTATTGGTTTTCTGGCTCCTTTCGCAGGATGTGCTCTGATCTCTCGATATCTACTAAATTGGGACACACAGGCCAGTTTACTGGCTGGAGTGGCACTTTCCACTACCTCAATGGCCGTTGTCTATGCAGTGATGCTGGAGACAGGCCTTAATAAAACCGACTTTGGAAAAGGCATACTGGGTGCATGTTTTATCAATGATCTGGGAACAGTGATTGCCCTGGGGTTACTCTTTGCCCCATTCACCTACAAGACCGTCATCTTTGTAGTGGTAACAGTCTTTGCCCTGACAATACTGCCCTATACCAGCCACCGGCTCACACGAATCTACGCCTATAGAACTGCAGCGATCCGAACGAAGTGGATCATCTTCGTCCTTTTTGGGTTGGGTGCGCTGGCCATATGGTCAGGGAGTGAGGCTGTGCTGCCTGCCTATATAGTTGGTATGGTGCTGGCTGAGTTCTCCAATGGCGATGCCTTTTGGGTTCGCCGCCTCCGAACCCTGACAATTGGTTTTCTCACCCCTTTTTATTTTATCCGGGCCGGAACCTTTGTATCGTTGTCAGCCCTTATCTCGGCCCCTTATATCTTGTTGATATTGCTTGCAGGTAAGGTGGTATCAAAGATTTTCGGCCTATACCCTGTGATCGGCCAGTTCCGTGACAGGCGGGACGAGCGGTGGTACTACACCCTGTTGATGTCCACTGGTCTGACTTTCGGAACGATTTCAGCATTATATGGATTTTCCCATAACATAGTAAACCAGTCTCAGTACTCATTTCTGGTCACAGCGGTTATTGCCAGTGCTGTAATTCCAACTTTAATTGCAAACTTTGCCTTTTTGCCAAGACACTTATTGGCCGAACCCCAAGTGGAGGCAGAGGCCGCTTTGCAAGAGGAGAGGATAGATCAAGAGGGATAGATTATAATCCCAGAGGCTTAGGTCACGGTGTAATGCTCCTGGATAAATAATCCTCGTATTCTCGTGCGATTCTATCCCAGCCAAAATGAGAGGCATACTTTCTTCCAAGTTTTCCCATTTCTTCCAGCAGGAGGTCGTTTTTTAACAGATATTTAACGGCCTCTCTTAGAGAGTTTGCGTCCGCAGACCTAAAGCTTATTCCAAAACCATTTTTCGTAATGTATCTGAGTTCAGGAATATCGCTAACAATGAGAATTTTTCCCACAGCAGCCACCTCAAGGGCAACAATGCCTTGTCCTTCAAAACGAGATGGCATAAGAACAAATTTGGCATTAGAAATTAAGGCTATCTTTTCTGAATGTGACAAATAACCTACGTATTCAACTTTATGTGAAAGATTTAGCTCCCTTATCATTTTTTTGAGTTTTAAAACATCAGGTGGGGCCTCAGGGCTTTTTGGCTATTATATAGACGGTCCTCCCCAAGATCTCGAAGGGCACAAAGGGACCTAAGACTTCTTTTGGTCCATGGCCTTATGTGGGTTGGGTCTGAATAGAAATTCCAAGAATCGGAGCAGAACAGTGAGGTAAAGTACTCAGTGGTGCAATAAAAGTAACCCCCAGGTCTTAGGACCCTATGGACCTCTAAGAAAAGCCTCTTGGGATATCTTAGATGCTCAATTAAAAAATTTGAGATCACCACATCAAATTTACTATCCTCAAAAGGCAGGTCGTTTTCATCTATATCGCATTGATAGAAGTGAATAAAATCTCGCAAGTCAGGGTTCCTTTCCAGGTCTACCCCAAGAAGTTTTGTTTGGAAGTTTAAGAAGTTTCTAATGTACTCAGCTACTTCTCCTGTACCACATCCTACGTCAAGAATATTATTGGCACTCTTTATGTTGGGTACCAGATGTAGTCGTTTGACAGAGATGTTAGTAAGTCCGAGATAAAGTTTTTGAAGAAAATGTTCTTCTTTGAAAGAGCATGAAATAGTGGTTTTATGCCGCTGCTTTTGATATCTTTCAAGAAAGTAACTCCTAAGTATTTTAGTCAGCATCTGCTCTAGTTTCAATTTTTTTTACTCAGATAATGTTTATCGAAAAGCTGATCTATAATATCTCTGAATTAAGAGACTATTGCATATGTAAAAAAATTAGTTTCATCAAAGCATATTCATTTGGTTCCATAATGTCAATAAGCAGAACTCTAAGATTACTCAGCCAAAAGATTTCCATAAAAGAAGGCCCATAATTGAGCTCCCCACACTAAATTGAAAACCAGAGGATCAGAGGGTTTTTGGATTCCTGTGTGGCGCGGGCCATCTGTAACACGTACTCTGGTCTTATCCCTCCCTTCCACCTTGGATACCCACCTTCCCAGACATACCTTAGAAGCTCTCCAAATTGGGAGCTATCGAATAGATATCTTCCCAACCTTATGGTCTTGGAAGCGGGATCCACCTCAAAGGGGATGGATCTTCTTGTGGCATGGGCAGACAACAGGTCTTGGACTATGCCCCTGTTTTTGAAACCCTCTGGGTCTTGTTTAAAATCTTGGGGGTCTGATGGAAATGGAAATATCGTGTATAGACGGCCTATAAATCCCCTAAAGCTTATCCCATGTATTGCGGCCATGAGATCCCCTATTTGGGATGGATCTTCTATCTCGTGGACCTCAAAGTCCCTTTTTATATAGTAAGGTCCTTCCTTTGCCATATCCGATATGGCCTTGCAGAAATCCTCTGCGAAAAAGAAGTAGTTTTCCAAAAGCATTAGGTCGGTCTTTATGTTGAAAAAACCAAACGCTATCCTTCCATGGCTTAGGGAATCAAAAGGGAGTGGCATTAGGTCTCCCTGTGAATGTGGTCTTAAACCCGGAGGATGAGAGGAGGAGATCTGCAAATATCCAACCAAGGCCTGCTATACACTCCACATCCAGAAACCTTTCTATATCTTTACTAAATAGCAACTTGGCCTGAGGGGGGAATATGTCTTCGGCGTCGTTATATAGCAGTCTCAGCCCTACTTGGGGGAGCGCAAGGAACTCATAAGATATGTCATAGCCCTCCATTTTTAGCCTCTTCCCCTTTAGCCCCTCACATGCCTTCATAAGCCCATGGGTGTTTTGGGCAAAATATCTTTCTATCCTGAATTCCACATTATTCCTAAAGGCCCCTTGAAAGGGTGAAGAATCCTTTATGTCCCTGAAACCTACCCAATCCGGATAGTATACCCCTTCTCTTTTGCCCCCATAGATGAGGTATTTGAGGAGGATTATGGCTATGGTCTCAGGAACCTCATCCTGGCCTTCCCAGAGGATCCCGGCTCTGCTCAATAAAACGGGTCTTTCAAAGAAGAAAAGCCTATATTGGGGGATCTTCAAAGGGGCCTTGGCGGGAAAGATTTCCTCTAAATATTCCTCTATTACCTGTCTATAGCCCATTTGGACCTCATCTCCTGAGGCATATATTATCTTTTGTGGTTGATTTCAATAATGGAATTGGTCTAAGAAATCTGCCATAGAAGACCCAAGTGCTCTTAGTGAGGAGAAGAATGGCCAGCAGAAGAATCTATGTAGAGGGGGTAAAAAAGACCCTATTCGGGATAGGATCCGTAGAGGAGTTAGGGGAAAGGCTTAGGCGGCTTGGAATGGAAAAGGTGCTTTTGGTAATGGATAGTGAGTTGGGGAAGGGGCCCCTAAGGGAGAGGATCTCTAAGATATTAGAGGGGTCCTCTATAAGATACGGGCTTTACCTGGAGGTGAGTCCTGAGCCTTCTCCGTGGGTGGCAGATAAGGGGGCTGAAATGGGGCGAGACCTTCAGGTCCAGGGCGTAGTGGGAGTGGGGGGTGGAAGTACCCTGGATGTGGCAAAGGCAATAGCGGTGCTGGTTACAAATGGGGGGAAGGCCGAAGATTACATAGGGTTGGATCTGGTACCTAACCCTGGGATTCCTTCCGTCATGGTACCTACCACTGCTGGTACAGGCAGCGAGGCCACCTTTACTGCTGTATTCACCATGAGGGAGCAAAAGAAAAAAGGGGGTATCAATAGCCCCTATCTCTATCCCGAGCTTGCGATCCTGGACCCTGAGCTCACCTTGGAACTCCCTCCTTACATAACTGCCTTCACAGGTATGGATGCATTGGTTCACGCCATAGAGTCCTACACCTCAAAGGCTGCACATTTCTTGAGTAGGCCCATATCATGGGAGGCAATCCAGATCATAGGCCAAAATCTCAGAGGGGCTGTATATAACGGGAAGGATATACATGCCAGGAGCAGTATGCTGAAGGGTAGTTACCTGGCAGGATTAGGGCTTGCCATGGCAGGTGTAGGATTGGTGCATGCCATGGCCTATCCCTTAGGGGCCCTCTATGACATCCCCCATGGGGTTGCCAACGGGGTAATACTACCCTATGTCTTGGAATATAACTATCCTGCCAAGGTGGCGGAATATGCCGAGATATCTTGGTCCTTGGGGACAGAGGCCGAGGGGGAGAGAGAGGCTGCTTCACTACTCCCCGAGAGGTGTTTTGAGCTATTACAGGATGTCGGTATGCCACCTTCTCTGAAGGAGCTGGGGATTCCAAGGGAAGACCTACCCAAGATGGCAGAGATAGCCATGGGTGTAACTAGACCTATCCAGAATAACCCTAGACCTGTAGATACCGAAGCGATTCTCAGGATCTATGAAAATGCCTTCGAGGGGTGAAATTATGCCAGGATATGAACTTATAGGAGAGGAAGAGAAGAGAGAGGTTTTGGATGTCTTGGACAGAGGGATACTCTTTCGTTACGAATTTCCTGACCAGAGAAAGGGCATCTACAAGGTGGAGGAATTCGAAAGGGCCTTTAGAAGATACGTGGGCTCCAGATACAGTCTGGCCCTCTCTTCTGGGACAGCGGCACTGAAGGTGGGACTGGCCTCAATGGGAGTGGGGCCCGGAGATGAAGTCATCACTCAAGGCTTTACCTTTGTGGCCACATGGGAGGCGATTTTGGATTTAGGGGCTACCCCTGTATTTGGGGAGATCGACGATACCCTCTGTCTTTCCCCCGAGGACCTTCAAAAGAGAATCACCAAGAATACCAAGGCAATAATACCCGTCCACATGTGTGGGGCACAGGCAAGGGTTGACCAGATAGTAGAGATAGCCAGAAAGGAGGGCATCTATGTGCTGGAGGACACTGCCCAGGCCTGTGGAGGTAGGCTCAAGGGTAAGTACCTGGGGACCTTTGGGGACATGGGAGAATTTAGCTTCGATTCGGTAAAGACCCTAACCACAGGGGAAGGTGGTATGCTTGTGACTGACAGTGAGGAGCTCTACATAAAGGCCTCTGAGTACCATGACCATGGACATGACCACAACCCAAAGCTCCCAAGGGGCCTTGAGGGTAGAAATTTTATAGGATTCAACTTCAGGATGATGGAACTACAGGGGGCTCTGGGTTTGGCCCAGCTTGGGAAACTGGACTATATTATTAAGTGCCAGAGGGAAAATAAAAAGAGACTAAAAGAGGAGATCGGGAAGATCCCAGGTGTGACCTTTAGAAATATCTTAGATGAGGAGGGGGACATAGGAAGCTTCTTGGTCTTTTTCATGCCAAGTCCCAGGGATGCCATGGATATAAAGGCCCGGCTGGACGGTCAGAAGATCCCCAATATCTACTGGTACAAAAACCTATGGCACTACTACGGGGAATGGGAGCACCTCCTGGAAGGAAAGAGTGTGATAAGATCCGGCTATCCCTTTAAGAATCCAGACGGCTCCACCAGGCTGACCTATAAAAGGGATGCCCTACCCAGGACCGAGGACTATCTCTCAAGGGCCATCACCATCCCCATAAACATAAGGATGGAAGGTCAGCTGGAAGGTATCTTGGAAGGGTTAAAAAGGATCAGGGCAGAGTGGTCCTCCTGAGCTGGGTAGTAGCTCTCTTTTTGTCCATGTTCCTGGCAGAGACTGCCAAGGGAGGGGGAGATATGATAAGACTTCCAGAGCCTAAGTTTAAAGGTGACATGAGCGTGGAAGAGGCCATCAAGAGGAGGAGGTCCGTCAGAAATTTTAAAAAGGGTCAGCTCTCCTTGGAGGAGATAAGTCAGCTTCTATGGGCTGCCCAGGGTATCACTGACCCTAAAGGCTATAGGAGTGCGCCCTCTGCAGGAGCCTTGTATCCTCTTGAGGTATATCTGGTAGTGGGGGAGGTAAAGGGTTTAGAGAGTGGTGTCTACAAGTATGAGAATAGAAGCCATGCCCTTATTAAGATCAGGGGAGGAGACCCAGCCTCTGAGCTCTATCGTGCAGCCCTCATGCAGGATTGGGTATTGAGGGCCCAGGCCAATTTGGTATTTGGAGCTGTATTTGAGAGGACCACATCCAAATACAGAGAAAGGGGCTTTAGATACGTCTATATGGAGGCAGGCCATGCCGCACAGAACGTGCTTTTAGAGGCAGAGGCCTTAGGGCTTGGTGGGGTTGTGGTAGGAGCCTTTTATGACGAACAGGTAAAGAAGGCCCTGTCTATGGAAGAGGAGCCCATCTATATCATCTCCTTGGGGAGGAGGTAGAGATGCCCATCTATGAATACAGGTGTCTGGACTGCTCAAGGGTCTTTGGAACCCTTATACTCAGCAAGGCAGACTCAGAGGCCGTGAGTTGCCCGTCCTGTAAGGGGAAGAATTTGAAGAGACTGATATCCAGGACCTTCTTCCATCGATCAGAGGCAGATAGGCTAAGCGAGTATGACCCCCAATCAAGGCAGCCGGATTCCTTTTATAAGGATACCAGAAACATAGGTCTCCACGCAAAGAAGAGGGCCAAGGATATGGGAATTGAGCTGGGTGAGTCCTTTGAGGCCAAGTTGGACAGACTCAGGACAGACCCTGGATCAGTCTTGGATGACTATTGATCCCAAGGCCCCAAAGGTAGGTGAGTTCTTCGTTGACATAGCTTGAGCTGTTAATTTAAAAGACCATTTAGATGAGATATGGCCTATGGGCTTGTGTAATTAATCCAGTGGCCTTAGGGCCTTGAGATGTTAACCTAAGCCAATTGAGGAGGGCGAGATGTCAGAGGTAGTGCATGTGACGGACTCGAACTTTGAGAGCGAGATACTAAATTCGGATATCCCTGCCATGGTAGATTTTTGGGCGGAGTGGTGCGGCCCATGCAAGATGGTAGGTCCCATCATTGAGGAACTTGCCAAGGAGTATAAAGGGAGGATCAAGATAGCCAAGCTGAACGTGGACCAAAACAGGGACACCCCGGCAAGGTATGGGATCAGGAACATACCCACCATGATCTTTTTCAAGGCGGGAAAGGCCGTTGATACGGTTATAGGTGCCTATCCCAAATCCTTTTTGGAAGAGAGATTAAAGGCACTCCTTTAAGATGCCTGAGCTTCTAATTATAGGCGGAGGTCCTGCTGGTCTCACTGCTGGCCTCTATGCGGCGAGGGCAAAATTAGATTGCCTCCTCTTGGAACGTCTGAGCCCTGGAGGACAGGTTTTGACTACCAATTGGGTGGAGAATTATCCAGGTTTTCCAGGGGGCATAGGCGGATTTGACCTCATGGATAGGATGAGGACGCAGGCTGAGGAGTTCGGACTAAAGATCCTCTCAGAAGAGGTTAAGCTCATTAGACCTGAAACCGACGCCATATTTGTCCAGGGGGACTCCAAGGATTACAGGGTGAGGGCAGTAATCCTCGCCATGGGAGCCAGTCCGAAGAAGCTCAATATCCCTGGAGAGACGGAACTGACCGGTAAAGGGGTCAGTTACTGTGCCACCTGTGACGGATTTTTCTTCAGGGATCAGGAGGTGGCAGTGATCGGGGGCGGGGATACTGCCATAGAGGAGGCCTTATTTCTCACAAGGTTTGCCTCAAAGGTATATGTGATCCACCGAAGGGATAGGTTGAGGGCCATAAGGATACTTCAGGAGAGGGCCCTTGCCAATGAAAAGATCACCTTTATGTGGAATAGGATCCCCCTTGAAATTAAAGGAGATAACACAGTCGAAGGAATTGTGCTCAGGGATCTCATAGAGGGAAAGAGCTCTGAACTGAGGGTCCAAGGTGTCTTTGTATTTATTGGCTATTCTCCCAACACAGACATCCTAAAGGGTATTGTGGAGCTGGATGAGCAGGGGTTTGTGATCACAAACGAGGAGATGGAGACCTCCCAGAGGGGTATATATGCTGCAGGGGATATCAGGTCAAAGTCTCTGAGGCAGATCAGTACTGCAGTGGGAGATGGGGCTGTGGCAGCCTACTCTGCACTCAGATACCTGGAGGGTTATTGAAAAGAATTCTATTGCTAATTCTGATCATAGGGATCTTTTCCTGTGGGTGCGGTACCCTAAACTCCATATTTGGAAAGGGGAAAAAGAAAGAGGCAGAGCCCCAGGACCTCTTTCAAAGGGGGATGGACTTGATGGACAAGGGCCTTTATGGGGATGCCTCAGAGGCCTTCTTGGAACTTACGGAAAAATACCCTTTCAGCCAATTGGCACTGGAGGCAGAGCTCAGATACGCAGATTCCCTATTCCAAAAGAAGGACTACGAAGGGGCCTTAGAGGCCTATAGCAATTTTCAAAAGTTACATCCCAGGGATAAGAACATACCCTATGTCATATACAAGATGGGTATGTGCCACTACAATCAGATAAGGGGTTTTGATAGGGACTTAGAGCATGCAAGGGAGGCAAAGAAGGTCTTTGAGAGGCTTCTGAAGGGGTATCCAAAGAGCCGTTATGCCACTATGGCCAGGGAATCCTTGACAGAGTGTTACAAGATGCTGGCCTATCATGAGGTCTATGTGGGCAAGTTCTACTTTAGGAACGGGAAATACACTGCTGCCCTTCAGAGGTTCAAGAATGCCATAGAACAATATCCAGATGTGGGCCAGTATACAGAGGCCCTGGATTTCATTGCCAAGTGTAATGAGGCCCTTGCCTTTGGCCCCCAAGGGGAAAAGGTGCCGTGGTGGAACCTACCCAAGAAGCTCATCTATTAGACTATAGGCCCTCTGGATCACTTCCTTTAACTTCTCCACCTTAGGGCCACCCCCCTGTGCCATATCAGGCCTACCTCCTCCACTTCCTTCCAGATGCTGTGAAAGCTCACCAATTATCTGACCTGCCTTGATCTTGTCTATGAGATCCTTGGATACAGTGCAAAGTAGCATTGCCTTTTCATCTGCACTTGCACCCAGTACCACTACCCCTGATCTAAGCCTTTCTCTGAGTCTGTCCCCTGCTTCCCTCAAGGCCTTCGGGCTATCTGCCTCCACAATGGAGCAGAGGACCTTTACCCCTTTTATCTCCCTTGCCCCGGAGAGGACCTCATCTAATTTCTGGAAGATGAGCTTTTGTTTCAGCCTTTCTATCTCCTTTTGATACTCCTTTTGATCTCTTAGAAGGGCCTCCAATTTCCTGGGGACCTCTTCCCAGCTCACCTTTAGTGCCTCTCCCACGGATCTCAGGACATCTTCTTGGGCCTGTAAGTACCTGAATGCGGGCATCCCTGCGAGGGCCTCTATCCTTCTGACATTTGAGGCAATCCCGCTCTCTCCAAGGATCTTAAAGATCCCTATCTGGCCGGTGGAACTCACATGGGTTCCGCCGCAGAGCTCCCTGCTCACCCCTTCTATCTCCACAACCCTCACCTCTTCTCCGTACTTTTCTTCGAAGATGGCTATCGCACCACTTTCCATTGCCTCTTGTCTCTTCATGATCCTTGTCTTTACCTGAATATCCCTTTGGATCGCCCTGTTTACAAACTCCTCTATCTCCCTGAGGGTTTGAGGATCTACCTGCTGGAAGTGTGTAAAGTCAAACCTGAGCCTGGTGGGGGAAACCAGTGACCCTGCCTGTTTTACGTGGTCTCCTAGTATATCCCTCAAGGCAGAGTGTAGAAGGTGTGTGGAGGTGTGGTGTCTCATGGTTGCGAGTCTCTCCTCAGAGGATACCTCTGCGAATACCCTTTCCCCCTTTTTTATTCTCCCCTTCTCTACCCTCCCCACATGGAGGAGGATCCCCTGTCCGTATTTCTTGGTGGTGAGGACAGAAAAGCTTCCCTCTGTGCCCACTATAAGCCCGCTATCTCCTACTTGGCCCCCTCCTTCTCCGTAAAAGGGGCTCTCTTCCATAAGGATCTCGCATTCCTGACCAGCTAGCACTTCCTCTACCTCTTTTCCCTGGGAGAATATCTTTGAGACCCTGCTCTGGGCTGAAAGGGTTTCATAACCTAAAAAGGGGGTAAAAAGCCCTTCTGTTACCATCTCTTTTAGATAATGGGGCACCTCAAAGGCCCCCTCTGTCTTCCAGGCCTCCTGAGACCTGGCCCTCTGTATTTCCATGGCGGAATTAAAGCCTTCCAGGTCAACACCTAAGCCCATCTCCCTTGCCACATCCTGGAGGATATCCAGAGACAAACCGTAGGTATCGTAGAGTTTGAAGGCCCATTCCCCCGGTATCCTCTGGAGCCCCTTTTCTCTCATCTCCTCTAGGTAGTTATCAAGGGCCTTCATCCCCTGCTCCAAGGTGAAGTGGAACCTCTTTTCCTCGTTCAGTATCACTCCCTTCACCCCATTTTTTGCCCTCTCCACCTCAGGATAGTCTTTGGACATGAGCTCTACCACCTTTTCTGCCACAGGCCACATGAAGCCCTCTTTGAGTCCCAAATTCAGCCCAAACCTAATAGCCCTTCTAATCACCCGTCTCAATACATAGCCACGCCCTTCATTGGAGGGTACTATTCCGTCCGCCACCAGAAAGACCACTGCCCTCGTGTGATCTGCTATGACCCTAAAGGAGATGTCCTGCCTCTTGCCATTCCCGTACCTTATACCCGAAAGCTCCTCTATCCGGTGGATGAGGGGCCTAAATAGGTCTGTTTCAAAATTGGACCTTACCCCTTGTATTACGGAAGAGATTCTTTCGAGCCCCATGCCTGTATCTATATTGGGTTGGGATAAGGGAGTGAGCCTTCCTTCGGGAGACCTATCGAACTGTGTGAAGACCAGGTTCCATACCTCCAGGTATCTGTCGCAATCACAACCAGGTCTGCATTCGGTATTTCCGCACCCCATCTCGGGTCCAAGGTCATAATATATCTCGGAGCAGGGGCCACAGGGCCCAGTATCACCCATGGCCCAAAAGTTACTCTCCTTTCCAAGCCTTACTATCTTCTGGGAGGGAAGTCCTATCTCAGTCTCCCATATCCCAAAGGCCTCATCGTCTTCTTCGTAGACTGAGACGTGAAGCTTTTCCTGATCCAACTTGTATACATCCGTTAACAATTCCCAGGCCCAATTTATGGCCTCCTTTTTGAAATAGTCACCAAAGCTGAAGTTTCCCAGCATCTCAAAGAAGGTGTGGTGTCTATGGGTGTATCCCACATTTTCCAGGTCGTTGTGTTTTCCTCCTGCCCTCATGCATTTCTGGCAGGTGGCTGCCCTCTTGTAATGTCTCTTCTCCTCCCCCAAAAAGAGCTTCTTGAACTGGACCATCCCTGCGTTGGTAAACAAAAGTGTTGGGTCCTCCCTTGGGACCAAGGAGGAGCTTTCAACCACCTCATGCCCCTTCTTCCTGAAGAACTCCAGAAAGGCAGCCCTAATCTCCCTGAAATCCATCTTGTCTCTCCCCCTTCCATTTATTCTAACTCTTGGGTGGGTGGCTCCGGTAAATCCCCGGATCTCTTTATTCCGGTCTTTTCATAGATGAGGGAGACTATCTCCTCCCTTATGTCGGCGTTTTCATCTAGAAACTTCCTCACATTTTCCCTTCCTTGCCCAAGCCTTGTATTCTTATAGGAGTACCATGCACCACTCTTCTCTATTATCTCCAGATTGGTGGCCATATCCAGTATTTCACCCGACGAGGAGATCCCCTCCCCAAAGATGATATCAAACTCGGTCTCCTTGAAAGGGGGGGCCAGCTTGTTCTTTACCACCTTCACCTTAACCCTTGCCCCAATGTCCTGGTTTCCATCCTTTATGGTGCCCACCTTCTTGATGTTGAGCCTTACACTGGAATAGAACTTTAAGGCCTTCCCACCTGTAGTAGTCTCAGGGTTTCCAAACATTACGCCTATATTTGTCCTGGTCTGGTTGATAAATATGACACAGGTCCTGGACTTACTTATGGTGCCGGTAAGTTTCCGCATGGCCTGACTCATGAGCCTAGCCTGCAGGCCCACATGCTGATCCCCCATATCTCCTTCCAATTCTGCCTTAGGCACAAGGGCGGCCACCGAGTCTATCACCACCAGGTCTATGGCACCGCTCCTAATCAGGATCTCTGCAATCTCCAAGGCCTGCTCCCCTGTATCGGGCTGCGATACCAAAAGGTCATCCACATTGACCCCGATCTTTTTTGCATAGTTCACATTCAGGGCATGTTCCGCATCTATGAAGGCGACCATTCCTCCTGCCTTCTGGGCACAGGCAGCTATGTGCAATGCCAGGGTCGTCTTACCAGATGCCTCATCCCCGTATATCTCCACTATCCTGCCCTTGGGTACCCCTCCTATTCCCAGGGCCAGGTCAAGGCCTATGGACCCTGTGGGGATCACGGGGACATCTAAGAGCCTCTGGATACCCATCCTCATGATGGAGCCTTTTCCAAACTGCCTTTCTATCTGCCCTACTGCTTGCTCAAGGGCCTTTTCCCTGTCCATACCTTCCTCCTATTTTGAACCCTCTAATTTCCAAGAGGAGAGCTTTGTGTAAATAGAGCCAGAGGATGTAAGCTGGCTCTTAAAAAGGGAGAGTTCCTCAAAGAACTGAGGGGTCTCCTTCAAAGACCTATGGGAATCCAGTAACTCCTGTAGTCTATCAAACTGTTTGAACCTCTCCTGGAACCTACCCAGGGTGAGATGTGGTTTGAAGGTCCTCTCCTCTCTCTTTATCCCAAAGCCCTCCAGCGCCTTCTCCAAAGAGGCCTTGAAGTAGCCCATCCTCTCCTTCTCACCATCCATTCCTACCCACAAGACCCTTGGGTTTTTGATCCCACCGAATATCCCCATGCCTGTAATCTTCATCCAAAAGCCTTTGTACTTTTGGGCTACCTCACCTACCTTTTCTCCTAAGGGGCTCAGATCCCTTTCCTCTATGTTCCCCAGGAAGAGCACAGTAAGGTGGATATTTTCAAGGGGAACCCACCTTATCCCCTCCAAGCGACTCATCAGCTCCTCTCTTAGATCTCTTAGGAGCCATCGGATCTCAGGGGAGAGCTCAAAGGCCAGGAATGAACGTATAGCCATATAGGTACCTTCTAATCATGTCCAAGGCCATGGAGGAGGAGTTTTTCTTTATCTCTTCTCTGGACCCAAAAAACCTATAGGTCCTGGTTATAAGGAGATCCTCAGAGGAGAGGCCAAAGCAGACCATACCCACAGGCTTCATAGGGGTGCCACCGGACGGGCCTGCTATCCCACTAATGGAGATACCAATGTGGGAGCCGGTAAGGCCTCTGATACTATGCGCCATTTCTGCTACTGTCTCTTCGCTTACGGCCCCCTTTTCTTCAAGGGTCTGGGGCCTCACTCCCAAAAGCTCCCTCTTCAACTTATCTGAGTAAGCCACCACACCTCCCAGATAGTAGGTGGAGCTATTGGGCACATTTGTGATCCTGTGGCCCAGAAGGCCTCCTGTGCAGGATTCTGCCGTTGCAAGGGTGAGCCCCTTTTCCCTAAGCCTTTTGCCCACCACCTCCTCCAATTCCTCATCCTCCACTGAAAACACATACTCCCCCAAGAGCCCAAGGACCCTATCTTGGGCCTCCTCTAAGGCCTCTTTTGCCTCTTTGGGGTCTGGGCTGTCTATGGTTATGGTAATGTGATTTTCAGGGAACTTGGGGTAAAACCCAAACAAGACCTTTCCCGAGCAGAGCTTTTCCCTTCTAAAGGCCTCTGCAATCTCGGGTTCAGATATCCCATATGTCCTAATCACCCTAAAACAGATTTCACTCTTTACCCCAAACCTGTTCCTGATATCGGGTATAACCACATTGTCCAAGAGGTGACGCATCTGTTCAGGGATTCCGGGGAGAAAATATATGGGCACCCCTTTTTCTACCAGATAAAATCCACAGCTCACCCCTTTCTGAGAAAGGAGCTTAGAACCAGAGGGCATATATGCCATCTTCATGAGGGATTCGGTAACCGGTATCTTCCTGTTTCGTGCCACCCTCCTTATCTTTTCAGCCATGGCCTCATTGAGACAGAGGGGCCTACCCAAGGCCTCTGCCACCACATTGTTGGTGATATCGTCCTCTGTGCTACCAAGCCCCCCTGTTACAATCACAAAACTGGCCTCTTCGATTGTCCCCTTCAGGGCCTTTATCACCATCTCAGGGTCATCGCCCACAGAGGTGATCCTTTTTACCTTAAGCCCTGACTTTGTGAGGGTTCCTGCTATATACCAGGCGTTTATGTCTTGGGTCTTCCCTGAGATGAGTTCGTTGCCTATGGTCAGGACTTCCCCTATCATTTTATTTCGCCAAAAGAATTATGATCCTCATCAATATATTGGCATACACACCTGCTACGAGATCGTCCCACAGTATCCCCCCTTTTATACGCTCCAAGCCCTTTATGGGATAAGGTTTCAATATATCAAAAAGCCTGAAAAGGAAAAAGCCCAATAATACCTCTATGATCCCAAAAGGTATACAGAACATGGTCACCAGAAAACCCATTACCTCGTCTAAGACCACAGAGGCTGTGTCCTTGGAATTTAGGTGTCTGGAGGCACTTTCCACC
>CALKZT010000122.1 GCA_938002815.1 uncultured bacterium
TGGCTGGGTGTCAACTTGTAACTCAACTTCAACTCCTTGAAGTTACTGAGTGTTGAAATTTTCTAAGGAGAGAAAAAGTAGTTTAGATTCTTCTTGGGAAGCAATAGAAGGCCTCAAAGCTGCCTCCTTTTGGGGCCCAAATGCCACTATACATCACTTCGATTGGATTGTAGCCATTCAGGACCTCTCCTTTAATAGGGGACTTACCTTTATCTCTCCCTTTTGTCAAGGTAGAATTTACTGCTAATGGGGGTCACCTTAAATTCTATTGATTTTTCTCTCCCCTTAAACAAATAATCGGGTAAACTTTAGAGAGGAGAGGACCAATGTTAAAAGGGATCATACTCGCTGGCGGATCTGGCACAAGACTCTATCCCGTAACACTGGCCATATCCAAACAGATTCTCCCGGTGTACGACAAACCCATGATCTACTATCCCCTCTCAGTACTTATGCTCGCCGATATTAGGGAAGTACTCATAATATCCACGCCAAGGGACCTGCCCATATTCAAGAACCTTTTAGGTACAGGTGAGAGAATCGGTATGTCCTTTGATTATGCGGTCCAGGAATATCCCCGCGGTCTGGCGGATGCATTTATAGTGGGGGAGCACTTTATTGGCAATGATAGGGTCGCCCTTGTCTTAGGAGATAATCTCTTTTATGGACATGGGTTCACAGGGATCCTCAAAAAGGCAGCCAAAAGAGAAACAGGTGCCACTATCTTTGGATATTACGTCAAAAACCCCTCTGATTATGGAGTGGTGGAGTTCGATGAGAATTGCAGGGTAATCTCCATAGAAGAAAAACCCAAAAAACCCAAATCCAATTACGCAGTCCCTGGACTCTACTTCTACGACAACAAAGTGGTCGGAATTGCAAAGGGACTCAAACCATCAGAGCGCGGGGAACTTGAAATAACAGATGTAAACAAAGAGTACCTCAGAAGGGGTGAGCTATACGTGGAGTTCTTTGGAAGGGGTATGGCCTGGTTGGATACAGGGACCTTCGACAGTCTGGTAAATGCAGCCAACTTCGTAGCAACCATTCAAAAGAGACAGGGACTTTATGTGGCATGTATAGAAGAGATAGCATTTCGGAATGGATGGATAGCAAGAGAAGACCTCTTGAATATAGCAAGAGAGATAAATACCCCCTACGGCGACTACTTAAGGCAGGTGGCAGAGGAGGCCTAAGATGGGATTCAAGATACAGGTGACCCAGATACCAGAGGTATTGGTCCTTATGCCCGATGTATACCAGGATGAGCGTGGCTATTTTATGGAAGCCTTCAAGACCTCAGAATTTAGGAGTTTGGGAATCCCTGATACCTTCGTCCAAGACAATATATCCTTCTCAAAAAAAGGGGTCTTAAGGGGGCTCCACTACCAGAAACACCCCCATGCCCAGGGGAAACTCGTATGGGTACCAAAGGGTAGAATCTGGGATGTGGCAGTGGATTTGAGGAGAGATTCTCCCACCTTCAAAAGATGGATAGGACTTGAACTCAGCTCTCTAAACCACCTCATGCTTTGGATACCCGAAGGTTTTGCACACGGCTTTTTGGCCCTGGAGGAGGGTAGCGTAGTCCAATACAAGTGCACGAGGGAATACAATAGGGACTCCGAAAGGGGTATCCGCTATGACGACCCCCAACTCCAAATAGAATGGCCCCCTGAGGTGCTCCTCATCTCAGAGAAAGACAGGAGATTGCCCATTCTCAAAGAGGCCTGGGAGCAGCTATTTTGATCTGGCTTGTGGGAAATAAAGGGATGCTTGGGAGGGAACTTGAACTATTGCTAAAGGAGAAGAGCATTGATTTTGTCGGTACAGACAAGGAAGTTTCCATAACAGATCTAAATATACTCTATGAGTTTTCTGATAGCATCACGAAGAAAAACAAAAAGATAAGGTGGATAATAAACTGTGCAGCCTATACCATGGTGGACAAGGCAGAAGATGAAACCAGTTTATGTTACGACATAAACGTTTTTGGTCCACAAAACTTAGCAAAACTGGCCTGTGATCTCGATGCCTCCCTGATACACATATCAACAGATTACGTATTTTCAGGTGATACAGATTCTCCTTACTCCGAAGAAAATCCTAAAGCACCCTGCTGCGTCTACGGTAGTTCAAAGTCAGAAGGAGAAGATCTGGTGCTTTCTTTATGCAAGAATTCTTTAATAATCCGTACAGCCTGGCTCTATGGGAGATATGGGCATAACTTTGTTTATACTATGCTTAAACTCATGAACCAAAAAGATCATCTTAATGTGGTAGATGACCAAGTTGGATCTCCCACATGGACAAAAGATCTTGCAAATGTTATAATTACGATAATATCCAAGGCTGAAATACACTATGGGATCTATCACTATACAAATGAAGGTCAATGTAGTTGGTTTGAGTTTTCAAAGGAGATATATAGGCTTGGTGTCACATATGGAATCATAAAAAATCAATGTGAGATTAGACCAATTAAAACCTCTGAATACAAGACAAAGGCCAAAAGGCCCCTATATTCTGTCTTGTCAAAGGAAAAGATCAAAAGGGTATACAGGATAGATATCCCCCATTGGAAGCTAAGCCTTCAAAAATTCTTAGAGGAGATAAAGAGGGATGGAGAGGTCCTTTAAAAATATCCTTGTAACAGGTGGTGCAGGCTTTATAGGCTCAAACATGATTAGATATCTTTTGGGCGAGAAAATAGATTTTGAAGGCAGAGTCATAAACCTTGATTTGCTCACCTATGCAGGAAACTTAGAAAACCTCTCTGGTGTGGCCGAAAAAGCAGGCAAAAGGTATGTCTTTGTAAAGGGTGATATAAGGGATAAGTCCCTGGTAGAAGAGGTATTTGAGGAATTTGACGTAGACTCTGTAATCCACTTTGCAGCAGAAAGTCATGTAGATAGATCCATAGTATCCCCTGACGCCTTCATCACCACCAATGTAATTGGCACTTTTAATCTACTGGAAGCAGCAAAAAAGGCATGGGAAGGCAAAGATAACGATATCCTCTTTCACCACATATCCACCGACGAGGTCTATGGCAGTCTGGGTCCGCACGGCTATTTTAGGGAAGACTCACCTTATGATCCCCACTCCCCATATTCTGCCAGCAAAGCAGCAAGCGATCATCTGGTCATGGCATATCATCACACATATGGTTTGCCCGTAACACTTAGTAACTGCTCAAACAACTACGGACCTTATCAGTTTCCAGAAAAATTCATACCGCTCATGATCCTAAACATGCTGGAAGGAAAACCCCTCCCTATTTATGGAGATGGTAAGAACATTAGGGATTGGTTGTATGTGGAAGATCATAACATTGCAGTATGGTTGATAATGAAAAAGGGAATCTTGGGTCAGAAGTATAACATAGGTGGGGAAAACGAATGGGAAAACATAAAACTAGTAAACAAATTGATATACATCATCTCTTGTGAAGCAAAAAAGGATCCTGAATTATTGAAAAAACTCATCGTCTTTGTTAAGGACAGGCCAGGCCATGACAGGCGATATGCCATAGATTGTGGGAAGATAAAGAGAGAATTAGGCTGGAGACAGACTGTAGAGTTTGAGGAAGGTCTGAGGAGGACTGTGAGGTGGTACATGGAACACATGGACTGGGTAAACAGGGTCCGCTCAGGAGAATACATGAGATGGATTGAGTTAAACTATCTTAAGAGATAATCCCCCTATTGGCCCATTTGCCCCAATACCCCCTATTATGAAGCTTGACAATTTTAGATCTCCTAAGTAAATATGGCCCTGACATAGCTGGCACAGATCCCGGAACACGGTGAAAATCCGTGGCGGACCCGCCGCTGTAACTCCTGCCCCTTTATGGGGGCAACCAGGTACCGTAGAGAGGCCACTGTCTGCCCCAAGGCAGATGGGAAGGTAGGTAACTGGGGGGAGAAGCCAGAAGACCTCTGTGTCAGAGTGTCGGTAACCTGAAGGCAAAGGGTTCCGACTGGTGAAAACCAGCGGAACCCTTTTTTATTTGGGGGGGAGCAGATGAGGGCATTGGTGGTAAGAGGGTTGGGCATCTACGGCATTGAAGAGGTCCCAAAACCAAAACCCAATAGGGATGAGGTCTTGGTCCAGGTAGGGGTAGCCGGTTTCTGTAGGACTGACTTGAAGATCATAAGACACGGCCATAGGGACTTGGTATTGCCCTGTATTCCGGGGGAAGAGGTTGTGGGAACTGTGGTAGAGATGGGTGAGGAGGTCAACAACCTCAGGATAGGTGACAGGGTATACATATACCCTGGCATTAGCTGTAAGAATTGCAAAAACTGCAATAAGGGTGCAGAAAACCTCTGCGAGAAGATGCGGATCATGGGTTTTCACAGACCTGGTGGGTTTGCAGAATACGTAACTTCTCCTGCCTCATCAGTAATTAGGATTCCAGAGCAGCTTGACTTTGAAACTGCAGTATTTTTGGAACCATTGTCCTGTTGTCTCAATGCCCTTGAGTTGGGGGCATTAAAGGAGGGGGAGTCAGTGGGTATTTGGGGCGGAGGGCCTGCAGGGATCCTCCTAAAAAGGGCCACCAGTGCAATGGGCGCATATCCCACAGTCATAGAACCAGATCCCAAGAGGCGTGCCTTTTTAGGAGGGCTTGAGGATCCAAAGGGCCAAATCTTTGACCTATGTATCGTGGCAGTGGGCTCTCCCATTGCCTACAAGGAGGCCATCTCCCACCTCGCTCCGAGGGGGAGGCTGGTGGTATTTTCTGGTCTTCTGCCAAAGGAAGAGACCCTCCTGGTGGACTTCAACCTCATACACTACCTGGAGCAGACCATAGTGGGTGCCTATGGATGTTCCCACAGACATGCCCTCTATGCACTACAACTCCTAATAAATGGAAGGGTAGAGGTAAAGGACCTTATTACCCATAGGCTCCCCTTGGATCATTTGGAAACTGCCTTAGATATAGTGGAGCATAGAAGGGGAATAAAGGTCTTAATTTATCCAAATATCCAAAGATGATAGGAGGTGTTCAATGGATCCCAAGAGCTTTGGTTATCATATCCAAAGGCTGATCGAAAAGAAGGATCTAGATGAAGAGGCCTCTTACCAGTGCTTTAAGGACCTCTTGACCAATGGGCAATCGGAATTACAGCAAGGGGCCTTTTTGGCTGCCCTTGTCTCAAAGGGGGAGACTGCAGAAGAGCTCTACGGTGCCTGGAGGGCAATCTATGAGTTGGACACTGTGAAGGTAACCACCCCTTTGCCTGACCCCCTCTTTGAAAATTCTGGTACAGGGATGGATGGCCTTTTTACCTTCAATGTGAGCACAGCCTCTGCCATAGTGGCATCATCCTTGGGTGTGGTTATGGCACGCCACGGAGCCAGGGCCCTCACCAGTAAGTGTGGTACTGTGGATATATTGGAGGCCTTAGGTATCAATGTGGAGGCAGAGGTGGAATTGGTGGCAGAAAGCATCAAGGAGACAGGGATAGGCCTCTTTAACGGTATGAGCCCAAAGGTCCACCCGGGCGCCCTCGCAAGGATCCTCTCCCAGATACACTTCGGTTCCACCTTCAATATCTCTGCATCCCTTGCCTCTCCTGTAAGACCCAAACTTGCCCTAAGGGGTGTGTACAGAGAAGATCTCATGGAGAAGATAGGAATGCTTATGAGAAGGATTGGCTATGAGAGGGCGATGGTAGTCCATGGCCTAGTAGATGGTCATCAGAAAGGCATGGACGAGATCTCTCCCTGCGGGATCACAAAGATCCTCCAATTCGACTCAAAAGAGGTGAAAAGATACGAGCTTACACCCCAGGACCTTGGAATTCCCACCTATGAGATAAAAGATATAGTATTTAGTGGGGACTTAAAGGAAGAGATCAAAAGGTTTCTCTTGGTCCTGGGAGGAAAAGGATCTAAGGCCTGCACAGACTTTACGGCAATCAACTCTGGGGCAATCTTGTATGTTGCAGACAAGGCGGAAAGTATTCTAAAGGGTAAGGAGATGGCCATGGAAGCCATCTCTTCCGGGAAGGCCCTTCAAAAACTAGTGGAGTGGGTAGGGATCCAACGAGATCCTGCCAAGGAGGGCCCCAAAAGGCTTCTCTCCCTTTTGAGCTCATTAAGGCTCTTATCATGAAAGCCCCTACTGGATCTTGCGTACTTCACCAGCCGGGTTTCCTCCTGGTAGGCGGAGCCTCTAAAAAAGTCTTGGGGGCAAGGCTTCTTGTAGAGGGCAAATAGGGGATCCGGAAGAGATATTGGTTGAAATGGCTCTCAAAGGGCAATAAAATTTTATTAAAAGGGAGGTGATCTTCCATTAAGGCCTTTTTTGTGGGCATTTTCTCATTTGTGCTGCTCTTCCCTCTAATGGCCTCTGGAGCGGATGAATTTCACCTTCTATCCCGGATAAGTTTTGATTTGCCCTCTGAAAAAGATAGAAACTATCTGGGAGTTGAGGCCAGCCAGGTAACGATCTCAGATATCAATGCTGAACTGATTATCCTGGAGGTCTTCAACATGTACTGTGTTCACTGTCAGGCAGAGGCACCCCGTATAAACAGTCTATTTGAGGATGTAAACCTCCTATATCCCTCAGGCCAGGTGAAGTTTATAGGTTTTGGGGCAGGAAACACCGAAATGGAGACAGAGGTCTTTAAAGGGAAATATAAGGTTAAATTCCCAATGATTCCTGATTCAGATTACAGGGTACACAAGGCCTTGGGGGAGCCCAGGACACCTTATATCCTCATCTTTATTGGGAAGGGTCCAGAAGTGGGTAGGGTCCTATATAGAAAGATTGCAAGGCCCTTAGAGACACAAGAGATAATTTCGATACTGGAATCCAATCTACGGGAGAATAAATAAGATGTGGAAACCTCTTTCTTTTTGCCTTTTCTGCCTCCTATTTTTCTCTACTCTCACTTACGGGTTTGAACTGATCGGCCCCAAGACTACCTTACTGAAACCGGTCGATAGTCATTCACACCTCAAGGTAGGTGATAAGGCCCCTCTTTTCCAATTGCCTTCCATTGAGGGTGAGAAGGTAGCTCTCCGGGGCCTGCTTGAAAGATCCCATGTACTAATCTCCTTTATCCCTGGGGCATGGACACCTATATGTTCTGAACAATGGCCTGGGTACAACATAATGGAGGAGATATTCAGGTCACACAACACGATACTAGTGGGTATAAGTGTAGAGTCTATCCCATCGCTTAGGGCGTGGATAAAATACCTTGGTGGGGTATGGTTTCCTGTGCTTTCAGACTTTTGGCCCCATGGCGAGGTGGCAAAGAGCTATGGGGTTTTAAGGAGCAATGGTATAGCAGAAAGGGCCCTCTTCCTTGTGGACAGGAGCGGGACCCTAAGGTTGGTACATATCCATGATATAAACCAAAGGCCCCCGGCTGATATAATACTAAATGCGTTAAAGGGGCTTAAAGAATAGGGACCTTTACTTGACCTAAAAGGCTATTGTGTATACAAGACGGGCCCGACACCTTGGGATTGGTGGGGGCCAAAGTTTTGTCCCTTCCCATATCCACATACCTCAAAGACCCAAAACTCCAACCAAGTGGCCCCTACCAAAATTTGTGAAAAATTTCTTGTATTGCTTGACCTTACCTCTCATTTTTGTTAAAGACAACCTGGCCTAAAAAAGGCTCATAGCCTATCAACATTTCCATACAAGGAGGAATTAAGAGATGCCTTATGATGCGGTTAAACTGAAGGACTGGCAGATCGCAGAGCTTGCTGAACAGAACATGCCATCCATTGATGAGTGGAGGGAGAGGTTGGGGCTCACAAAGGATGAGATCATCCCCTATGGCAGGATTTGCAAGTTGGATTTCATGAAGATCATAGACAGACTGAAGGACAAGCCAGACGGCAAGTACATCGAAGTCACAGCTATTACTCCCACCCCCCTTGGAGAAGGCAAGAGTACCACATCTTTGGGACTTATAGAGGGCCTTGGTAAGCTGGGTAAGAATGTAGGCGGTGCACTCAGGCAACCTTCTGGTGGCCCCACCATGAACATTAAAGGGACTGCCGCAGGTGGTGGTAACGCCCTTCTAATACCTATGACAGAATTCAGCATGGGCCTCACAGGGGACATAAACGACATCATGAACGCCCACAACTTGGCCATGGTGGCACTCACCGCCAGGATGCAGCACGAAAGAAACTATACGGACGAGCAGTTGATGAGGCTGACCCGTATGCCCAGACTGGATATAGACCCCACAAGGGTAGAGTTCGGATGGGTTATTGACTTTTGTGCCCAGTCCCTGAGGAACATAGTGATAGGTTTGGGCGGTAGAATGGATGGATATTGTATGCAGTCCAAGTTTGGGATTGCTGTCTCCTCTGAGCTCATGGCCATCCTCTCCATAGTAACAGACCTAAAGGACCTCAGAAAGAGATTAGATGAAATAACCCTTGCCTTTAGCAAGACAGGCAAAGCCATCACCACAGGCGACCTGGAAGTGGGTGGCGCCATGACTGCCTGGATGAGAAACACCATCAACCCCACACTCTGCTGCAGCGTAGAATATCAGCCTGTCATGATCCATGCAGGCCCATTTGCCAATATCGCAGTGGGCCAATCCTCTATCATTGCCGATAGGATAGGCCTCAAGATGTTCGACTATCATGTAACAGAATCAGGCTTTGGGGCGGATATAGGCTTTGAGAAGTTCTGGAACGTGAAGTGCCGTTATAGCGGTCTGAAACCCCATGTATCAGTCCTTGTGGCCACAATAAGGGCCCTCAAGATGCACGGAGGAGGCCCCAAGGTAGTGGCAGGTCTGCCGTTGCCCGAAGAGTACCAGAAGGAGAACGTGGCCTTGGTGGAAAAGGGATGTGCCAATCTGATCCATCACATAAATACCATAAAGAAGTCCGGCATGAAGCCCGTTGTATGCATCAATGCCTTCCATACAGACACCAAGGATGAGATAATGGCAGTGAGGAGGGCTGCAGAGGCGGCCGGTGCAAGGTGTGCGGTCTCTGAGCACTGGGCAAGGGGCGGAGAGGGCGCCATAGAGCTTGCAGAGGCCGTTGTTGAGGCCTGCGAGGAAAAATCCGAGTTCAAATTCCTCTATCCCTTGGAAATGAAACTGAGAGATAGGGTTGCCTTAATAGCAAAAGAGGTCTATGGTGCAGATGGAGTAGCCTGGACACCTGAGGCAGAGGCCAAGGCAAAGATGCTGGAATCAGATCCAAAATATGACGAATATGCCACCATGATGGTGAAGACCCACTTGAGCCTGAGCCATGATCCTGCCCTGAAAGGGGTTCCAAAGGGATGGGTACTCCCCATCAGGGATGTGTTGATCTACTCAGGGGCAAAGTTCCTATGTCCATGTGCAGGGACCATCAGCCTTATGCCCGGGACCAGCTCAGACCCAGCATTTAGAAGGGTAGATGTGGATGTAAATACTGGCAAGGTGATGGGGCTCTTCTAAGGATAATGATCCAAATAAAAGGGGGCATATGCCCCCTTTTATTTTTTGGGATTTAATCCCAAGATCTCTGCCACCCTCTCTCCCATCTCACGGGTAAATCTCTCCAGATCCTCCTGTTTAGGGGCCGACTTAAAGGTGGGAGTGGTAAGTTCCACTGGAAAGTTCTTTAGCTCCTCTTTGGGGACCACCTCATAGGCTGGGTCAAAGCGATCTTCAAAGTACATCTCCTGAAAAGAGATAAATTTCAACATATGGGCAGTGGAATCCAAGATGCCGATTTTGTCTTTCTCCACAAGGCCAAGATCCACTGCCCTTTTGAAGCCTGCCAGGGATTCTCCCCCTTGGGTGCATACCACATTGCCGTTTCTATTGGCCCGGAGCATAAAATCCATGATCTCCTGCTCTTTTACATTTACCACATGGAAGTTCTCCCCTCCCCCCATCTCTTCATACTCATCTACCAATCTCATCACCCGAGGCATTGAGACAGGGTTTCCTATCATAGCTGCCTGTGCACAACTGGGGGAGACTTCCACTGGCTCGAATTTCCTCTTATCTCTGGGTTTAGAATAATACCTAAACACTGGGTCAGCATGCTCAGACTGAACCCCTATCACCTTTGGAAGGGCCTTGATAATCCCGGCTTTGAAAAATTTCAGGAAACCAGAAAGCACTGCGGTAATGTTCCCTGCATTTCCAATGGGGACCACTACCACGATATTCTCTAAGTCCCAGTTTAGATCCTGTGCGATCTCATAGGAATAGGACTCTTGACCCAGGATCCTCCAGCTGTTCTTGGAATTCAGGAGTGCCACATCGTATCTCTCAGAGAGGTATTCTACCACCTTCATGCAGTGGTCAAATACTCCAGGGATCTCCAAGACCTTTGCGCCGTGACCTAAGGGTTGCGCCATCTGCTGCCTGGTAACCTTTCCCCTTGGGAGTAGCACCGCTAGGACAATCCCTTCAGAGATATAGCTTGTGTAGAGTGCAGCAGAGGCGGAGGTATCCCCTGTGGAGGCACAGATGGCAAGCACATTCTTTAAGGAGCCCTTCTTCAAGAGGAAATTGAGATAACTCAAAGCACAGGCCATACCCCTATCCTTAAAAGAGGCAGAGGGGTTTAGCCCGTCCAACTTGAAATAGAAATCCCTCCCCACAAGCCCTTTTAGCCTCCCGTTTGCCTCTACTAAAGGGGTGCCCCCCTCCCCAAGGTATACTATATGTTCGGGAGGTATCACGGGTGCTATGTATTCATAGTATCTGAAAACCCCGTTTAGGGGCCTAAAATTTATTACCTTCCGATAGTCCAAGACATCTCTATATATACTGGGGCCAAGGGTTTGGGTATCTCTGTATTCCAGCAAGAGCACACCAGCACACTCTGGGCAGGTATAAAGTAGCCTGGAAATGTCATGGACTGATCCACACCCAAGGCACCTGTAAAACATCTCGCCTTGGGGATGGGGAATCAGATGGCCTCTGATAGCCTCTGGCACTTGATCTATCTTCACAATGGACCTCCGGTCAAATTTTAAAGAGAGTATCTCCCAAAGTATGGGAATTGGCAAGGGCCCTAACTTCTCATATACCCCACAAAAAACTCAGGGACCCCACACAAGTTTCGCTTGCTTAAAAGTTCTCTCCAATATAGATAGATCCCCATAAAATAGCAGGAGGTCTTTGATGAAGAGGGCTACTCTAAAGGCAAGGCTTTTGGGTATGGTTGTGGCCTCTGTTGTCTTAGCCATGCTCATCTCCGGTATTGTGGTGGGGATTATAGTATCTCGTCAGGGTAGAGCTTACTCATTGGAGGCTTTGAAGGCAGGCCAAAAGATCCTTGAAGAGGATCTCTTGCGCCGCAAAAAGGATCTCCAAGAGGCGGGAGAGAATGTAAGTACCATAAAAGACCTTGGCACCATAGTGAACTTCATGATGACCATGGGGAAGGGTCAGGGAGAGGATGTAGTTGGGAGTAGTCTTAAAGAGATGGTGGAAAACCTCTATAATGCAGCTGTGGCCACGGATTTAAACAGTATCAAGCTCTATACGTCAGAAAGGGACCTCCTTGCCTTCGTTCAAAGGGAAGCCGATACATATCTTACCGGCTTTGTGGTCTCACACCCACAAACTACTATTGTCCATTGTAGGAGGAAAAAGGGCGAAAAGATCAGCATAGACTCTTGGCAGAGGATTGGTGAGATAAAGGGTCTCGAGCTAAA
Organism: uncultured bacterium; assembly: GCA_938002815.1. GTDB lineage: Bacteria > Desulfobacterota > DSM-4660 > Desulfatiglandales > CALKZT01 > CALKZT01. The sequence continues at coordinate 11,678 of CALKZT010000122.1, forward strand.
GTACCCCATAGAGATCCAACAGAAGACCACTACTGAATACTGTTTGGTGGGCAAGGCCTTGGGAATAAGATCCACATCGCCTGTTATAGCAGAGATCCTGGATAGGGAGACATCCGGAGTGAAAAAGGAAATTACAGGCTTAATAGAAGTCACATCCATAATAGGGCCTGACCTTCCAGAGAGGATACTAAAATTAACAGGGATCAACGCAAATTTATATATGGGTTCAGACCTATATGTGGGTACGCTAGGCGAACATAAAAGGCTTGAAGGTTCAGAGGTCGAAGGTATTAACATCTTAGAAGTAGGAGGGGAAAAGTACTATTCCACCATCTACCCCATGAAGTCAGGGGACTCTGTGGTCTCCAAGGCCGTATTATTCTACCCCAAAAGGACAGCAGACCAAAATACCTCTACCATGTTAAGACTCTTGGCTGTTGTGGGAATAGGTTGTGTAATCCTTCTTATCCCTTTTGGAATATTTATGGCCCAGAGGATCGGAAATCCCATCCGCAAGGCACTCTCCCTCTTGGCCGACGCCACAAGCTCTTATATGAGTTCCTCCTCTGAGCTAACTCTCTCCAGCCAAGCCCTGGCAGAGGGAGCAAACTCCCAAGCTGCCTCTATCCAGGAGACCTCTTCCTCTGTTGAGGAGATGGCCTCCATGGTAAAGCAGAGTGCCCAAAATGCCAGGTTAGCAGGAGAGCTAGCAGAGGAAAGTAAAAAGAGGTTGCAGGAAGCAAACCAGAGCATGAAGGCGATGATAAATACCATGAAGACAGTGGGAGCCGATAGTGAAAAGGCCTCCAAGATAGTAAAGACCATAGATGAGATAGCCTTCCAGACAAATCTCTTGGCCCTGAATGCCGCTGTGGAGGCAGCCAGGGCAGGTGCTGCAGGGGCCGGATTTGCAGTGGTGGCAGATGAGGTCAGGAGCCTTGCCCTGAGGTGTGCCCAGGCCTCTAAAGACACCCAGGCCCTCATAGGAGCGGTTTTGGAGGGTGCAAGGAGAGGGACAACCCTGGTAGACGAAACCGACCAGAAATATAGGGAAGTGGCCTTAAGTGTGGGCAAGATGGGTGAATTGCTCTCTGAAATCGCTAGCGCCAGCCAGGAGCAGGCAAATGGTATAGAGCAGATCAACAAGGCCATAGCTGATATAGACAAGGTAACGCAGCAAAACGCTGCCACTGCTGAAGAAAGCGCTAGCGCCGCACAGGCCCTCTTGGAGCAGGCAAGGGGATTGCAGAGTGTAGTAGAAGACCTGACCGGACTCGTGGGCGAGGTATCTGAGCTCCCCAAATCCCAGGAGCCAAAGGCAATAGGGTATGAGAAAAAGAGACCTCTCATAGGAGGCGGCGGTGGTGGATCTGTTAAGGCGCTCCCTCAAAGAACTCGTTGATATACTATGGGCCTTCTTGGAGGAAAACGAAAGGGGAATCCAAGAGGCGGCCAAAAGGATAGTAGAGGCCTTTAAGGCAGGTGGTAAGTTATTGATCTGCGGAAATGGAGGCTCCGCAGCAGATGCCCAACACATGGCAGCCGAGTTTATAAACAGGTTCCTCTTGGAAAGGAGGCCACTACCTGCCATAGCCCTAAATACAGACCCCTCGGTTCTCACCAGCATAGGGAACGACTACTCCTTTGACCAGGTCTTTGAAAAGCAGATAAGGGCATTGGGGAAAGAAGATGACCTTCTGATTGTGATAAGCACCAGCGGAAAGAGCAAGAACTGTATAAGGGCGGCCCTCACTGCCAAAGAGATGGGGATCTTTTCCATAGGGCTCTTGGGAAGGGATGGAGGCGATTTGGGGTCATTGGTAGATTTGAAGCTCATTGTAAGAAATAGCTCTACCCCAAGGATTCAAGAGGTGCATGCCTTCATTATCCACATGATCTGCGAGATGGTGGAAAGGGAATTATTTGGAGGAGATGCTTGATTAAATCCACAGAACCCATTGATCTAAGCCCTCTTAAAAGGTCATCATTGGAAAGCAGATCCAGTTTGGTATCGGTGGAGAGGTTTGCGAGGCCTTACAAGAACGGGATGGATCTCAAGGAGTGGCTTATGTCCCTACCCGAGATCCTTGCCGGAAGGGCCTTAAGGGAGGTCATAGAGGAGATACTTGAGGCAAGGAAAAGGGAGAGACCGGTAATACTGGGCATGGGTGCCCATGTATTAAAGGTGGGTTTGGGGCCCATTATCAACCAGCTCATGGAGGCTGGGATCATAACTTCACTGGCAATGAATGGGGCCTGTATAATCCACGATACAGAGATAGCCATGTCGGGCAAGACCTCAGAGGATGTAAAAGAGGCCTTGAAAAGGGGTGAATTTGGGATGGCTAAAGAGACCTCACTTTTTATAAATTCTGCCATAAAGAGGGGCCAGGAAGAAGGGATAGGCCTGGGTGAGGTGGTATCAAGGGAGCTCTATTTGGCATCTTTTCCTTTTTCCAGATTCTCTGTCCTCCACAAGGCCTATGAGTTAAAGGTCCCTGTTACGGTCCATGTGGCAGTGGGGACAGATATAATACACATGGCACCTGAGGCAGATGGATCTGCCATAGGATACACCTCACTTTTGGACTTTAGGAGGTTTTGCAGGCTCGTATCTGAGCTGGAAGGGGGAGTATATATCAATTTGGGCTCTGCAGTGATCCTGCCAGAGGTCTTTTTAAAGGCAGTTACTGTGGCCAGAAATATGGGCTACCCCTTGGACAAGATCACCACTGTCACCATGGACTTCATCCGACATTACAGGGCAGAGACCAATGTAAAAGAGAGGCCCACTTCCTTTGGGGGAAAGGGCTATTATCTCATAGGACACCACGAAATCATGTTTCCCCTCTTGGCCTCCCTGCTGATGGAGCTCTCTTAGGGGTTATCAATGGATATGAGGGTGGGCATAGGTTATGACGCTCATCCCCTTGTGGAGCAAAGGAAACTTATCTTAGGAGGTGTAGAAATCCCCTCTCTCAGGGGGCTACTGGGCCACTCCGATGCAGATGTCCTCACCCATGCAGTCATAGATGCCCTCTTAGGGGCAGCAGGTCTTGGTGACATAGGGGTCTATTTCCCCGCCTCTGATCCCAAGTTCAAGGACATATCGAGCCTCCAATTACTTTCGGAGACAAAGAGGCTTCTAAGAGAGAGGGGGTTTGAGATATCCAATATAGATGCCACTGTGGTGGCAGAAAGGCCTAAGTTATTGGACTTTTTGAAGGGGATGAGGCTAAATATAGCCAGGGTCTTGGAAGTAGATGAGGAGAAGGTTAATATAAAGGGCAAAAGGCCCGAGGGACTCGGTTTTTGCGGTAGGGAAGAAGGTATTGAGGCCTTTTGTGTGGTATTGATCAGGAGGAATCGAAAATAGGAGATGGAGATCCACAATTCCATAAAGAGGGAGATAGAGACCTTTAGGCCCTTAAGAGAGGGGAAGGTGGCCATGTATGTGTGCGGGGTGACAGTATATGACCTCTGCCACATAGGCCACGCAAGGTCTGCGGTAGTCTTTGATGTGCTATATAGGTACCTTTTGGCAAGGGGCTACCAGGTGACCTATGTCAGAAACTTCACAGATATAGACGACAAGATAATAAACAAGGCCAACCAACTGGGGCTGGATACCAAAGAGGTGGCAGAAAGGTATATCGAGGCCTTTTATGAGGATATGGACAGGCTCTTTGTGCTGAGACCCACCTTTGAGCCAAGGGCCACCTCGCACATAGGTCCCATGATCGAGATGGTCCAGATCCTCCTCTCCAAGGGTCATGCCTATGTGGAAGACGGGGATGTCTATTTCAGCGTTCAGACCTTCCCCCGTTATGGGGAGCTTTCGGGTAGAAAGCTGGACCAGATGAAGGCGGGTTACAGGATAAAGGTGGAGGAGAAAAAGAGGCACCCCATGGATTTTGCCCTCTGGAAGGCCTCAAAGCCCAATGAGCCTTACTGGGAGAGCCCCTGGGGGAGGGGCAGGCCTGGCTGGCATCTGGAATGCTCTGTAATGAGTAACCTCTATCTGGGGAATACCTTTGACATCCACGGCGGCGGAATGGATCTGATATTTCCCCACCACGAAAACGAAAGGGCTCAATCCCTTTGTGCCTACGGAGGTGAATTTGCCAGGTACTGGGTACATAACGGTTTTGTGACCGTGGACTCAGAAAAGATGAGTAAGTCCTTGGGAAACTTTATCACCATCAGAGATGCCCTGAAGGAATTTCACCCTGAAGTGCTGAGATTGTTTCTCCTATCCAAGCACTACAGGACCCCATTGGACTTTACAAGGTCCTCTGTGAGGGCCCATCAGGCTGCCCTCATCAGGGTCTATCGCACCTTAGAACGCCTGGAAGAGGTATTTCAAGGCCCCATGGGTATCCCTTCCGAAGATTTACAAGGGCACCTCTCAATGATCCCCCAGTTCCTCTCCTCCATGGAGGGGGATCTAAATACCCCTGCTGCGTTGGCAGCCCTATTTGGGCTTGTAAGGGAGATAAATTCCCTTTTGGACACCCCTGGTAATGGGAAAAAATTAGATCAACTAAAGGGGCTCTACATCTCTCTTTTATCAGCGGCTCAGATCTTGGGTATCTTAAATTCTACCCCCCAGGAATTTTTCCTCTCCCTCAGGGGTGATCAGGGACAAATAGAAGAAAGGGAGATAGAACTACTCATAGAAGAGAGGGCAGCTGCAAGGAAGGCAAAGGATTACAAGAGGGCAGACCAGATACGAGACCTCCTCAAATCCAAGGGAGTAATACTTCAGGATACACCAGAAGGCACCACCTGGAGATGGGATTTAGGTTAGTAAGCCCTTTCGAGCCCTGTGGAGACCAGCCCCAGGCCATCGAAGGGCTTGTGGATGGCCTCAAAAGAGGTCTAAGACACCAGGTACTATTAGGGGTCACAGGGTCTGGAAAGACCTTTACCATGGCCCATGTGATTGCCAGGGCCCAGCTTCCCACCCTGATCATTGCCCCCAACAAAACCCTGGCAGCGCAGCTCTATGGGGAGTTGAAAAAGTTCTTCCCGGAAAACCGGGTGGAATATTTCGTGAGCTATTACGATTACTATCAACCAGAGGCCTATATCCCTCAGACAGACACCTACATCCAGAAAGATGCCCACATAAACGAGCAGATAGACAAACTGAGACATTCCGCCACCAGGGCACTCCTCGAAAGGGATGACGTGATCATAGTGGCCAGCGTCTCCTGTATATATGGACTTGGATCCCCTGAGGCATACAGGAATATGCTTTTGTACCTGGAGAGGGAAAGGGATCTGTCCAGGGAGGCCGCAATAAGAAAGCTGGTGGAGATACAATATGAGAGGGGAGACTACGACTTCTATAGGGGAAGATTTAGGGTAAGGGGGGATACCCTCGACATCTTCCCTGTATCAGAGGACTCAAAGGCAATAAGGGTGAGGTTCTGGGGGAATACGGTGGAGGCAATAGAGGAGATAGATCCCCTCACAGGGGATGTCCTTTCGGGGCTAAACAGATATACCGTCTTCCCTGCCACACACTATGTCACAGACTTCGAGATCAGGGAGAGGGCCTTTGAGGCGATCAAAGAGGAGCTGAAGGAGAGGGTGGAATACTTCCTCTCCCAGGGCAAATACAAAGAGGCCCAAAGGATTGAGGAGAGGACCAGGTTTGATTTAGAGATGATGCTGGAGTTGGGTTACTGCCACGGCATAGAGAACTACTCCAGGCACCTCACAGGCAGAAGACCAGGGGAGCCCCCTCCTACCCTCTTGGACTATTTCCCCAAAAGGTACCTCTTAATCTTGGACGAAAGCCACATAACCGTCCCTCAGCTCCAGGGTATGTACAGAGGTGACCTTTCAAGGAAGGAAACCCTCGTGGAATATGGCTTTAGGCTACCCTCTGCACTGGACAACAGGCCCCTGAAATTTGAAGAGCTGGAAGAGAGGATGCACCAGGTGATATATGTCTCGGCCACACCAGGACCCTATGAGCTCAAGAGGGCAGAGAGGGTTGTGGAACAGATCATAAGACCCACAGGCCTCTGTGATCCCGAGATCATAGTGAGACCGGCAAAGAGTCAAGTGGAAGACCTCCTGGGGTGGATAAGGGAAAGGGTGGCAAAAAATGAGAGGGTCTTGGTCACAACTCTCACAAAGAGGATGGCAGAGGACCTCACAGACTATTATTCGGAGCTGGGTATAAGGGTGAGGTATATGCACTCGGATATCAAGACCATAGAACGTGTGGAGATCATAAGGGATTTAAGGCTTGGGGTATTCGATGTCCTCATTGGCATAAACCTCCTAAGAGAAGGCCTGGATATCCCAGAGGTCTCACTGGTGGCAATACTGGATGCAGACAAGGAGGGGTTTTTGAGATCCACCAGAAGCCTTATTCAGACCTGTGGGAGGGCCGCCAGGAACATAAATGGGACCGTCCTCCTCTATGCAGATGAGTTAACCGACTCCATCAGACAGGCCATCCTTGAAAGTAACAGGAGAAGGAGGATCCAGATGGAATATAACCGACTCCACAACATAACTCCCACTACAATCTCAAAGCAGATAGACGATATCCTGAAAAGTGTCTACGAGGCAGATTATGTGACGATTCCGGTTGTAAGAGAGGAAGAGGCCCTATACATGACAGATGAGGATTTCCAAAGGCTCATTGAAAGGCTCAGACAGAAGATGAAGGCCGCCGCCAAAAAGCTGGATTTCGAGCAGGCGGCCCAGATAAGGGATAGGATAAAGGCCCTGGAGGAATCGAGACTGGCTGTTTAAGAGATTATAGTGGGCGTATATTGGCCCGAGGCCACCTCATTCCAGAATTTCTCTTCGCTCTTTTGCCAGTCTGATCCAAACTTGGAGCCAAAAACCCCTCCCAGTTTGCCCAAAAGCCTCTTCCACCCAGGGCCATAACCCAAGGTGAGGACGTCCTCCAAGAATTCCTTTATATCCTTCATCTTCTCCTTGGGTATGAAGGCCCTTGCCCCCATCTCTACCGATCTTTTTAAGGCATCTTTGGTTAGGGCATGGGCAGTCAACATCACAGCCGGAAAGTTTCTGATGGTGGCGATCTTTAGGAGGTCAAAGCCCCTCACCCCCATGATATCCAAGATCACCAGGTCATATGTCCAAGAAAGCAAGAGCTGGTGTGCGGTTTCGTAGTCAGTGGCCTTGTCCAAGACGATACCCGGGATATCAGAGAGTTCCTCTTCCAAGGTCTCCAAAACATCTGGCTCATCGTCCACTGCCAAAATCCTCTTGTCTGACAGAATAGAGCCCATATATTCCTCCTATCAGTTCTTTTTGTGGAGCTTCAAGAGCTCTTCTTTCCTTATCTCCCTTCTCAAAAGTTTTCCTACCTTTGATTTGGGCAACATGTCTCTAAATTCAATATAGCTTGGAACCTTGTAAGAGGCCAGTCTTTCCCTGCACCATCTGATGAGATCCGCAGCACTTACACCCCTTGCATCCTCCTTTAGGACCACTATGGCCTTTATCCTCTCACCCACCTTGGGATCTGGTACACCTACAACACATGCAGAAATCACCTTTGGATGGTCTTGCAAAATGGTCTCCACCTCAGAGGCGCTTACCCTGTATCCCTTATGTTTTATGATATCCGCAGACCTCTCCACATAGATGAGATCCCCTTCCTGATCCACCTTTACAAAATCTCCCATCCTGTAATAGACCTTGCCCCCTATCTCCACATAGGAGTTCTCTGTCTCCTCGGGCTTGTTCCAGTAATACTTGAGTGTATAAGGGGAGCTCACCAGGAGTTCACCTGTATCGCCCATCTCCACAGGCTCCAGGGTATCAGGGTCCACCACCAAGCACTCCCTGCTCCTCAAGGGCACCCCAATGGACCCAGGCTTTGGTTCAGAACCTATCCTACTATAAGAGACGTGCCCTGCCTCTGTGGAGCCATATACCTGGTAGATGGGGATCCCAAATCTCTCCCTCCAGCGCCTGTATATCTCCATGGGAAGGACATCTCCCCCACAATAACAGAACTTTAGGGAACTTATGTCGTATTGGTCCAGACGATCATTTTCAAGGATCATCCTATAGAGGGCAGGGACGCCTAAGAACCAGCGGACACGATACCTCTCTATGCTTGCCAAAATCGCATCCACCACTGGCGATGGCATTAAGACCACCTTGTTCCCTTTGTTTAGGCCCAAGGCCATGGTAAGGCCCCAGGCCATTATGTGGAAGAGGGGGTTTATGGCTATAAAGGAGTCCTCCCCCTCCAGGAGGTTTTGGCCTGCCACTTCTTCTATCACGTCCTCCACATAGGATACCATCCCCATGTGATTGCCCGGCACCCCTTTGGGAAACCCTGTGGTCCCACCTGTGTAGAGGATATATGCAAGGTCAGAGTAAGGGTCTAAATCTGTGAGCTCTTTCAAAGGACCGGTACTCAAAAAGTCCCTAAACCAGAATACGTGCTCCCCCTTCTCCACCTCCCCTGTGGGGATCTTGTCGAACAAGAACCCAAAGGCCCTCTTCCAAAAGGGCAAGAGCTCTGCCAAGTTGGTCACTATTACCCGTTTGAGAGGGGTGCTCCCAAAGGCCTCCTTCACATAACAGAAATTGGTATCCAAGCAGACAACGGTCTCTGCCCCTGAGTCCTTTAGCATGTATCTGATTTCGTGGGAGGTATATATGGGAGAGACCGGAACTATTGCGGCCCCTATAAAGAGGGTCCCAAGAGAGGCCACCACCCACTGGGGTGAGTTGTTCAGGTACAGGAATACCTTGTCCCCCTTTTTTACGCCTTGGGAGATAAGCCCCCCTGCAAATCTCATGGAGAGTCCAAAAAGCCTCTCATAGGTGTAGGTCTCCCCCAGATATATCAATGCCGGTCTTTCCGGATATTTTTCCACCATCCTTAAGAACCCCGAATAGATCAATTCCCCCTTCATCCCATGGCCTCCCTACACCCCAAAGTATGCGGATCTCACATCGGGATTGCTTAGGAGCTCCTGGCCCGTGCCTTCCAATACAGAGGAGCCGTTTTCCAAGATGTATGCATAGTCCACTATGGGCAAGACAGGTCTTGCATACTGCTCTGTGATGAGAATCGTGATACCTCTCTGATCCCTTATATCCCTTGTAGAGGTCACCAAGACCTTTTGTATGAGTGGGCTCAATCCCATCAAGGGCTCATCCAGGAGGAGGAGCTCAGGCTGGGCCATAAGTGCCCTTCCAATGGCAAGCATCTGCTGCTCTCCACCGCTCAAAAACCCCCCTATCCTCTTGGAGAGCTTTCTCAAGGCAGGGTAGACAAAAAAGACATAATCTATTGTCTCCTTCCTCTGCTTAGGGGTCGCAAGATATCCCCCTATGAGGAGGTTTTCCATTACCGTGCTCTCTATAAAGATCCTCCTTCTCTCAGGACAGAGTATCAGCCCCCTCTTGGCCCTCAAAGAGGGCTTTAGACGGCTTATATCCTCCCCCTTATAGACTACCTTCCCAAGTAAAGTAATCCTTTCACCTCCTGCCATTTCCTCTTTCTTCTTCATATCCAGGATGATCCCAGAAAGGGTATACATCATAGTGGACTTCCCTGCAGAGTTGGCCCCAAAGACCCCCACAATCTGTCCCCTCTTGCACAAAACCGTTACATTGTTCAAGGCCAGCATGTTTTCGTAAAAGACCATAAGGTTTTGGGCATCAAGCATAACTCATAACCTCCTCTGCCTCCTCTGAGCCAAAGTAGGCCTCTTTGACCCTGGGATCCTTTATGACCACCTCTGGGGGCCCTTCCAGGAGCTTCTCCCCAAAATTCAAGACCATTACCCTCCCTGCTATCTGGAACAACTCCCTCAGCCTATGTTCAATCATGATGAGAGTGATTCCTTCGGCCTGGAGTCTCTGGAGGAGGGGGAGCAGGCTTGCTATCTCGCTCACACTCAGCCCAGAGAATACCTCGTCACAGATGATCAGCCTGGGGTTTAAGGCAAGGCATCTGGCCAATTCCAACCTCTTTAGGTAGCCCGTCGGGAGGCTTGAGGCAAGCTTATATGGAACGTAGGATTCCCTCTCAAATCCTATCTCCTCTAAGATATCCACCCCAACCGTGGACCTGTCCCCGAATTTGCCACCCCCACGCCATCCCCCAAGCCTCTTGGCCCTTGGGCTCATCAGAGGTATCACCAGGTTCTTATAGGCAGGTAGGCTATAGTAGGGCCTCATGATCTGAAATGTCCTAGTAAGCCCTAAGTCTGCTATCTTTTCAGGGGGAAGCCCTGTGATCCTCCTCCCTTCAAAAATCACCTCTCCTCTTGTGGGCTTCACAAATCCTGTTACACAATTGGCAAAGGTGGTCTTCCCTGAACCGTTGGGGCCAATGATGCCGACCACTTCCCCTTCATTCACGGTAAGATCCACTCCATTGAGGGCCAAGATGCCACCGAAGGCCTTTGTAAGACCCTTTACCTCTAAGATAAGAGAGCCTTTCATACCTCCACCCACCTCTCGAACTGATGATATTTGCGCTGGGCATAATTTAAGAGCCCTTCACTTTTGACCACTATGAAGGCAAGGAGTATCAATGAGTAAAAGACTATCCTGAGGGTCCCAAATTCCCTCAGAGCCTCAGATATGGGCACCAGTATTAGACAGCCTATAAAGGGTCCCACCAGGGTATGGATCCCACCTACCACCGTGGCAGATATGGGAAGGATAGAAAAGTCCAGGGCGAAAAGCGATATCCCTGCCCACATGTAGATGTGGACCAGGGCTGCACCGGCAAAGCAACTCCCCAGTGCTCCCAGGAACAAGGCAATTGCCTTGTACCTTGTCACACTTATACCAGAGGCCCTCACAGATTGGTCATTGTCCTTCACTGCCCTCAAGACCAGCCCCATATCTTCGTTAACCAGACGCCTTAGGCCAAAGATAAAAAGGAGTGCTGCCATTATGAGGACATATACAGGGGTATATTTGCCCGGCAGACCGCTTACCCCCCTTAAACCGTCTGTCCCGCCAAAGATATCCAGGGCCTCTATTATCCTGGCAGCCAGTAGGGGGTATAAGAGGGTTGCTATGGCAAAGTATACACCCCTAAGGGGTAGGCACGGCATGAGCAGTAGAGTGCAGATTAAGGCCCCCAATATGGTAGCGATGGGGATGGCCAGGAATGGATGGAGGCCAACGTGCGTATTTAATAGGGCAGAGATATAGCCCCCCACCCCTACAAAAAAGGCACCACCCAGGCTTACCAGCCCCACATAGTGCGAAAGGAAGTCAAAGGCCACCGCCAGCATGCCATAGATGCAGACAATGGTCAGAACTCTCTCCCAATAGTGTCCTGGTATAAGGATAGGTGCCAAAAGTAGCACCAAGATTAACAGTAGCCTTGGGAGTACCAGGTAAGAGATCTCCTTTAAGGACATCAGGGCATAGATCCCATCGCACCTTACCTTTATGCCCCTATCTAACCTCTCTTTTCTTCTCTCCTTCTGGTTCATCCTAAACCCTTTCTTCCAGTTCCTTTTGCCTGCCAAATAAGCCAGAGGGCTTCAGTATCAAGACAAAGAGGATTGCAAGGAGGGAGACCACCATCTGGAACTTGGCCCCCAGATATGCAGTGGCAATTATCTGGGCAAAGCCTATTATAAAAGCCCCCATGATGGCACCCGCCCAACTCCCTAGGCCACCCACTATGCAGACCGCAAGGGCCTGTATGAGCACATCGTAGCCCTTTTCCACCACAATATTTCCCAGTGGCAGCAACAGGACCGCAGAGATACCTGCCAGGGCCGAGCCCAAGCCCATGGCAAAGAGGGCCACGAAGTCAGAGTCTATCCCCAGCATCATGGCAGCCCTCTCATCCTGGGCCATCCCCCTTAAGGCAAGCCCCATCTTGGTGTAGTGGGTGAATGCCCAGAGGGACCCCATCACCAAGACACCCAAGACGACCACTAGGACCCTGTGGCCATCTACGGGGACATCACCTATGACGATGGTCTTCTTGGTAAAAGAAGGGAGGGTATATGTCATACCCTTAAAACCCCAGAATCTAAAGGCCTCTATGATGGCAAGGCCTATGGCATAACTTGCTACGATCTCTGAGATGGCCATCCCCCTTATCCTGATGAGGATGGCCCTGTATATGAGAGAGCCAATAATCCCGGTAATGAGCACTGAAATTACGATGCTCAGCACGTAATTCAGAGCCAAGGCCCTCAAGAAGGACCAGACCAGAAAGCCCGCTGTCACATAGAGTGCACCATGGGCAAAATTGGGAAGCCTGCTGATCCCGTAGACCAGTGCAAAGCCCAGTGCCACGAGGGCAAGGGATATGCTGTTGACTATCCCATAGACCGCTATGTCCATCTACTTCTCCTTCATCCAAGCAGGTAATAGTATTTCGCCCTTGGCTATGCTCTTTGGAAAGACCACTACCCGCTTTCCTGCCTGCCACTGCAGAATGCTTCCCACTGCACCTTCCTTAGGCTCAAAGGCAGGGATCACCTGATGGCTCTTGGGATCAAATCTGAGTCTCCCGTATACCCCTTCCATATCGGTCTTTTCAAGGGCCTCCACCACCTTGTCTGAATCCAGGCTCCCTGCCCTCTCTATGGCATCTTTTAAGACATAGACCGCCATATAACTGCTGGAGGCACCTAAGCCCTCAGGCTCTATCCCAAATCTCTTGGTGTATGAGTCGTAAAACTTCATGGTCCAGGGCGTTGCTTCGCTAGGGGCATTACCCGCATTTACCACATTACATAAGGTAAATTCCCCCTTGCCCTCAGTTGCCTTCCAGAAGCCAGGCTGCTCGGCCGCTGCCAGCGTGGAACCAAAGGGGAGGGCCTTTATCTTGAGCTCATACCACTGCTTGAGCAAAATGGCGCTCTCAGGCATATCCATCCAGATATTCATTATCTCGGCACCGGACCTCTTCACACCCATGAGTCCCATGGAAAAGTCTGTGGTGCCGGTGGGGAATACCTCCATGCCCTTTACATCAAAGCCCTTCTCCTTGGCCAACTTGCTGATTATCTCCCCAGCAGCCCTTGCATGGGCCACATCCTGGACCATCACAAATACCTTGGTAAGCCCATACTTTTGTCTCAACTCTTCAAAGCCCATCAGGATCTCTTTCACTAGGTGTTTTGCCTCTCCGTGTATCCTGAAGCAGTACTTGTATTTGTCGTACTCCTGGGCCACTGTCTCGTGATATTTCGGGCTCAATACCCCCGTAGAGAGGATGGATACCTTCTTGTACTTGGAGAGTAGTGGCATGGCCGCAAGGGCTGCCTCTGACCTGACCGGTCCACCAAGGATAAAATCTGCCTTCTTTTCCAGTATCAGTTTTTCTACGGCCATCAGGGCCTCACTGACGGGAACCCCTGGCTCAAGGTCCCTGGTGTCAATCACCTCCACAGAGAAGGGTCTCGTCTCGTTTCCTACCTTTACCCCCCCTTTTTGATTTATCTCTTCCACTGCCAGCCTCACCCCCTTTTCAGCAGTCCATCCATAGAGGTATGCAGTGGAGAGGGGTAAACCCAGCACAATGGGCTTTTGGGCATAGGAGCCTGATACCCACAAACCCAAGATTAAAAAAGAGACACAAAACACAACCAGGATCTTTTTCATGACCACCTCCCAAAGGTTATTTTCCCCCATAAATAGCAACCCCCATGCCAGGAGATAACTAGGTGCCCTCTTTCCAACATATGAGGATCCCTGACATTTTCACCGGTAAAACCCCTGGGGACAGATAAGGGGTAAAAAAATTTTTTTGAGGTGAAAGCTTTTTTCACCTAATATGATCTTTCCTAACAAGATAGCAGGAGGTCATCTCATGTTTTGGGATCTTGCCGAAGATGTCCTAAAAGCCCCTGATTCCTCTATCATCTGTTACTGCTCTCAGGTCACCAAAGGTGAGATACTGGATGCCATTGCCCATGGTGCCAAAAGCCTTGAGGATATAAGAAGGATGACAGGAGCCTGCACAATTGGCAGGTGCAAGGAACTGAGCCCAAGGAAGAGGTGATGTTCAAAGGAGATACGGCTCCTCTTAGGTAAAGGGGAAGGAAACGAGTTGAAAAATCCCAATGGCAATGGTAGCGTGCTGCCACATCTATAAGAACTCATTCCTGGAGGCCCCATGGCAGGAGTAAACAAGGTGATCCTGGTTGGTAGACTTGGGAAGGAACCAGAACTCAGGTACACCCCTAATGGAGATGCAGTTGTCACACTTACCGTAGCCACCTCAGACGAGTGGAAGGACAAGACCACAGGGGAAAGACAGGAGAAGGTGGAATGGCACAGGGTGGTGCTCTGGAGGAAACTCGCAGAAATAGCGGGCAATTACCTCAAAAAGGGGAGCCAGGTCTATATCGAAGGCAAACTTCAGACCCGCGCTTGGGAGGACAGGGACGGAAACAAAAGGTATACAACTGAGATCGTGGCCCAAAACCTACAGATGTTAGATAGCCTCCCCAAGGAGGCAAGGCCTGAGACCTTAATAAAGGGTCCAGATGAGGAAATCCCGGATGATGATATCCCCTTTTAAGGGGAATAGAACTCAGCTTTGGGCTGTGGGATTTTGGGGTCTCTAAAAATCCCCTTGGAGGAGAAAGGATGATCTCAGGATTCGATTTTGAGGGAAAGGTAGTCCTGGTGACAGGAGGAACGAGGGGGATCGGAAGGGGTCTCTGTGAGGGGTTCTTGGAACTCGGTGCAAGGGTATTTACGTGCGGAAGAAAAGAGGAGAGGTTAGAGGAGACAAGGGAGGCCTTTTTACGGTATGGGGAGAGATTCGAGGCCCTCAGGTGTGATGTCACCAATTCTTCGGAGCTAAGGGAGTTATTTAAGATCGTAGAGGAGAAGGAGTCCAAATTGGATGTGCTCATAAACAATGTGGGGATGAATAGATTTACCCCATTTCTTTTGGACGCGGATGAGGCCACCTGGGATAGGATTATGGCAGGGAATCTAAAATCTGCCTTTTTGGTTACAAAGATGGCCTTGCCCTTACTGAAGAGTTCCCAGGGGGCAAAGGTGATCAACATAAGCTCCATAGCAGGGAGAAGGGCATCCCCTGGTATGGGCATATACTCCATTGCCAAGGCAGGCCTGGATATGTTTACCAAGGTCCTGGGGGCTGAACTGGCATCCTACGGTATAAATGTAAACGCCGTAGCACCAGGTGTGGTCAGGACCGATTTCAGTAAACCCCTCTGGAGCCAGCCCGAGATGCTAAAGGAGATAGAATCTCATATCCCCATGGCCAGGATAGGGGAGATAGAAGAGGTAGTGGGAGCAGTCATCTTTCTTTCATCTCCCATGGCCAATTATATCACAGGGGAGGTCTTTGTGGTGGATGGAGGGGCTCAGGTCTGGTGATCACTCCCCATTCAGGGGAAAGATCACCTCAAAGAGGGTCCCTCCATTTTGGAGACATTCTGCCTCCTCCTTGATGAAGCTGCACTTGGAAGCGTCCCCAACACACAGGTCAGAGTCTGTGGGAATAAATGGACATCTCTCTGAGCACATGGAAATCTTGAAGTTATACCTCTCCGAAAATATCTTTGCCCTCAAAAGGTCCACACCTTTTCCACCGGCATAGAAGTCATAGGGTCTTTTGGAGGAATATAACATGGTATCCTTTGCATGGAAGAAGCCCTCAAATAATCTTGCCTGGTTCTCCTTTGTAATACCAACCCCAAAATCCTGGACCCTGAGTATCACAGCCTTTCCGGTACCATAGACCGATATCTCTATCTTGCTGTTGTCAGGGGTATTTTCCACTGCATTCTTGAATATGGCCACAAATACCTTCTCCACTACCTCCTCTGGGAGATACACAAAGGGTACGGGGGATAGCTTCAGCTCTATCCTTACCTTTCGGTGAGAGAACTGGGGTAGTATCTTTCGGTAGATCCTATCCACCACTTGATCTACAAGCAGTCTCTTGGGTTCCCACTCCTCTACCCTAAAGAATTGGTCTATCTTTTCCTGAACCCTTTTGGGCAATTGGGAGTCAATACATTCTTCCTCCACCATGCCCAAAAGGAGATCCCTTGAAAGCTCCAGGATCTTCTCGGTGCTGCTCTTGACCTCATAGTTTACATCCCTCATGATATCTTCCAGCTGATATTGCATCTCCAAGAGCCTTTCCAGATTCCTCTCTGCCCTCTCATAGGCAGGATACCACTTCTGTGAGCTCGCCTCCGGGAGATGTCTCTTAAGTAACTTCAAAGAGGCCCCCAAAATGGCAAGGGGAGTCCTTAATTCGTGTGAGAGGTGATTGATCACCTTGTCTTTTGCCTTGTTGAGCCCGGTGAGCTCTTCCAAGGCCTCCTTTAGCTTTTGAGCATAGGTGGCATTTTCGATGGAGAGATTCACGGTGCTCGCAATCATGCTCAAGAATTCCACATCCGTCTCGTCAAATCTCCCCCTCTGCTTGTTTATGGCACAAAGTGTACCTATGATCTTTTCTTTTCCCACCAGGGGCACCTGGAGCATATTCCTGGTGGTAAGGCCCATCTGCTCATCCACATGGGAATAGAAGCGGGGATCCTTATATACGTCTTCTACAATGGTGGGTTCCCCCTTTGAGATCACCCAACTGGAAATACCTTTGCCTGCAGGAAATCTCACCTCCCTCATCCGCCTTTGGGTAGCAACGTCGTCGTGGGCGGCTGTCTTAAAATAGAGCTCGTTTTTCTCCTCGTCCAAGAGGATCACCATGGCAGCTTCCACTTCAAGGAGCTTTTTTATCTCACCGCTTATGTAATTGAGTAGGTCATCCAGTTTTGGGTATCTGGGCAGAGCTAGGCTTAGCTTGAAGAGGGCCTCATTTATCTTTTCCATACGCTTTTGCTGGGT
>CALKZT010000123.1 GCA_938002815.1 uncultured bacterium
AGTTACCTCTCCTGGTTCAAACTCATAGATCAGTATCCTGTAAGCCTTCTGCACGCCTTCAGTTTTTTTACTCCTGTATTTGGTGTTATTATAAGTGGGATACTAATGCTTAAAGAACCTATAGGACTACATACCTTATCCGCACTATTCATGGTTAGTATCGGGACGTTTGTCTCTAACATGAAAAGAGGTTAAAAGAGAGGACTAAAAAATGGAATTAGAGATCTCTGATGCCCATGCTCATTTAAATGAGATCAGTGATCTGGATCGTCAGATAATCGAAGCAAAAAACAAGAATGTTCACTATATTGTGGGGGTGGGTATGGGAATAGAGAGCAATGAAAAGATTCTCAAAATTGCCAATTCCCACGAGAATGTATTACCTGCAATAGGTTATCATCCTTGGGTCATAAGCTATGAAAAAGTTCATGAAAATCTCAGCTATTTAAGAAAAAATGCCTTCAAAGTGTGTGCCATAGGTGAAGTTGGGTTAGACTACAAAGCAAAGACACCTAAAGAACTTCAGAAAAAGGTATTTGAAGAGATCCTACAAATAGCAGGTGAATACAAAAAGCCTCTGATTATCCACGCAAGGTACTCACACAAAACATGCCTGCAAATGGTAAAAGATAGAGCAATAACTGCAGCAATATTTCACTGGTACTCAGGTCCAAAGGACCTCCTGGATGAGATCATCAGGTGTAATTATTACATATCAGTAACCCCTGCCCTTGCCTATAGCCCTCCCCATAGGGAGGCAGCATCCTATGTACCCCTTGAATACATATTGCTGGAGACAGACGCTCCGGTGGAATACAGGGGCAAGGAATCCAGGATAGTGGATGTATGGGAGAGCTTGAAATTTCTCTCAGAGATAAAGGGGCTCCCTTTGGAGGAGGTTGCCAGGGTAACCTCCCAAAATTTTAAGAAGGTATTCGGGATATTGGAGGAGAAGAGTTGAAACCAGAAGATATTTACTCCCTCATGGATGTCTGTTTGGGCAAAGAGAGGCCCAGTGTCCTAATCAAAAATGCCACCCTCGTGGATGTTTACACAAGGGAGCTTTTGTGTGAGACAGATATCGCCATGAAGGGCAAATATATTGCCTTTGTGGGGAAGTGGAAATATGGGGAGAATGACCCAGAGTTGGTGATAGATGCCCAGGGACTCTATGCCATCCCTGGATTTATAGATGGTCACACCCACTTTGCATATCTGGTGGAACCCTCTGAGAGCATCAGGTATGCCATCCCCACAGGTACCACCTCTATAGTGACAGAGCTTATGGAGCTATACCCCCTCCTGGGGCTGGAGGGGCTGCTGTATTTTATGGACCTCTTAAAAGGGCAACCTATCAAATTCTTCTTTACCGTCCCTTCAGCCGTATTCACCCAAAAGAGCCCTAAGGGTATGCCCGAAGAAGATCTATCAAGGCTTTTGAGCCTACAGGAGGTCTTGGGCATGGGAGAGAGTTACTGGCAGGGTGTGCTTCAAGAGAGGGAGCTTTTTGTGCCCAGTATGCTCAAAAGCCGAATCCTAAATAAGACCTTAGAAGGCCATAGCGCAGGGGCCAGGGGAGAGAGGCTCTTGGCCTATCTCTGCTGCGGGATCTCCTCCTGTCATGAGCCCACA
The DNA here is from genome assembly GCA_938002815.1 of uncultured bacterium. Taxonomy (GTDB): domain Bacteria; phylum Desulfobacterota; class DSM-4660; order Desulfatiglandales; family CALKZT01; genus CALKZT01. The sequence continues at coordinate 1,633 of CALKZT010000123.1, forward strand.
AATCCCCAGGAGGCCCTGGAAAGGGCACGCCTTGGACTTACCGTTATGATAAGGGAGGGTGCCGTCAGGCGGGAACTCCATAGCATCTCAGAGATCCTTCGAACCGAAATAGACAAGAGGAGATTTGTGCTCTCCTCCGACGGTGTGGACCCTGAAGAACTCCTTGAAAGAGGCTACATGGATCTATTAGTGAACAAGGCCATCAGTCTGGGGGTAGATCCCATAAGCGCCATCCAGATGGCAAGTCTCAATGTGGCAGAGCACTTTCACATGGAAGGATGGGTTGGGGGTATTTCTCCCTCCAAGTTTGCGGATATACTGCTGTCGGAGCGCCTTGATGTGATCAGGCCCAAGTTCGTCTTCTCCTCAGGGAACCTAATTGCCATGGAGGGTAAAGTCCTCATGGAGCCGAACCCTATTGATAAGGATGAAAGGCTGATCTGTGTACCCAGGGTCCAGAGGAGGTTTTCTGGAAACGACTTTATCTTAAGGACCGAGATAAGGCCCAATGTAAGGGCCTATACCATACGTATGGTCACAGACCTGGTCACCCAGATGGAGGTGAGGGACCTTGCCGTGGAAGAAGGGAGAATAAGGTGGGAGGAGGCCCAAGATTTAAACCTCGTGGCCGCCATAGAAAGGAGATCTGATCCGAACCAATTCTTCCTGGGCCTGGTCTCCCATTTTGGACTCCAGAAAGGGGCCTTTGCCTGCTCAGCGGGTTGGGACACCACTGACATGATAGTCATTGGACGAGATGAAAATGACATGGCCACTGCCGCAAACAGGGTCTTTGATCTAAAGGGTGGGGCAGTAGTAGTGGTGGATGGCAGACTCATCTGGGAGCTTCCCATGCCCATTTTGGGTATCATGTCGAATAGTGACCTGAGGAGGCTGGTAGAGGCCTTTAAGGAGATGAGAGAAATCTTAAGCACCCTTGGGGTAAAGTTTAGGGACCCTTTGCTCTCATTGGTGACCCTGAGTACCTCTGCAATTCCATTCTTTAGGATCTGTCATGAAGGTTATGTGGATCTAAAGAGTGGTAAGACTCTGGGGCTTGGAGCCCCTTGACCTCACTTCATGCAGAGGATAATATACGAGACATTGAAGGGAGGGGGTCATTGATGAGGAAATGGTATGTCATATATACAAAACCTCAAAAAGAGCAGTTTGTGAGTTCCCTGTTGGAGAGGGCAAGAATTGAATCCTTTTGGCCCAAATTAATGACATATAAATTCGTGAACAGTCACAGGGAACCAGTTATAAAATCATTATTTCCTTCCTATCTCTTTTCAAGGTTTTCCTATCCAGAGGAGTATGATTTGGTTCGTTGGACATGGGGGGTCAAAAAGGTAGTTGGTACCGCTGAGGGGCCAATCCCTGTCCCTGGGGAGGTCATAGATTTTATCAAGGAGAATTCAAGAGACGGTGTGGTGGAGATTAGGCCAAAAAACTTGGTAAAGGGGGATCTGGTAAGGATACTCCACGGCCCCTTTAAGGGGCTCGTTGGCATATTTGAAAGGCACATGAATGACAGAGAGAGGGCCATGGTACTCCTTCAGGCCCTCCATGAGATTAGGATGGAGATAAAGACCTACTATCTGGAACCCATTGGTTGTCCCTCCTTTGGATGACCCATCCTCTTACCTTGAGGAACCTAAAACTAGTTATCACCTATGAAGGTACTGACTTTAGTGGTTGGCAATCTCAGAAAGAGGGTCGCACTGTCCAGGACTCTATTGAGGAGGCCTTAGAGAGGATTACAGGGGAGAGATTAAGGGTCATAGGGGCAGGGAGGACGGATGCAGGGGTCCATGCCCTAAGACAGGTGGCCAATTTCAAGACCCTTTCAACCATACCCACCCAGAACCTGAAAAAGGCCCTAAATTCCCTTTTGCCCCAAGATCTGAAGATCCTGGAGATTGAAGAAGTCCCCTTGGAGTTTCACGCCCGACACAGTGCCAAGGCAAAGGTCTATGAATACAGGGTCCTCTCTTCAGAGGTCCCAGATGTCCTAAGAAGAAGGTTTGTCTGGCAGATTCCTTATAGGTTAAGGGATGAGTTCCTGAAGGCCTCCTTGAAATACATTGTAGGGGAACATGACTTTTCCAGCTTTAGATCCACTGGGAGTGGGGTAAAGAGCCCTGTGAGGACCATGTATGAGGCAGATCTCAGGGTGGAAGGGGAACTCTACAGATTTATCTTTAAGGCCAACGGCTTTCTAAGACATATGGTGAGGAACATGGTGGGGACCCTTGTACAGATGAGCCTCAAGGATAAAACACCCGAGGAGTTTCTCTACCTCTTAGAAAAGAGGGACAGGACCCTGGCAGGACCAAAGGCACCTCCCCAAGGCCTCTACCTTGTAGAGGTCATTTACTGACCCCCTTCTCCTTTAGAGAAGACTCCACAGTATCGAATATTTGTTTCCATGCCGATTCAAAGGCAGAGAGGGATATCTTCCCTGCCTCTATAAATTTTACCACTATCTCCTTTGTCACCCTTAGGGCCAACTCTTTTTCAGGGGACATCCTCTCTCCCTCTGGCAGTTTTTGTCTTAGGGACCCCCAAAAGGGGAAGAAGGCCAATTCTATCTTTTGGGGACCCCAGCTGAACTGGATCCTCTAAAGACCCAGCCCAGGGCTATCTTATTAGAGCCCCGGTGGAAATCAAGCCCAAAGGCCTGGGATCTCTCTATGACATGTGGGACAGGCTCCAGACCTTAGGCGGTTCTCCAGCACAGAAAAACCATATCTCCTTATGAGGAGCTCCCCACAGGATGGGCAATAGGTATTCTCGCCCTCTTCCCCAGGGATATTCCCTGTATAGACGAAGGGTAGACCCATATCCCTGGCCATATCCCTTACCCTTTTGAGGGTAGAGACCGGGGTAGGAGGCCTATCAAGTAGCCTGTAGTCTGGATGGAACCTGGTCACGTGCCATGGCATGTTGGGGTCCACAGAGATCAAAAACCTAACCAGAGACTTCAGCTCCTCTTCCCCGTCGTTTAGCCCAGGGATCAAAAGTGTGGTCACCTCTACCCACACACCCTGAGACCTCATCTCCTCTATGCTCCTCAATACAGGATCCAGTTTTGCCCCACATATCTCCTTGTAAAACCCCTGGTTAAATGCCTTTAAATCCACATTGGCCCCATGCAAATCTGGGTATATGTGATCAAGGGCCTCCTTTGTCATGTATCCGTTTGTTACAAACACGTTCTTGATCCCCTTTTCCCTAGCCAGCTTGGAGATATCACAGGCAAACTCAAAGTAGATGGTGGGCTCTGTGTAGGTGTATGAGATGGATCTGCATCCAGTCTCCATAGCCGCCTTGAGGATCATTTCCGGGGTCCTCTCCACCCCTGCGATCATACCTCTGTCTCTTGGCATCTGGCTTATGTCTGAATTCTGGCAGTGCTTACACTTGAAATTGCACCCAACCGTGGCAATGGAATAAGAATACGTACCGGGTAAGAAATGGAATAATGGTTTCTTTTCAACCGGATCAGGCCGCTCTGCGATCACCTTGCAGTAGACCAGACTATAGAGGATTCCCTCTTGATTTTCTCTGACCATACATATGCCTTTTTTCCCCTCCTTAATCACACACCTATGAGAGCACAGTTTGCATTGCACAGAATTGTCTTCTATCTTTTCATATAGATATGCTTCTTTCATTTCTACCTCCATCAAATCTATTGAACACAAATGGCGTTTCGACAAGGTTAGATCTTAGCCCTAATTTAATCAATGGCTGCATTACGGCGATTTTGTGGCAAGTTAGCTCTAAAACACCAAAACACAAATCCTTCTTTTTCCCAGTATTGAAATAGCTAAACTTGTATTTACTTGTACCAACACATCTTTTTAGAATATTTTCTAACGAGATGCGGCTAAATAGTCGCATATTCTTAATGGCTCTCAAATGGAAAAATCTCCCAAAAAAAATTTTCATTCCTAAGCTTGAAAAAGGATTTATCCAAACAATAATGATTCGTTCCTTGGTTGTTCTTATACACTCTACCAACGAACTAAAGGGATCTGATAGACATTCCAGAGTCAATATGATTGAGGTTACGTCAAATTCGTTATCCTCAAAGGGCAAATCCTCTGCATCTGCCTCAACGAGTTCTACCCTACCTGAAACAGAAACCGATGCCAGCCTTATCATTTCAGGGGAGAGATCTACTGCAGTCACACCAAATCCTTTAGAGGCAAAATACTCTGCCCTCCTGCCATTCCCACACCCCAACTCCATCAATCTATTGGGGATCTTCTGAGGATATAAGCCTTTTAGGAGCTGGGAGAGCGAGCCATTTAAGCCCTCCTCTCCCACCGGCCCCAATAGTTCATAAAAGGCCATGGCTGCCAGACGATCAAAGGCCAATCCCCTTTTTTTCATAACAATTCCCCTTCCTCAAAATGGCATGATAAATGAAAAGATTTTCCTTGACAAATCCTCTTTGGATAATATATCGAACGCCTGTTAGTTTAAACCATTTGGGGAGCAGATATGCTTGAACTTTGGACCCCTAAATATCTCTTCTGGCCAATCTTGCTTATCGCCCTTTTCGCCTTTTTGAGGAGCATCTTAAGTAGAATCCAGGTACTTCGAATGGCCCAAAAGGACCCACGTTTAGACCATCTGAAAGAGAGGTTTAGGTCCCTTCTCCTAGATGGAATAATGCAGTGGAGACAACCCAGATATCCCTTCTCAGGGATATTGCATCTGGTCATCTTCTGGGGCTTTGTAGTCCTCTCTTTAAGGTCATTACAGCTACTGTCTTACGGGTTGGGTATCTCAATTTTAAGCCCCTTTGAAACAGGGGCCTTCTGGGATCTTTATGGCCTCTTGAAGGATGTCTTTGAGATTCTGGTGCTTTTTACCTGTCTATTATCTATGGCGAGGAGGCTTTTGTTTAACCCTCCCAGGTACAAGGGAAGTCATGAGGCCGAAGCATACCTGGTGCTTGGGTTGATATCTTTTTTGATGATAACTGATATCTTATTTGAGGCAAGCTATTGTCTCTTAGCAGAGAAAAATGAACTTTCAATATCCCAGGCAATGGCAATTCCTTTCTTAAAATTTTCAAGAACTTCACTCGAAGTCATCTATAATCTAAGTTTCGTTTTACATATTCTGGCTTTTTTGTTCTTTTTGAACCTCTTACCCCTTTCAAAACATTTTCACATAATAACTGCACTACCTAATGTATTTTTTAGAAAGCTTAAGACAGGAAGTATAAAACCAGTAAGATATAATGTTCAAGACATTGAAGATCTCGAATACTCAGGCACAAAATATATCTATGACCTTACTTGGAAACATATCTTAGATATCTACACATGTACAGAATGTGGAAGATGTTCTGATAACTGCCCCGCAAACCTTGTTGGAAGAGAACTCTCCCCAAAGATGCTTACCTTGAAACTGAGGGAATCCATCTATAAGACCTACCCTGTGACAGTTCAGAAGAAGGAGAGGCCCAACCCCATAATCCCAGGGGAGGTAATCGGAGAGGGGGAGATCTGGTCCTGCACCACTTGTGGTGCCTGTGAAAGGGAATGTCCTGTCTTCATAGAATACATAGACAAGATAGTGGACATGAGGCGCTATCTCATAGAGCAGGGGCAAGGGCCTTCCTCTTTCAATCAGGTCTTTATAAACGTGGAGAAGACAGGTAACCCCTTTGGGAAACCTCCTGCCAAGAGGGCAGATTGGGCAAAAGAGGCAGGAGAAATACCCGTAAGGATCTTAAAGAAGGGGGATCAGGTGGAAACACTCCTCTTTGTGGATAGCTACCCATCTTTCGACCCAAAGGCCAATGAGGTTACCCTCTCTGTGGTAAGGGGCCTCCATAAGATGGGTGAAGACTTTGGGATCCTGGGGCCCTTGGAGAGGGATTCGGGCCATCAGGTAAGGAGAATGGGGGAAGAAGGACTCTTTGAGCTTTTGAGGGAAAAGAACAGAAATCTCCTCAGTGAGATCAGATTCAAGAGGATCGTGACCATTGACCCGCACAGTTTCAACACCCTAAAGAATGACTATGGCCTCCAAATACCCATCTACCACTACTCTCAGTACCTCTACCTCGCCCTTGAAAATGGTAGGCTCAAGCCCAAAAGGGTCATAAGAGAAGGGACATATACCTACCACGATCCCTGCTATTTAGGAAGGCACAATGGCATTTATGGGGAACCAAGGGAGCTATTGAAGGGTATTCTGGATGCACCTCTTAGGGAGATGAGCAAAAGCAGGGACAGGAGCCTTTGCTGTGGAGGAGCAGATGTGGGCCTCTGGTACGAGGTAAGGGAGGAAGAGAGGATGGCATCAAAAAGGGTGAAGATGGCCTTGGAAATAGGTGCAGACCACATTGTGACCGCATGCCCCTTTTGCATGATTCATCTGGAAGATGCGGTAAAGACCATGGGCTTAGAGGAAAGGTTAATGGTGGTGGACCTTATGGGTCTTATAGATTCGTGCCTGTAGGAGGTTTTTTTATGGATGTAGTGGTTTGTCTTAGGAGGGTACCCTTTACCCAAGAGGTGGATTTGGAGATAGACAAGGGCCAAAGGCAAATCTTGGCCGAAAATCTGGCCTTTGTCCTGAATGATTGGGATAACTATGCCCTGGAAGAGGCCATCTCATTAAAGGAGAGGACCAAAGGGACAGTGACTGCTATCACCGTGGGCACAGAGGAGGACGAAGAGGTACTGCGCAGGGCCCTTGCAATGGGGGCAGACACTGCAATCAGAATAGACTCAGAGGGCCTTACCCTGGACCCCAGGAATATAGCAAGGCTCCTTGCCAGGGTGATAAGGGGGCTAAGATTCCACCTTATTTTGACAGGGGCCCAGTCCGATGATCTGAATGAGGGGTGTGTTGGAGCTATGCTGGCAGAGGAGCTGGGGTTGCCCCATGCCTCAGTGGTCAACAAGATAGAACTGGGAGAAGATGTCCTTGAGATAAAGGTGGAACTGGAAGGAGGGATAGAGGAGATATCCACGATAAAATTGCCCTGCCTCCTTACCATACAAACAGGCATAAACGAACCCAGATATGTATCTGTTATGGGTATCAGGAAGGCAGCCAAGAAGGAGCTAAAGGTGGTCACAATCGAGGAGCTCTCTCTGGACAAAGAGGCCCTTGTACCGGATGTGTATGTGGAAAGGCTATTTTATCCACCAGAGACAGGAGGTGCGGAGATCTTGGAGGGAGATCCCCATATCGTGGCGGAAAAGATCCTGAGAATTTTGAGGGAAAGGGGTGTGATCTCATGAAGGGGACGATCCTTACAATTGCAGAGCATAGGCAGAACTCCCTTAGGGAGGTGACCTTCGAGTTATTGGCCCTGGCCCATGAGCTTGGCAAGGCCCAGGGGCTTGAGAGCGTTTGCCTACTACTGGAGGGAGAGGAGCAGTCTCTGGAAGGAGAACTAAAGGGCTGGTGCGAAAGAGTTTTGGTACTTAAGGCCAAGGGGCTTGAGGTCTTTAACCAAGAGATCTGGCAGGCCGTAATTCTAAAGGTCATGGGGGATAGGAGGCCATTCATGGTCCTCTTTAGTCACACCCCGTGGGGAATGGACCTAGCCCCCTCTTTGTCTGTCAGTTCTGGTTACCCCCTGGCCACTGATTGTGTCTCGGTGGTGATCAGAGATGGAACACCCCTGGCCACAAGACAGATTTACGGGGGAAAGCTCTTTGCTGAGGTCTCTTTGAGGCCCTCTGGGACATACCTCATTTCCTTGAGACCTGGGTCCATGAGGGTAGAAAATCCCTTTGGACTCGTAACCCAGATAGAATCCCTCATGGGAATAGAAATCCCCCAAAAGACCAAGAAGGTGTTCAAGGAGTTTGTAGACACAGGTGCTGGGGAGATAGACATAAGCCAGGCCCCCTTCCTGATCTCCATAGGCAGGGGTATAGGGGAGAGAGAGAAGTTAGAGGAGATAAAAGAGCTTGCCGAGAGGATGGGGGCCCTGATCTCTTGCTCGAGGCCAATAGTGGATAAGAACTGGTTGCCCAAGTATCACCAGGTGGGGACCTCAGGGAAGACAGTAAAGCCTAAGGTCTACATGGCCCTTGGGATAAGCGGTGCCTTCCAGCACGTGGCAGGGATAAAGGGCTCCCCCACAGTAATAGCAGTGAACAAGGACAAGAAGGCACCCATCTTTAGGGTGGCCCAATATGGCGTGGTGGAAGACCTCTTCAAGATAGTGGGTGCCTTAAAGGAAACATTAGGGGGATAAAATGGACTTTGATCTCAGCCGTGAGCAGATGGACATAAAAAAGGCGGCAAGGGAATTTGCCGAAAAGGAATTCCCAAAGATAGCAAGGGAATGCGAGGAAAAGGAGGAGGTTCCTAGGGATCTGCTCAAAAAAGGTGCAGAGCTGGGCTTTGTGGGCGTCTTTATCCCAGAGGCCTATGGAGGGGCTGGTCTGGGTTTTCTGGAGCATGCCTTGATCCTGGAGGAGTTCTGGCGTATGGACCCTGGCCTTGGGCAGCAGTTCTGCTCCCTGACCTTTGGTTCAGAAGAGCTGATCCTTTTTGGGACCGAAGAGCAGAAAGAGAAATATCTCCCCAGGCTTACATCAGGTGATGCCTTAATGGGCTTTGCCATCACAGAGCCTGATGCAGGGAGTGATGCAGCCTCTGCCAGTACAAGGGCAGAGTTGATAGGGGAGAGTTGGGTCCTAAACGGAAACAAGGTGATGATCGGGAATGGTTCTCTGGCAGATTTTATCCTGATCTTTTGCCTTACAGACCCAGATAACCCCGCCAAATCCCATAGACACAGTGTGATCCTGGTGGAGACCAACACCCCTGGTTACGAGGCGGATAAGATCCTGGGAAAAATGGGTATTAGGGCAGCAGACACTGCCAATATATTCCTTTCGGATGTAAAGGTACCAAAGGAGAACCTGATAGGTGAGAGGGGGAAGGGCTTCTATCAGCTCATGGCCTTCTTTGATCGCTCCAGGGCCTATGTCTCTGCACACGGAGTTGGCCTGGCCCAAGGGGCCCTTGACCTTGCCATCAAACATGTAAAGAGCAGGGTCCAGTTCGGTCAAAAACTTGCCGCATTCCAGGTAACCCAATTCAAGATTGCTGAGATGGCCACAAAGGTGGAGCTTGCAAGGACTCTCACATACAGGGTCTGCTCCATGCTGGACAGAGGACAGGTGGATTCCAAACTCGTGGCCATGGCCAAGTGGAATGCAGGTAGAACCGCAGTAGAGGTGGTAGATGAGGCCTTGCAGTTACATGGTGGCTATGGTTATATGAACGACCACGACATAGAGCGGTTTTACAGGGCAGCTAAGGTCTTGGAGATATACGAAGGGACAAAAGAGGTGGAAAAGATAGTGATAGCCAGGAGGATCTTGGGGAGGTTCTGATTGACTGCCCAAGGGGCCACTGCTATAAATTTAAAGAGCCGGAGGGATGGCCGAGTGGTTTAAGGCGGCGGTCTTGAAAATCGCTGTCTCGCCAACGCGGGACCGTAGGTTCGAATCCTACTCCCTCCGCTCCATTTTTTGTCCCCCATGGAGCTTCATCGTATCCTTCTATCCCATCCTCTTCCCGGGTTTTCACCCGCTCCTGCCCTTACTTCGCCATAACGAGGTAAAGATACCCACAATTGTCTTTTCTCTGTGGCGATAGGAGGGTTTAGCAAGGTGTATCTCCTCTCCTATCTGGGCCTCAAGGGATGAGGATTTCCGTATGGCCAAGACTTGGGATGGATATACGCTCCTATACCCTGTAATGAGATAGGTTACCACACAACCCACCGCCGCATAGGGTCCTATGGATGGGCCGAACATCTCCACAGCCATAATACTTGCAGCAATTGGGGTATTTGCCGCTCCTGCAAGGAGGCAGACAAATCCAATGGCTGACATTACGGGAGGATCCACGTTCAATACGGGCCCCAAAATAGCTCCTGCCGTGGAACCCACAAAGAGTATAGGCATCACTATACCGCCACTACCACCCCCATGTAGTGTAATGGAGGTAAACAGGATCTTTAAAAAAGGTAAGAACCAATACACACTTCCTCCATGTAGGCAATAAGAGATGGTGTTTAGTCCAAGCCCAAGGCACTCACGGCCAAATATGATTGCCAGGAAGGCCAGCAAGGCGCCTGCTCCCGCAGCCTTTAATGGCAGCCAGATATTGAATCTTCCGAAGAATCTCTGTGCCTCCCGCATACCTTGAATGAGCAAGACAGAGACAAAGCCAAACAGAATCGCCCCAACCATTACCTTCAAGAGGAGGGTCTCCTCTAAGCCTGAAAGTGCCACAGGGGAATGTAGATAGAAAAGCTCAAAATAAGAAGAGACCTGGTAGGCGGTAAGCCCTGCGACAAAGCTGGGAAGCAACATGTCATAGAGAAGGGAACCCACGATCAGAACCTCCACTCCAAAGATAGAGCCTGCTATAGGAGCGCCGAAAACCGTTGCAAAGCCTGCACTTATGCCGCATATAACCAACTTTTTCCTGTCATTCTCTTCTAATCTGAAAAGCCTTGCAAAGAGAGATGCCATGCCCGCCCCAATTTGGCCGCAAGGCCCTGCTTTGCCCGCAGATCCGCCTGTAGCAATCGTTATTACTGTTGCAAGGAGCTTTACTGGAATCACTGCCGCTGGAATAATACTGCCATGTTTGTGAATGGCCTCTATCACCTTCTCCATGCTATGCCCCCTTGCATCAGGCGCAAAATAGACTGTTAAGTAAGAGCTTATAAAAAATGCAAAAGGTAAGAGAAGGAAGGTATAGTTATATTTCTCTCCGACATCGATCGCCCATGAAAGAATTGAAAGAAAAATTGACACACCAACCCCTACAATTAAACCTGTAAAAGAAGCAAGAAGGATCCACTTGAGCACACTACTAAAGAGCACAATTTCCTCTTTTATCGTACGCTTCATCCGTGTTTCACCTCAAAGCCTACTTTGAAGGTAAGTGATAATAATAGCACAATTATTAGTAGTGGTTAAGAGTTTCTCCCCAGATCATATAGGAGCCACAAAGGCTATTTGTTTGTATATTGGCAGGAACTTTTTGGTTTAGACAGAAACCCCTCATCTTCTTTGAGGAAAAAACTCTATAACTCTCTAATTAGTTATCCTCCCAATACCCTTGGCCTCAAACCACACATGTCTTCACAGGGGTCCAATATTTAAGGCAAACCTTATAAATGGGGATTCCCATTTCGAAAAAAAAGCTCCCTCCATACCTGATGGCTACCTTCTGTCTGTAGTTATAGATTGCCAAATTGTTTTCCCTTCGAGGCCAGCCTAGTAGAAATGAGTGCACCTGAGGCTATCAGGATGCCCACAAAGATTAAGCCTATCTTTAATGAGAGCCTGTCCCCCACAAAACCAATAAACCAGGGAAAACCTCCTGCACCAATGAGCACACCTACAGGAATGGTTAGCCCCACCATCATTGCCCTCTCTTGCTGATCGCTCATATTGGATAGGGCAGAAAAACCCGCAGGGAAAAAGGCCTGGGCAAAAAAGGGCTGAAGCACCACAAATATAAAGAGAGACTCTCTGGGCAGGATCCCCAAAAAGACCGAAGAGATCCCAGCCAAACACATGACAGAGAAGATCACCCTCTTATATCCCACCCTGTCAGTTAAATAACCTGAGAGAAATGCAGCCCCCACAGCAAACATCCTGGAAAACCCAACCCAATAGTTGGCCTCCCTATTCCCCAATCCCTTTTGTTCCACCAAGAAGAGTGGCAACATGGAAAAGACCCCCATGGCAGCACCTACCCCCAAGCCAAACAAGACTGCCATGAGCCAAAATTCCCTTCTCCTTAGGATGGAGACAAACGAGGCACCTGCCCTGCCCAGAGCCCTCTTTTCTCCCCCCTCACCCTTCCACCAAAACAGAAACCCACTTAGGATACCACAAAGACCTATCAGGAAAAGGATAGATCTCCAATTTACGAACCTAAGCAAGAGTTCAGCAATAAAAGGTGCGCTTACAAAACTCAAATTGGGTGCCAGTTCGTGAATTGATAGGGCCTTTCCCCAGTAGGGTTTATCGATGATGGATGTAATTATGGCAATGCCAGCAGAAAGATATAAGCCTGCAAACAAACCCACAGAGAAGGAGATCGCATAGACGTGGGTTATGCCCTTGATCAAAAACCCGGCAAACAAAGTCGTACCGACTCCAAAGGAGGCACCCAACACCAAGACCCTCAGAGGCAGCATGTAGCTCAAGATGCCAGAGAGGACAGAGGAGATGAGAAGACCTAAGGATACCCACATGAATATGGCCCCAGATAGAGTGTAGCTGAGCCCTAAATCCTTTACCACCACGGGAAGAAGCGGGGCAAAGATGATCCTGGCAACAAATGTGCAGTAAAATACAAAGGTGAGGATGAGGATCACGTAGAGCTTTCCCTTCATGCCAGCCCCTCTTTATCCCTTCAATGGAAACTGAAGGCAGAACTCTATGCCCCCGTTCTCTGGCCTATTGGCCCACACCCTTCCACCATGCCTTTCCACGATGGTCCTCACTATGGCAAGCCCTAACCCTGAGCCTTCGGTGTCCTTTGCACTGCTCTTGCGCTGAAAGGGATCAAATAGATTGGGGAACTCTTCCTCCTTTATCCCAACCCCGTCATCAGTCACTCGTAACACTACCCACCCATCAGAGGCCTCAGAACTAATAATGATATGTCTTAGATTTGGGCCTCCGTATTTAAGGGAGTTGTCCACAAGATTCGTCAACACTCTTTTAATCTGTTCCCTATCACCCACAATAGAATCCACGTTACCTTTGAATAGAAGTGCTATCTTCCTCTCTTTAATTTCAGTAAAGTATCTAACCCTAATATCCTCAACCAACTCTTCTATTTTGACTTCTTCCTCGTTTAGAGGTAATTCCTTAGATACGATATAAAGGTTTAGATCTCTTACAAGATTATAAATTTGCATAACAGCTTTATGTATTTGCTCTAAGTACAAAGTTAATTTTTCAGCTGGCACTTTCTTATCTAAAACTCTTTTTATGAGTGCCATAATAGTACCGGCAGGATTTTTTAAATCATGGGCAATACAATAAGTGAAGAATTTTCTCATCTCTTCTTCTTTGCTAAGTTCCAATGTCTTCTGTTTTATCTCTTCAAGAGACTTAATACATTTAATTGATATCGCAAGCTGATTACCCACTGCACATAACAACTCAACATAACCCTTTCTTAACTTTAAAGTCCTATTGCTTGAAAGGTTTATTACACCAAGAATTTCCCCTCCATACATCATGGGCACACAAACTACTGCCTTTATACCCCTCTCCATAAGAAGCTTCTTTCTCTCTTTGTTTTTTAAGTCTGCCACCCTTTGTACCAGAAATGCCCTTTGAAGTGCTGCCATCCCGGTGAAGGAGTCATAGAGTCCTACCCTTTCGAGCCTCTGGGCGCTGATTCCTTTCCAGGCCACCAAAGAGAGGGACTCCTTCGAGTCATCCATCAGATAGATCCTGCCAGCAAAGAAACGAAGGCCCTCAAGGATGATCCCCAATGCCTCTGTCAGATGCTCCTTTAGATCTGCTGCCTTTACTATGAGGCTACTTAAATTTAAGAGCAGGACCATGTTCTTGTTTAGACCAGCAAAGGACTTTGAGACCGACGCTCTGAAATGGGCTTCAGTTACCATTCTCTTCTCTCAGGAGTCTTATGCTCATGGGCGGCGCATTACCTTCCTTGGGTTCGCCCATATAGAGCGTAAGGTGTGGGAAGGGGATCTCTATCTTTAATTGGTCAAACCTCTTCTTTACCCTCCTCAAAAATTCCCTCCTTACGGCCCACTGTCTCATGGGCCTTGTCTTGAACCTCACCTTTAATACCACCTGGCTGTCATCGAGGCGGTCCAGGCCCAAGATCTCCATGGGCTCCAAGATGTCTTTCCCCCAATCGGGGTCAGATCCCATTTCTTCCCCCAACCCCTTAAGTACTTCCATCACCTGATCCACATCTTCCTTGTAGGCAACACCTATTTCTATGAGAGCCCTTGAGTATTCCTTTGTCATATTACTCACTATATCTATCTGGCTGTTAGGGATCAGGTGGAGGTTCCCCTCCAAGTCCCTCAACCTTGTGGCCCTAAGGCCTATCATCTCCACAATCCCCGATTTTCCCCCGATAGTCACCACGTCCCCCACATGAAAGGCCTCCTCCAACACAATAAAAAGGCCGTTTATAAGGTCCTTTACAAAGGTCTGGGCACCAAAGCCCACTGCCAGGCCCACTATTCCTGCACCTGCTAAGATAGGCGCCACGTTTACCCCAAGTTTGTTCAAAATCAAGACCCCTGCCACAAAGGCAGTTCCCACCTTTATACCATTTTCAAAGATGGGTATGATGGTCATTATCCTCCGCCTTCTCACCTCAGGTCCCTTAGACACAAGCCTTTGCACAACCACATAGCTAAGCAACCCACTAAGTTTGTAAAGGCTCACAGCACCAGCGGATATCACAAGGACACTCACAAGATTTCTAACAATCGGAAAATCAAAGATTAGAATCAGGTCTTTGCCAAAAAATTCTACCCATATCTGCCCTAAATAGAAGGCACCTATTATTATAGCTGCAACATAACACAGATTCTTTACAGTGTTTAAAACACTTTTTGCGAAATTTTCACCTATTTCTTCACTCCAAGAGAGAAATATCTTCAGGGCGCTTATCTTTC
>CALKZT010000124.1 GCA_938002815.1 uncultured bacterium
TCAAAAAAAAGGAGGTGCAGTATGAAGGTTAAGTTGGTGCTGAGTATTGTTGCAGTCATTATAGTATTCATGATCGGAGTGGCCTCGGCAAAGGAATATCAATTGAGAATTCAATGTGCCTATCCTGAAAATGCCTACGTGGGAGAGACCACTAAGTTCATAAAAGAGAGGGTGGAGGCTCTCACAAACGGGAATGTAAAACTCAAAATATTTTGGCCAGACCAGCTTGTAAAGACGAATGAGGCCTTTGATGCCCTGAAAAAAGAGGTCATTGATGGCTATACAGGGAGCCTATTATATTTCGCGGGAGCTGTCCCTGAGGTAAACTGCGAATGGCTCCCTTTCGGTTGGTTTTCTCCTGGGGAAGCGGAGGAGCTCTACACAAAATTTGGTTGGCTTGAGCTCATGAGAAAGGCCTTGGACAAACACGGCGCATTCTATGTATCCCCTATCTCTGTGGCCTCTATGGGCCTCCTTACAAAATTTCCTGTACAGAAGCTTGAAGATCTCAAGGGAAAAAAGATAAGGGCGGTAGGGATGGAGGCAATGATCATGCAGGCGTTGGGAGCAGCTCCTGTATCCATTGCCGGTGCAGAGCAGTACATGGCCCTAAAACTGGGCACAGTGGATGGCACAGACTATCCTTTCTATACCATAGGCAACTATAAGTTCTATGAAGTGGTCAGCCATATCATTAGGCCTGCCCTCCACTCCCCTGGGATAGTTGAATTTGTAATGAATAAAAAGATCCTTGAGTCCTTGCCCAAGGAATACCAGGAGGCCATCTTAAAGGCGGGTTGGGAGGGCTGGAAGCGTAGCGCCGAACTGACCCCGAAGTGGGACGAGGAGGCCTATAGGATCTGCAAAGAAAAAAACGTCACCATAGTGGACCTGGATCCCAAGGAACTGGAGAGGTTCAAACAAGCAGTCATGCCAGTATGGGATGATCAGGCAAAGAAATCTGAGATCTCTGCGGAGATGGTGAAAAAATTGAGGGAGTATTTGCAGTCAAAGTCGAGCAAATAGCCACAAAGGACTGGTAGGCCTCCATGAGGCAAAATTTAAAAGAATTAGCTGAATTCATATCAAAAGTGAATGTTTATGTTGCAAAGGCCATATGTTACGTATTGATGGCAATGCTTTTTACTATTATGTACGATGTTGTTATGCGTTATTTAGTTAACGCTCCCTCTGTTTGGTCCAATGAAATAAGCCAATACTTGCTTGTGGTGATTTCTATGCTTGGTGGGGCCTATTGTCTTAAAAATGATGCACATGTAAGAGTGGATATCCTTTATCATAGGCTTCCGAATCGTTACAGTAAATTGGTCGAAATATTAAATACAATTTTAATCCTAATTGTTGTGGGGTCCATTGCTGTAAAAGGCAGTATTCTGTGCTATGAGGCCATCCTGGAGGGCAAGAGATCTAACACAATGCTTGGCTTTCCCATGTTTCCTTCAATGGTTATGGTGCCTGTTGGTGCTTTTCTATTAGGACTCCAGGCAATTTCAAATATTATAACATGCCTTGCCAAGAGATCGGACACAATTGATCCTAAAGGCAAACACTAATAGTGGGAGCTCTAAATGGACCTATCAACTATGGCTATTCTAATATTTGGTTCGCTCTCCTTGTTACTAATGATAGGTATCCCAATCTCTTTTGCACTGGCCTCTGTGGCTACAGTTGGTCTCTTTTTTGTGGTGGGGGAAAAAGGACTCTACCTCATATACAATACTGCCTATGCTGAGACGAGCAACTTCCTCTTGCTTGCAATCCCGCTTTTTATACTCATGGCCAACTTCCTAAAATACAGTGGGATAGGGGACAACCTCTATGACGTTGTCTATAAGTGGATTGGCCCTTTGCCTGGTGGTCTGGCCATAGGGACTATTGTGATATGTGCCCTTTTTGCAGCGATGGCAGGGATAAGTTCTGTGGCCACCATCAGCATGGGCCTCATAGCACTCCCTTCTATGCTAAAGAGGGGTTATGACAAGAACCTTGCCATAGGTACCATCTCAGCGGGAGGTGCCTTGGGAATACTGATCCCCCCATCTATTATCATGATCCTCTACGGCGCAGTGGCGGATGTATCTATTGGCGGGCTATTCATAGGAGGAATCATCCCGGGGCTGATTCTGAGTATGATGTATATTATCTACATACTGATTGTGGCATTCCTAAAAAGGGAGCTTGCACCTCCCATAGGGGAGAGGTATGGGTTAGTAGAAAAGCTAAAGAGCCTAAAAGGTGTGGCCCTACCATTCTTCTTAGTCTTGCTGGTCTTAGGAGTGATCTATGGCGGTATCTGCACACCCACAGAGGCCTCTGCAGTGGGGGCATTTGGTGCACTCATATGTTCCATCATTCACAGGCAGATGAACTGGCAAAGGTTAAAAGAGGTTTTGCTTGACACAATTAGATTGAATGCCATGATCTTTTGGATCATTATAGGCGCTATCTCCTTTTCCCACCTACTTGTCTATGCCGAGATTCAAAAGCTCATAGAGGATGGTATGTTAGGGCTAAACTTTTCTCCGTTCATGATCCTTGTCCTCATCCAAGCGATATTTTTTATATTGGGTATGTTTTTGGACCCAGCAGGGATAATAATGATAACCACCCCAATATTTGTGCCCGTAATCAAAAAACTTGGGTTTGATCCTCTCTGGTTCGGAATACTTTTTGTTGTAAACATGGAAATGGCTTATCTTACTCCTCCTTTCGGTTTCAATCTTTTTATAATGAGGAGCATTCTACCTCCTGGCATATACATGTCTGATATATATAGATCAATTGTACCCTTTGTAATAATTCAAGCCTTGTGCCTTGTCCTTCTAATGATTTTCCCACAGATCAGCATATATCTTCCATCTAAGATGGCCAAATGAAAAGACAAATCAGAACTAGCTTGAAATAAATGCTTTATGGGATGACGTATTAAAACTTGCGAGGTTAAATGTATGCAGGATGTAGTAATCGTATCTGGTGTAAGAACACCTATTGGCAGGTTTATGGGATGCTTCAAAGAGATCCCTGCCTATGATCTGGCAGCAATCGTGCTGAATGACCTTTTAAAGAGGGTAGGAGTAAAACCAGGTGAGATAGACCACGTGATATTGGGCCAGTCTTATCAGAGCGGAGAATATGTGAACATTGCCAGAATGGCCCTCCTAAAGGCAGGTTGGCCAGAAGAGACAACTGGGACCACGATAGATATGCGTTGTTGCACAGGGATAGAGGTGGTCCGTCTTGCATATGCCCTCATAAGGTCTAAAGAGGCAGATCTAATAGTGGCCGGAGGGGTAGAGAGCATGTCTACAGCAGAATTTTACCTTTCAGGAGAGGTAAGATGGGGAATTGGTGGCAAAGGCTCAATGCCCAAAGGTCATGGTGACATTAGCATATGGGGGATTCCGCTCTATGACAGGATCCAGAGGGCAAGGGTCATGTCTCAACCAGTGGAACGCTACGGGGTCTTGCCCACAATGATGTCATGGGCAGAGACAGCTGCAAAAGAAGAGGGCATAACCAGGGAGGAGTGTGACAGGTGGGCATACGAAAGCCATATGAAGGCATGTAGGGCATGGGAAGAGGGCAAATTTAGGGAAGAGGTGGCACCTGTGCCTGTGCTGCAGAAAGGGGAAAATCTTCTTATAGAGAAGGATGAAACCCCAAGGCCTGATACCACATTGGAGGGTTTAAGGAGACTCAGGCCTGTCTTAGGTGGGGTGTGCACTGCAGGGAATTCCTCGAGTGAAAATGACGGTGCTGCGGTGGTATTAATAACTACTGAGAAGAAGGCAAGAGAACTTGGGCTCTTTCCGTTTATCAGGATCAAAGGATTTGGACTGGCAGGAGCAGATCCCACAAGGACCTACAAGGCCGTGCCTGTGGCAGTGGATAGTGTCTTAAAAAAAACTTCCCTTACCCTGAAAGAGATAGGCCTAATCGAGATACAAGAGGCATTTGCCGCACAGGTGCTTGCAGACCTAAAAGGGATGGGCATTGGGCCCCATGAATACCATAAGATTAATGTAAACGGCTCTGGCATATCTCTTGGCCATCCCATCGCAGCAACGGGTACAAGGGTGCTTGTTACCCTGATACACGAGATGAAAAGGAGAGGCACAAGGTATGGGCTTGAAGCTATATGTGGAGGAGGAGGACTGGGAATGGCCACTGTGCTGGAGCTGGTGGGGGGTTAGATATGAGAGAAGTTGTGGTAATAGATGCGGTTAGAACGCCTTTCGGAAAGGCAGGGGAAAAGGGGATATATTGGAACATAAGGGCAGAAGACCTCTGCGTGCCCCTTTTAAAGGCCATTATGGAGAGAAACCCTCAACTGGAACCTCATATGGTAGATGATATCCTATGGGGTGTCACAAATCAGGTAAAGGAGCAAGGAGGAACCCTTGGGAGGATGCTCTCTATGCTGGCTGGATGGGGCTTTGAGGTGCCTGGTTGTTCCATAGACCGTATGTGTGCAAGCGGGCTCACCTCAGTAGGTTTTGGCGCCTCAATGATTGCCTCTAAAATGGCCGACTGTATCATAGCAGGTGGTGTGGAACATATGGGTCATGTCCCTATGGGATTTATGAGAGACCCCCATCCAAGGGCAGAAGAGGTGATGGGAGGCCCTTCTGCTTTTGTGATGGGCTTGACTGCAGAGAATATTCATGACCTCTACCCTGAATTTACAAGGGAGATGGCAGACTTATATGCCTATCACTCGCAGATGAAGGCAAAGGTCGCAATAGAGGCAGGAAAGATGAAGAACATGATCGTTCCCATAGAGGTTATCTTGCCAGATGGTCAGAGGGTTTTGATGGAGAAGGATCAGCCACCGAGGCCTGAGACCACATTGGAGGCCCTCAAAAACCTAAAACCTGCCTTTAGGGAAGACGGGAGAGTCACAGCAGGAAATGCCTCTGGTCTAAATGATGGGGCCGCCTCAGTACTTTTAATGAGTATGGAAAAGGCAGAGGAGTTGGGCCTGCGG
>CALKZT010000125.1 GCA_938002815.1 uncultured bacterium
TTTGGGGGAGAAGGTCTTTATCACCTGGGTCAGTGACCCCATAAGCCCCACATCGTGCACCTTTAGCCCCAAGTCTGCCACATTCCAGATATGAATGGGGGCCTTTTCCTTACAGGCATCTAAGAGCCTCCCTACATTTATGAATCTAGGGGTATTTACCTGAGAGGTTACAGTGATAAGACCTGGTAGAGGGAGTGAAACCCAATCAAGGCCATCATATGTGAGCCTTTTTACGATTATTGAGCCTTCCTTTACCTCCTCTATCCCACATACATAACTTACGTGAGGGATCCCCAAGTATTCTGCTACCTGAGGGCCGATCTGGGCTGTGTCTCCATCTATGGCCTGTCTTCCTGCTATCACCAGCTCATAGTTACCCAGCTTCTGAATTGCCCTGCCCAGTGCAGTGGATGTGGCCCAGGTGTCTGCCCCTGCAAAGGCCCTATCTGTGAGGAGGATACCTCTGTCTATCCCCATAGCCATTGCCTCTGAAATGGCATCAATGGCCTGTGGAGGGCCCATGCTTATGGCTGTAACACTCCCTCCATATTGCTCCTTTAGCCTCACTGACGCCTCAATGGCATGCATGTCATCGGGATTTATTATGCTTTCCACACCTTCTCTTAAGAGATTTCCAGTCTTGGGATCAATTTTTACCTCTGCCGTATTGGGAACTTGCTTTATCAAAACGATTATATTCATATTAAGCCCCGTTCATATAATCTTCTTTTCTTTTAATTCAGCCAGTTTTTCCTGAGTTATTCCAAGGATTCCGCTATATATTTCTTCATTGTGCTCTCCAAACCTTGGAGGAAAAGATAAACTTTTTTGATTCATAGTGAGGAAGTCAGTCATAATCGGAGGAGGAGCTAAAGTAATCTCCATGTTAGTCTTTGGATCTTTAGAAAATAAGAGTGTATTTTTTACGTATTCATCATTTAAAACATCTCGTATTTTGTTTATCTTGCTGATGGGGACTGTTATGGAATTAAATATCTGAATAAGATAATCCACAGTATAGTTTTTTGTTATAGAGTTAATTCTATGGTTGAGTTGCTCTACATGTTTTATTCTTCCACTATTTTTTTCATATTCAGGTTTGTCTAACTCCTTAAATTCAGGTAAGGAGACTATGGATTTCCACTGTCTATCATTACCAACTGCTATATACACATAGCCATCTTTTGCTTCATAGACAGAGACAGGCGAGAAGAATTCATGTGTATTACCACGTCTGGTTATCTCTTTATTAAAAGAGGCCGTAAGGGTTATGGGCACAGTCAACCAAGAGGTAGAAGACTGAAACATGGAGAGGAAGATGGCAGAGCCTTGGCCTGTGACCGCCCTTTTGTAGAGGGCCTTCATGATTTGTCCGTATGCATGCTCTGAGGTGCCCATGTCTGGTAAGGGGATCCCCAGGACCTGAGGGAACCCTTCCTTTTCTCCTGTGAGCTCCATGAGTCCTGACCTGGCCTGCAAGATAGGGTCATAGGCGGCCTCGTTGCTCTCAGGACCGAAGCCTGTTATGCCCACCCAGATGATATCTGGTCTTATGGCCTTTATGGAATCATAGTCTATGGAGAGCTTCTTGTAGTTTTTGGGCAACTGGTTTGTGGCAAAGATATCCACCTTTAATCTCACTAAGAGCTCCTTGAATATCTCTTGTCCTTCCTGTTTAGAGAGATCCAGTGTAATCGCCTTTTTCCCTGCATTTATACACAAAAAATAGGAGTTCATCCTTTCCTCATCTAAGACCCTATCTCCCACCATCCTGTTGGGGTCCCCATATATGGGGTGCTCAAGCCTGATCACCTTTACACCGTCCTGGGCTAATCTATAGGAGAGATAAGGAAGTACTGTGGCCTGCTCTAAAGATAGCATGGTCAAGGAAGAGAAGAGTTCCATGATGGCTCCTATGTGCTTAAATTTTAAGATTTTTCCAACAAATACCTTTTAGCCAGACAAGGGCGTAAATTGATTTTCGTATACTGTATACACCCTCAGCTGTCAAGGAGATTTTTGCCTATAGATCCTGTTTATGGCCTCCAGGTGTTCTCCATAGGTCTCAGAAAAGTGATGGGTGCCGTCTCTTTTGGAGACAAAATAGAGGTAATTAGACTCCATGGGTCTCACTACACCCTCTATGGAATCCCTCCCCGGGTTACATATGGGGCCAGGGGGAAGGCCTGAGATCAGGTATGTGTTGTACTGAGATTCCCGTAAGAGGTCCCTTTTTTCTACCCTCCTGACGGGAATTTTATCTGGGTCATAGACCGAGGATGGGTCGCTTTGAAGTTTCATACCCCTTTTTAGCCTGTTTAGGAAGACACCTGCCACAAGGGGCCTCTCATAGGGGAGCTTGGCCTCCTTTTCCACCAAGGAGGCCAGGACCACTATATCTTTTGTGCTGAGCCCCTTTTTCCAACCTTCGGATAAAAGATCCTGGGTCTTCCGAAAGAAATTTTCCGCCATAAGCCTCACCACCTTATGGGCAGGGGTATCCTTAAGCATCCTGTAGGTGTCAGGGAAGAGATATCCTTCCAAGGAATCCCCTTCTACCTTTAGGTCATTTAGGATTCTGGGTTCCCTTATGGCCAAAAGGAAATCAGAGGCCTTACAAATCCCTCTTAGCTCCAGGAGCTGTGCAATCTGGGCAGCCTGCCAGCCTTCAGGTATTGTGATCCATTCCCCTTGAAGTCCTAATGAGACCAGGGTTTTTAAGAGTAATAAGGGGGTAGTGCCCTTCTTTATCTCATAGTGCCCTGGCTTGATCTGCCTTTGGTATCCCAAAATCCTGGCCCACAATTCAAAATAGAGGGGGCTTGATATGACCTGCCTTTCGTAAAGGAGTTTGGTCACCTCTCTCAAGGTGGCCCCTGGCGGTATAAAGAGCTGGACTTCCCCACTTCCCATCTCTCGCCGAAACAGATAAGAAACGGTTGAAGAGAGGAGAAAACCGGCAAGGATGGCCATAAGGGCCAGAAGGGCCAAAATTTTATTTGCCTTGCGGAGAGATTTTTCCATGATAATAAAGTGGGTTTTTAACATGAATCCTGTTCTCAGAAAAGACTTAGAATTTCTGCCCATAAGATACGAAGGGAAGACCTATTTCCTCGTGAGGGACCCATGGGAATTTGTCCCTGAAGGGAGGCTTTTACCGTCATGGCTCCTTCAATTTCTCCTAATGCTGGATGGCAATAATTCTTTGAGGGATCTGCAGTGGGCCCTCATGAAAATGAGGGGAGGTGGCCTGGTCAGTTTAGAGGAGGTAGAGGAACTCGTCTCTCAACTGGAGAGGGAGTTTCTATTGGAATCGGAGATTCTAAGAGAAAGCCTTCAGAGGCTTTCTGAAGAATACCTTAATAAGCCCATAAGGGAGCCAAAGAATGCTGGCAGGTCTTACCCACAAAAGGAAGAGGAGCTAAGGGCATACCTGAAAGAGATCCTAGGCCCTTCAGGGGGATCGGAAGGGGAGATAAGGGCAGTTGTTGCCCCACATATAGACCTTAGGGTGGGTAGGGATGTTTATGGGAAGACCTATAGCAGGCTTTCTGGGATATCCAGAAGAAATTTTGTGATCTTGGGCGTGGGTCATCAGATGGAAAAGGGTATTTTCTCCGTAAGCCCCAAGGATTTCCTCACCCCTCTGGGTCTTGTTCTTAATCACAAGGAGTATTCAAGGAGGCTTATGGCCTTTGAGGAACCCCTGGTTACCACAGAGCTCTATCACAGGTCTGAACATTCAGTGGAGTTTCAAACCCTATTTCTAAGATATCTCTTCCCGGAGCCCCAGGTAAGGATAGTGCCCATCCTATGCGGACCCGTTTTTACCTACCTGGAGACCCCAAGCAGGGAGGCATATCTTGGGTTGTGTAAGCCCTTTATCCAGGAGATGAAGGGTATCTTGGGAGAAGATCCTCATACCGTTTTGATTGCCGGCATAGATCTCTCACATATAGGGCCCAAATTTGGTGACCCTTATCCTGCAGAGGTCTTGGAGAATAGCACCAAGGCCCATGACCAGGAGATACTCAAGGCCATGGTGGAAGTAGACCCCGAGCTTTTGTGGGAGGCCTATAGAAAAACAGGTGGAAGGTACAAGGTGTGTGGTTTTTCGGCCCTTGCCCTCCTTTTAGAACTCCTTGACGGGGCAAAAGGTGAGCTCATTGCATATGAGTTGTGGCATGAACATCCTACCCAGTCTGCGGTTAGTTTTGCAGGAATAATATATCGTTAAGCCCCTTTTTGTTGACCTCATAAGGACTTTAGAATATACTCCCCCAAATCTGAGGAGGGGGAATGAGTGCTGCGATTCTTTTGGAACTCTTTTATCTGGGAATCGTCCTATTTACGTCTTTGGGCTTAAGCCTCCTTTTAACCCCCCTTTCCATGAAGCTTGCAATGAAATATGGGTTCATGGACATCCCCGACAAGAGAAAGGTCCACAAGGAGCCTGTCCCCAGGTTGGGTGGCCTTGCAATAGGCATGAGTCTTATCCTCACCTTGATTCTGAATGTACACCTCTCAAGGCTGATCATCAGCTATATTGTGGGACTTTTGTTTATCCTCCTATTTGGAATGCTGGATGACAAAAGGGGTCTGAGCCCCAGATTAAAATATCTCCTCCAATTGGTACCACCTGCGATATTTGTGTTTGGTTCAGGGATTTATCTTACAAGCTTTGGTGACCTCTTGGGTATAGGTGAGATAAGATTGGGTGCCCTTGGCCCTCTTTTGACCTTATTCTGTATGGCAGGGGTCATGAATGCCATAAACCTTTCGGATGGCCTGGATGGTCTCGCCGCAGGAAAGTGCCTCATATGTGCAGGTTACCTCTTTATCTTTGCCTATGTATCGGGCCATTATCTCTTTGCGATAGTGTCAACGGCGGTCTTTGGCGCGCTTTTGGGGTTTTTGGCCTTTAATACCCACCCTGCAAGGCTCTTTATGGGGGACTCAGGAAGCCTCGCCTTGGGCTATACCATGGCAGTGACCACTGTGGGCATAGTCCAGGCCTCTTATGGCCATCCCGTAAGACCAATCTCCATGGCCATGGTATTGGCCCTTCCCATATTCGATACCCTGGTGGTGATGGGTAGAAGAATCCTTACCGGAAAGAGTATCTTTAGCCCAGACAAGACCCATTTTCACCATCTCTTGCTAAGGGTAGGTTTTAGCCATCCCACCGCTGTGGGGATAATATACGTGATCACATTTCTCTTTGGCACCCTTGCCTGGTCCATGAGGGATCTCCCTGACTATCTCCAGTTTGGAGTGGCACTCCTTTTGCTCTTTCTCACCTACGCATACCTGGTATTGAATAAGGAGGTTTCCCATGATGTTCCCGGTGAGGCAGAAAGGGGAAATGTATCTTTCAAGAAGGGTAGCTCCGTTCCATCTTACATACTTTCTAAGTTTTCCTTTGGGATTTTAGGGAGTTTTTTAGTGGTTGTGGCAATATTTGCGAAGCCTGATCCGACTATTAGCCTCTTGGCCTTCGGTATCTCCCTTTTAATGGTTCTAATATTTCCCTGGCGTGGCAAGAAAAATGACATGATAATGGGCCATGGGCTGATGTATATAGCAATTTTTTTCCTAACATGTGTTCTAACTGTTTCTAAACCCAGTTCTGCCCTTTTGAATGTCTACAATTCATTGGTATTAAGTTTAGGAGTTATATGCTTAGTCCTAATCTTCACAGACCCTAAGTATAGATTAATAATGATGCCTTCTACTTACGAAGTACTTTTAATTATATTCAGCCCTCTTTTTGTAGGGCATGTATTCTCCGAAGCTTTTTCCATAGAAAAACTTAACAAATTTAATATTATTTTTCCTTCAATGTTATCTGTGAGCATATACGGTGGGTTAAAGGTCTATTTAAGGAGGAGATGTGGTTTGAACAAAAAACTTGCTTTACTTTTTGTTTTGTTTCTGATAGCATTGGGAATGAAAGGTATACTATAGAAATGGAATTTTTTTGCCTGTAGTTTTTTGGAAAGGAAGAGTCTAATTGTGGTTTTTGCTATTAGGAATCTTGTTGATAATTTTAGGGTACTTGAACATGATGGCTGTGGATCCTGAAATGCCCTTGGAGGAGGTTATAAAAAAGGTAAAGCTCTGGAATGCCTCTGTATTCTTAGGTGCCGGGCTTGTTTTGTACTATTTCTTTAAGAGAAGATAGCCTCATCCCTCTGAGATTTTAAGCCGAAAATCGAGAGATATCAAAAGGGCCAAAGACAGGACTTGATCCTTGAGCTGGGAGCTGGGCAGTCTTTTAGCTGCCTTTCATAGCGCTGGGAGGTGGCCTCCACCTGCCTTGCTATGTGCTGTACATCCTTCTTGGATTTATAGGTGCCCTTGTTATAACCCAAGTGTCCTTCATGGTATGCCAGATAGAGCCTGTAAGGGTCTGTCTTGCTTATATTGCACCTCACATAACTCATGTGGCAATACCATCCAATAAAATCCACAGCGTCTTCAAAATCGTCCCTATCTGCCCCTCTATTCCCTGTGCTCCTTTTATAATCTTCCCAGGCAGATTGGGTGGCCTGGGCATATCCATAAGATGAGCTGGGCCTTGGCCCTGGGAGGATCCAGAGGCATTTTTCCCTTGGGGGCCTTGCATCTGCCCTAAAACCAGACTCATGGTACATGATTGCCATAATTATGGGCACCTTTACCTTCCACCTCCTCTCTGCGTCAAGGGCTGCCTCGTACCACTTTGGCCTTTCCAGAAATATCTGGCAGAGATTATCTGGACTTTGGGGGACTGATCTGGTGGTGGCGCATCCTCCTAAGAGGATGAGGCATAGAAGGAAGAGCGGATAAGTAATTTTTCCTCTCATCCCAAAAATGTCCTTCTCATCCCCTCACTTAAAGTGGTCCCACCCCGTAGGCTTGGCCAAAACCTTTGATTCGCCCCTTTTAAGCCAAACCTGAGGCCCTTTTTGGATTCTGCCTATCTCTGAGACCGGGATACCCCTTAGGCTTAATATCTCTTTTGCCTTTGATGCCTTCTCTTCGGGGAGGGTAAAGAGGAGCTCATAGTCGTCACTGGGCCCCAGGATCACTTCTTCCAGATCCAGACCGAATCTTGAGGTAATATGGAGCATCTCTTGGGATCTGGGAAGTAGATCCATATCTACCGTAGCACCCAAATGGCTTTCTTCACATATGTGAAACAGGTCACCCAAAAGGCCATCGCTTATATCTATCATGGAATTGGGGAGGCCCTCTTCTGCCAGCATCCTACCTTCTACTGCCCTGTGCCTCGGGGCCAGATAGGCCTCTTTGGTCCTTTCAAAACCAGGGACACCTTTTTTTAGGAGGTATAGCCCAAGGTAAGAGCTACCCGGGTAACCTGTGACAAGTATTACATCCCCATCCTTTGCACCGGATCTCTTGATTGCCATCCCCCCTTCCACAATACCCAAGAGGGTTATGTGGATCTCCATTAATGGAGCCTGGGTGATATTTCCACCTAAGATGGGGGTTCCAAAGGGGCTTAGCTCCACCAAGAAGCCTTCGTAGAGCTCCAAGATATCCTCCAAAATGGCCTTGGGGGTGAGGCACAGAGAGACAATGGCCCCGAAGGGGAGTCCGCCCATGGCACCTATATCGCTAATATTTTGGACCATGGCCCTTTTGCCCAGCCCCTTAAAGCCTATCTCCTCCAGGAGGAAATGTCTCCCTTCCACCATTGAATCCGAGGTCAAGAGGAGCTCATATCCCGATGGGGGCACCAAAATGGCCGAGTCATCCCCTATCCCTAGAAACCCAGGTGGTAGTCTCTGGCTATCTTCCAGTAAGGTCCTGATCCTCTTTATGAGCCCAAATTCGCCTATCTTCTCAATGGGTGTTCTGCTCAACTTGAGAAGGTCTCCACTATCTCCTTGAGTCTTTTGGTCTCCTCCCTTGGGTCCTCTGCACAGACCACAGAGCTTACCACTGCTATCCCATGGACTCCACATAAGAGTACCTCTTTGGCGTTTTGAACCGTGATACCGCCTATGGCTATTACAGGCACCGGAGAGATTTGAACAGCCTCACGAAGAGAGTCAAGCCCTACTGGTGGGCCTGCATCTGCCTTTGTGCCTGTCTTAAAGATGGGGCCAAATCCTATGTAATCTGCACCCTGGGCAATGGAGTCTTTTAGCTCCTCCAAATTTCCGGCCGACCCACCGATAATCCCTTTGCCTATGATCCTCCTTGCTATCCCTATGCCCAGGTCCTCCTGTCCCAGGTGGACACCATCGGCACCTAAGGCAAAGGCAATATCTACCCTGTCATTTACTATGAACTGGACCCCGTGCTCTTCACAGAGCCTTTTTATCTTCTCTCCTATCCTTAAGAGCTCCTTTGTGTTAAGGACCTTGTCCCTGAGCTGTATTGTGTCTGCCCCCCCTTCTACCGCAAGTCTGGCAATTTCTATGTGTGTAAAACGCCTCTGGATGGATGTATCCGTGATCACGTGAAGTCTTCCTATCCTATGTCTCGGCTCTTCCATTCCTACCCTCCATCTCTGGGTATCTTTACCATTGGAAGGGCAATTGGGAAAGGACTAATTGGGACCCCTGCTCTTAGGGGTCGAACCTCATCTGAGTCTTAAACATACAACCGTCTCCACATGGGGGGTCTGGGGAAACATGTCTATGGGCTGGACCGATACAATTTCGTATCCCTCCTTCATGACAGAGAGATCCCTTGCAAGGGTAGTTGGATTACAGGAGATATAGACCACTTTCCTGGGGAGGACCTCCATTATGGATTTCAGTACCCTTTTATGAAGACCTGATCTGGGAGGATCCAAGATCAGAAGAGTATCCCTCTTTAGGACCCCGGCCAAAAGGTCCTCCGTCCGCCCCACCAAGAGGGTCATGTTATGGATCCCATTTCTCCTCATGTTTAAGAGGGCTAACTCTCTATTAGAGGGCAAAAGCTCAATGGAAATTACATGTTTTACCCTATCTGCCATACGGATACCTATAGTACCGATCCCTGAATAGGCATCTATTAACTCTTCATCGCCACAGATATCCAGAGAGTTTGAGATGGTATCAAGGAGGATGGGAAGGACATGGGTATTTACCTGAAAGAAACTGTTAGAGCTCAGTCTGTACTCCCTTAGGGAGATCATCTCTTCCAAGAATCCGTCCCCAAAGAGGACAATCTCCCTTTCACCTATGGCCGTGGCAGCTTCTCTAGGGTTTATGTTGTTTACAAGGGATCTTATCTCTTTTCTACCTTGGAGGTAATCCCCAAGGCCTTTTATCCGGATATCTTCCTCTGAGGTTATGATATTTACCAACCATTCATCCTTCCAAACAGAGTGCCTCATCATGAGGAATCGCAAGAGGCCATGGTGGGATCTGATCTGGTAGATACTAAGGGGATTCTGTTTCAAATAGCTTAAACAACTGGCCAGGATCTCCTTTCCCCCTTCGGGCATGAGGAGGCAGTCTTCAATGGGGATTACCTTCCAATAATTGTTCCTCTTGTGGAAGCCTAAGATGGGTTCCAGATGGGATCCCTGGTGCTGGGTTCCAAAGGTAAACTCCAACTTATTTCTGTACCTGAATATCTTTGGAGAAGGGATGGTGGGCCTCAGCTCCACTCCCTCTATGGAGCCAATTCTCTTTAGGGCTGTCCTTACCTGTTCTCCCTTATATAAGATCTGGGTCTCATAGTCCAAGTGTTGCAGAAGACAGCCGCCGCAGATTCCAAAATGCCTGCAAGGGGGGCTGATCCTGTTCTCTGAGGCCTCCACTATCTCTATAGGCTTTGCAATGAGATAGTCCTTTTTCTTCTTGAGGGCCCTTGCCTTCACAAGCTCCCCTGGTGCCACAAAGGGCAGAAAGACCACCAGGCCATCTTTCCTGCCCACCCCCAATCCACCAATGGCAAGGGAGTCTACCCTTAGAAGGAATGCCTTGGTGACAATGCTCATGGAAGGGGAACTAAGGTCATCTCCCTCCTTCTAAAGAGGGCATACTCTGAATAACCCGCCTCTTTTATAAGTCTTAGGGCATCTTGGAAGGCATGGCCCACCTCTTCCGGTCTATGTGCATCGGATCCGAAGAGGATGGGTATCTCTCTTTCCCTTGCCATCTTGATCAGCTCAAAAGAGGGGTATACCTCTGAGACGGGTTTTCTGAGCCCAGAGGTGTTGATCTCCATGGCTACCCCCTTTTTGGCCATTAGGTCCAGGACTGGAGAGGCCATACTTAGAAGTTTTGGAGTTTTGAGCCTGTGCCCGAATTTCTTGGGGAGATCCAAGTGGGCCACTGCATCGAATAGTCCGGTCTTCACAAGCCTCTCTAAGAGGCTAAAGTACCTTTCCCAGGTCTCCTGGAGATCCACTAACTCCCATACGGGTAATTGCTCGGGATCGTCAAAGCCCCAGCCATTCAGGAAGTGTACAGAGCCCAAAATCAGGTCGAATCCAGCATAGGAGGTAAGCTTCTCCACCAATGGCTCACATCCTTCGTAGTAGTCTGCCTCCATCCCTAAGAGCACCGGCATGGAGGATACCTCCCTTATTCCTTCGATCAAGTCCAGGTACCTTTGGAATTCCCCGGCCTCCATCCTGTGTTTTGGATCATAGCCCCCGAAGGAGGGCATGTGGTCGCAAAAGCAGATCTCCAATAGACCCTTTTTTGTGGCCTCGTCCAGGTAGTCGGAAGGGGAGCCCTCTGCGTGTCTACATAGATGGGTGTGTATGTGGTAATCAGGAAGCCTTGGCATGCCTCTCATCCAGTGCCTTTTTTAGATATTCTCCCAAGCTCCCCAGTTTAGTCTCATGTCCCGGCAAATAGGGTTCATAACCCTCCTCCCTTGCTGGCTTGAGACTGATCCTCTTTTCCTTTAATTTTATCTCCACGATCTCTACCCCTACCTTGTCCCCTTCTCCCAGGCCCTTGGAATCCAGCCCACCTGCTTCAAGGAGGGCCTCCATGGAAAGATAACCAGTAACTCCCGGCTCAAGGGAGATTAAGTACCCATTTTTTAGCCTCTTAGTAACGGTCCCGGTCAGCTTTTGATTAGGCCTATACCTCTCCCCCACATCAGCCCAAGGATCCCCTTCCACATCCCTGAGACTAAAGGATGCCTTCCTTTGGGCAGGGTCCAGGGCCTTCACCACAACCCTTATCTCCTGGCCCACGGATAATATCTCCTCTGGCCTCTGAATCCTCCTAATATAGCTCATCTCACTTAGATGAACTAATCCCTCTACTCCTTCGGCTTCCACAAAGGCACCATAGGGCATGATCCTCTTTACCTTTGCCTTCACCACATCTCCCAAGGAGAGCCTCTTGTCTATCCCTTCCCAGGGATCTGGGGTGAGGTCCTTGAGAGAGAGGGAGATCTTAAACCTTCCCTCCTTGTGGGGGATAAGTTCTTTTATCATCACATCTATCTCTTGCTCGGGTCTTAGGAGCTCTTGGGCAGAATTTGGGGGATACCATGCCATATCCCTTATGTGGAGGAGCCCCTGAAGGGAGGGCCCTATTTCCACAAAGGCACCGTAAGGAGTTATCCTCTTCACCTTTCCCCTGACAATACTATTTTGCCTCAGCTCCATGAGATAATCCCTTTGCCTCTCCTTTAATTCCTCGAGGAGTACCTCTTTCCTTGAAAGTACGATATCCTCTCCTCTGGAATCGGCCTTGAGGATCCTGAACCGATAAGTCTTCCCTATGTGAGATTCTGGGTCCACCTGTGAGTCGAGGGATATTTGACTTATGGGGCAGAAGCCCACCTTTCCCCCTAAGGAGATCGAAAAGCCACCCTTTTTTGTGGTCATCACCTTTCCCTCTATGGGCACACCGGATCTAAAGGCCTCCTTTAGGGTATCCCATTGAGTGCCTGGCCTTAAGGTCCTCCCTAATTTTATCTCTCCTTTTGTGGAGATGACAAAAAGCTCTATCTCTTCACCCACCTGGGGGATCCTCTGGCCGGCGGATTCGAACTCTGCCCTTTCGGCATATGCCTCTTTCTTTAGGCCTATATCCAAGAAGATATTTTCTTGGCCCACCAATACAACTTTTCCCTTAATCTTCTGCCCCACCTGGGGCCTTTCTCTCTTCAACGGGAGTTCTTCTATACTCCTTTCAAAACGGCTCTCTAAATCACTATCTTCCATCCCTTTCTCCTTGCCTTTGGTCTAAACAATGAGTAGTTTGATCGCACAAAAGGCTAATGGCAACAGAATTTTGGGAGGTTTTTATGGAAAAAAAGCTATTAGTCACCGTGAGCGAGGATAAGGCTGCTCACTTTTCCGTATATTTCTTGGCCGGCTTCATGGAACGTAAAAGCGATTTTGAGATAACCCTCTTTTATACGGCACCGAGGGCAACTGGTCCCACATCTGCAACCACAGTGGAGGAGAGCCTATCACTCCAAAGGCTCGACGACTTTTATATAAACAGAGGAAAAAGGGCCTTGGCCGAGGCAGAGAGGGAGCTGATCAGTTTTGGATTCAAAAAGGAACAGATAACCCAGAAGCTTGTGGTTCGACAGTTTGGGAAGATAATGGATATCATCCAGGAGGCAGAAAAGGGATTGTACGATGCTGTATTGCTGGGAAGAAGAGGATTGTCTCTTTTTGATGAGCTCTTTGATCAGAGTGTAACCAAAGAGATTTTGGATCATGCCATCACAGTACCTATATGGATATGTAGAAAACCAAATAACAATAATGATATTGCAGTCTGTTTTGATGGATCAGATCCCAGCATAAGATGTCTTGAGCATATAATGTTCATGTTCAAAAATGAGGTAAAGCATAGTATAGTCGTCCTTATAGTCTCTGATCAAGAGACAGAAATTCAAGAACTTACATCTAAAATAGAGGATATTTTGGATACTACAGCTTTCGATAAGGACAGAATCCATACCAAGATCCTTAAAGGAAGGCCTGCTCCTTCCATATTAAAGGAAATAAAGGATAATCCATATGGTATGGTGGCCTGTGGTAGGTCCGGGAAAGGAAGAGGACTATTGGGTAGGATATTGATAGGTTCTGTTAGCTACGAGTTATATAAATCGCTCAGAGATATAACGCTTTGTATATCGAGATAGGGATAGGATGCTAAAAGAACCTACACTAATTTCAAAGGAATTCTTACTGAAGGGGAGAATATTCAACCTTGAAAGACATAAACTCTTATTCCCCAACAAATACGAAATTGAGCTTGAGATAATCCGACACCCCGGGGCATCTGCAGTGGTTCCCATGTTGGACCCAGAGACATTGCTTCTGGTGAGGCAATACAGGCATGCTGTGGGGAAGTATATCTATGAGATCCCTGCAGGGACCCTAAAGGGGGGAGAAGATCCTGATACCTGTGCAAAGAGGGAGCTGGAAGAAGAAACAGGGTATCTCTCCCATGATCTTACCCAACTGGGCATGATATACCCTTTGCCAGGGTACTCTGATGAGAGGATCTATATCTATCTTGCTAGGGACTTAGAAGAGGGCTCGCAGCACCTGGACGAGGATGAGGTATTGAGGCCGATTAGGGTCTCCAAGGAGAGGGCCTTTCAGATGATCCATGAAGGCCTAATAAGAGATGCCAAGTCCATCTGTGGACTTTTCATGGCAGATGCTTTCTTGAGGGGTAATGATGGAAGGTGATGTTAGGTTCAAGGGGAGATCTAAGATTTTGGTATGGGCACCTTACAGGATAGATGCAGGTGGAACATGGGACATCAAGGCACTGGCTCTCCCCTTCCAATCAAAGGGTCCTGTAACCTTGAACATGGCATTGGATATGGGGGTGATTGTGGAGATCACAGCCCATGCCCCCGGGATTGTTCAGATCCAGACGCCCTATTATGCCACCCTGGAAGGGCCTCTGGAGTCCATCTCCTTTAGTGGGCCCTTAGGACTATTTGGGATCTGCCTGGCCCACCTGGGGGTCGATGGTATCTCAATAAGGATAAGGCCCAGCCTTCCCCCTGGATCTGCCTTGGGAGGTTCCAGCTCCGCCTTGGTGGCCCTCCTGGTGGGATTGCGTGAGTTAGTGGGACTCGGCATGGATGATACCTCCCTTGTGACTCTTGCCTACCACATAGAGGATATACACCAGTTGGGTGGTGCAGGTATGCAGGATCATCTGGCAGCCATGTTTGGGGGTGTGAATCTCTGGAAATGGAATTATAGCTCCTTTCCCTTTTTTCAGAGGATTACCCTAAAGGAAGGTGTGGTAGGGGAGCTCAAGGAGAGGGTGGTAGTCTTCCATTTGGGGACCTCTCATTTCTCTCCGGGGCTCAATAGAACCTTTGTCTCTAAATTTATGGAGGGCTCCCACAGGGGCCTTTGGATAGAGGCAAACGAGGTTGTGAAATCCCTCTGGCAGGCCATAAACAATCAGGACTGGGAAGGGGCAGCCGGGCTCCTTTCTCAAGAGACCGCCTTAAGAGAGAGGACTACCAAAGATGCCTTCAAAGATCCTTTTGTTGAGGCTATGATAAAGGCTGCAGAAGAGGTGGGCTGTGGGGCCAGGTTCACAGGTGCAGGGGGAGGGGGGTGCCTCTGGGCCATAGGAGAAAAGGATAGAATTGCCCATTTGAGGACCAAGTGGGGGGATATGGCCTCAAAAAGGGAAGGGGCCTCTTTGCTAAAGACCCAGGTGACGGAAAAGGGGGCAGCCGTACTAAGGGATTAGCTTGTCCCTTTTGGTCCCCTTTGGGACCTATGGGTGTCAAAGGGGCCTTGGGTGGTTTGGATCGGTAAAAGTATTTTTTGGCCAATTCTCAGGAAGGCCTCTATGCTAAAGCCAAAATTAGGAGAGATTTCCAATTTGGAAGTCTTTTTGGAAATACCCAAGCTAACGGAGGTGTTGAGGGTAGAGCCTGATCAGTTGTGTTATTGATTGTCAGAATGCCTTTTGGGGTTGAGAATTCTTAAGATTTCGTTTTCGGGAACAGGCCTTGAAAATAAGAATCCTTGGACATAATCACAGTCTAATTGCTTTAAAATATTGAGCTGTTCCTCTGTCTCAACTCCCTCTGCGAGGGTTTTTATTTCAAGTTTCTTCGCAAGATCGATTATTGTTTGGACAATGGCAAGGCTTTTTTTATCTAATGTCATATTCCTAATAAAGGTGCTATCAATTTTTAGTATGTCAATTGGCAAATCCTTAAGATATATTATTGATGAATATCCAGTTCCGAAATCATCTATAGCAATTTTAGGATAATGCTCTGACTGTTTAATATCTCTTAAAACTCTAATTGTGTAATCTATATTTTCTATGAGTGCTCTTTCTGTTATCTCGATAGTTATCATATCTTTTATATCTTCTGGAATCATGGATATAATGTCTTGAAAGGATGGAGTGGAAAAAGTTTTAGCAGAAATGTTGAGAGAAATGTTAATATTCCATCTGTATATTTTGTCTGTAATTTCTTTTACTGCCCAGTGTTCAAAGATGTCTATGAAGTGACTATTTTCAAGATAGTCTATGAAAAAGTTGGGTGTATATATTTTGCCATCCTCTATACGTATTCTAACAAGTGACTCAAGGCCTGCAAGCCTAAGGGAATTGGTGTGAAAGAAAGGTTGATAGTAAAAAACAAATAGATTTTTATCTACTGCTCTCCTGATCAAGTTCATTGCTTCCCAAATTTTTTCTACCTGCCTTTCTAAATCAGGAGCAAAAAATAGTATCTCGCCGGGCCCTTTTTTCTTAGAGTTCTGCAATGCAACCGATGCTCTCTCATAAAGAATGTTGAAGTGTTTTCCATCTGTGGGAAATATGGCGATCCCTGCGTTTATGCTTATGGGAACTTCTGTATTTTCTAACTCTAATGAAATTTTTCGAAGCTCGTATATTTTGGAATATGTGATATATATCTCATCAGAATTTTCTACTTCCATGAAAGCTCCGAAATTATCTCCTGAAATTCTTGCTATTAGGTCTGTTTTTTTAAACAGATCTTTAAGATGGTCGGAGAATTTCCTTAATAAATTATCACCACTGCTTATTCCATAGAGTTTGTTTAAATAACTCATGTTACATATATCAATTAGAATTATTAAACCATAGTGATCTATTTGTGATAGTCTATCGGTAACCCTGTAAAAAAAACCATTAAAGTTAAGAAGACCAGTTAGAGCATCGTAATACATTAATCTTTTAACTTCGTAGGACAGACTTACTTCACGTGTTACATCCTTTGCAACGGCAACAAACCTTATAATTTTTCCAGGAAGTTCTAGCGGGATTATTTTTACCAAAGAATGAAAGATCTTCCCACTTTTTTTTCTGTTGGGAATAATACCTTCATAGATCTGCCCAGAGAGTATTGTTTCCCACATATCTTTGTAAATAGATGCGTCCACCAAGCCTGATTTAAATATTCTCGGATTTTGACCTATTAGTTCATCTTTGGTATAGCCGCTTATTTTCTCTACGGCATCATTCACATATAGGATTGTTCCGTCTTTGTCAGTGACAAGTATCCATGTGTCGGAGTTTTTTAGGGCCTCTGCTATAATCATGTTTTCTCGCAATCTTTCAACCCTTTCAAGGGCAAAAGAGATATCTAATTTAATCTCTTCAAAGAGTTCAATCACTTCTGGGCTGAAAAAGTTCGGTATATCTGAGTAAGCTTTAAGAAGTGATACTACCTTTCCAAACCGTGATAAGGGTATGGTACAACTGGACATAAAATTTCTTTTTACAAGCTCTTGAGCACAGAAGACTCTTTGGGCATAATCTCTTGAGTCCTGATTTAGGCAGATCTCCCCTTTCGTGATGGTTTGGGTGGTAAGGGATAGGTTATCATCAGAGAGACTATAGTCAAAGATTTGAAGAATACCCCTATCATCTCCATACTGGTATCGGGGGATAAGCCTCTTGTTTTCAGTGTCGACAATAGCAACCCAGGCAAATACTAAATTAAGATTTTCGACAAGGGCTTGACAGATCCTACTGTAGATTTCTTCTTCAGTATAGCATTGAGTTATGATTTTATTTATAGTCAATAATACTTCTTTCGCTTTTTGTGTTAATTTAGATTGTGTAATGTCGTAAAAAATTACAAATCCAGCATTTTTCCCTTGAAAAGTTATTGAATTTGCTATAGCCTGGACATAGGCTATTGTGTGATCTTTTCTCTGAAGGCGAATTTCTTCATAAGTAGCTAAAAATTTTTCTCCTTTTAATCTTTTCTCCAAGTTTGCTTTAACTTTTTCTATGTCGCCGGGATATATAATATCAGTGATTTTCATTCTATACAGTTCTTCGTCTGAGTATCCAAGAAGTTCTGTAGCATACCTGCTTGCAAATAAGATGTCGTTAAAGTGAACTATGATTCCAAGGTTAGGGGAGGAAGTTAGTAGGTCCAAGATGTCTCGAGAAGAAGACTCCTTAAGCACTACATCAAACGTAGTATAGAGATCCTTAAATTTTTCTATTTCCTCTGGCAATATGGTCTCAAAATCCTCTATAGCAAGCATTCTGTCTCTATATTCTTCTAAAGAAGGATGTATGAGGATGAAATGTGGTACAGGAAAGCAAAAATCATCTAAAATCTTTAATTTATGAAGATTTAGGCCTTCACTTTCTGGACCTGTGTAAATAAAACCTATATCTGCCTTTTTTTCTTTTAATAAGGTAATAATCTCATCGTAATTTTCTGAAAATATTAATCTAACTTTTTTCGTATCGATTCTTTTAAAAAAAAGCGCTGGGAAAGAAAGGTAAGGTTTATTAATCAGAGCAAGTGTTATTGTTTCCTTCTCTGGAGAATAGATCTCTGAAGCTACTGGGCAGAGGATTCCTCTATCTTCTTTTAGTTTTGCCACGGGGATGTAGCCTAACCTTATAAGTTCAATGGCCTGGTCTAAATTGGCATAATGAATAGCTGTGGAGGTATGACTCGCTTTTAAATCATATATTGAGTTTTGAGGTTTCAAGTGAATGTCACGGCCCAAACTTAGTGAGATCTTCTCTGCTATTCTGCCCCACTTTTGAATCTGATGTTTTTCGTTACAGTGCATACAAATATAGAGAAAAATTGGATTATGCTCCATGAGGAATGCCTTTGGTTTTTGAATCAATTTTGGAGAGTTCATTTTTTGTAGCACCATAGCGGCCAAATGTGTAGATACATCTCGGTGAATCGCGAAAACTGAAAGGCAAAAAGAATGTTTCCATTTGGAAAGCCTTTTGGTAGGGGGCTAAGGATATAAAATACCTTTTCAGCATGCTTGTGGGTTCACAGACATGTTTTTGAGAATCGAATATCTTTTTTCCTAAAAACACCTTAAGGCTCTAACTCCCATTCAAAATCTGTCGGCTTAGCACGGGCTTCAGATATTTTCCCCCACCCCTTATTTTAAAAATGGTCTATGTCCTTAATCCTCTGCAAGCCTTCACACCCCTTCGCTCCGATCCAATCTACCCGGGCTCATAAGCTTGGCCTTCCCATCTCCCCTTTGGCTTGGCCTTAGCCATTTAAGGAAATTTATGAATTGGTTAGCTCGAAAGAATTTGGCACTACCTTAGGGACGGTTTGCAAAGATGTCAACGTGTATTTATGAGAAGCCTGACCCCCTAAGCTTCAACAGAGAATCTAAGGGAAGTTAGGATAGAATGGTAGGGTAAGCCTCAGCTCAGGGATGCTTTGGGATCTTATCCAGAGCCCCTGCCGTAAAGAGGTTAAGAAGGGATAAAATCAGAAAATGTGCCTACTTGTGTGAAGGCTCCTTTTCCTTTAACTGATCTATAAAGGCTTTGAGATTCTCTGGTGTCCCAAAGGATTCCTGAAAGAGCTTTTCGCTCCATATGGAAATTCCAATGGAGAAGATATGATGAATCAGGCGATCGGCGGATTCTGGCCCCTGAAGCTGAACCATCTGATACACCAACTCCTGGGGTACCCTTATGGGATATACCACTGACTCCTCTTCCCCTTCGCTTTTAAGGTAGGCCTGAATGTTTTTCAGGATCTTTAAATTTTGGTATTTTCTTCTAAATTCCTGCTCTTCCATGATTCCTCCGCTTTTTAATCTTATTCTTTAGGTGGGCCCAAGTCAACAAAATAGGGCCATACAGTCTCCCAAGGGGCTATGTGTTTATATTGGGTGGGTTTCATTAACCGAAGCCCCCTATTTTGCATACAACCCTTGACTAAACCATCTTCTCATAATAACACTTATACGCAACGGAGAGTTTCCGAGGGGATAGCAAAAGGAGGATAAGGATGAGCTTAGGGAGAAGGATTGCGGTTGGTATGGGCTTCCTCATCGCCCTTATCTGTGTGGTGGGGGGAGTTGCATACTGGGACCTTGGCAAGGTTATCGGTGCGACACTGGCATTTCAGGAGTCCAATAGTATTGTTATTAAGAGCAATGATCTAAATTCTTCCCAAAAGGAATACCTACTTGCAGTCTATGAGAAAAATGTTGAGAAAAGAAAAGAAGTAGATGAGAGTGTAGCAAGGTATCTGAAGGATCTTACAAGTATGATAGATTCCATGTCAGAAAAAGATAGTTTTTTAAAGTACAAGGAAGTCCTTGAGAAAGCAAAAAGCTTAGCCCATGATTATGATAGATCCTGGAAAAATTTCTTGTCAGTAGAGAAGGAAAATGAGCAGATTGTAGCAAATCTATTGGCTAAAGAAGAGGATTTTTACAATGTGATACAAAAGGGGGCACTCTTCTATACTGATATGCTAGTTGTCGGTAAGACCTTGATGGGGCTTCTAAAAGCATATCTAACACTTCCTATTGACGAAAATTGGGGAAAGGTTGAAGCTTCCATATCAGATTTTCAAAAGAGGTATGAAGATTGGTATGAAAAAATAAAGGCAAGTGAGCAGCTCAGTGCAGTGGCGCAGGAGATAAAAGCCCTCTTTGGAAATATTACCGAGCTTTCGAACAAGCATAATCAAAATGTGCTAAATCAAAGAAGACTAATAAACAATATGAAGCAACAGCTGAAAGACATAACAGAGATTTGTACAAGAATAGGGTCAGACCAAAACCAATCGCTGGGTATCCAGGTGGAGAGGGGTAAACGAATCATATTGTTTCTCTCACTCTTTTCCTTGTTGGCAGGGATCGCCTATGGGGCCGTTACCACCAATAGGGTCTCCCATAGCATAAGAGGGATTGCACACAGGCTCCTTAGGAGCTCTGAAGAGATGAGGGAGGCAGCAGAACAGTTCGCAGACGGGGCAGAGACCCTGGCAACGGGTGCCTCTCAGCAGGCCTCTGCCGTGGAGGAGTCTTCTTCTGCCCTTGAGGAATTAGCTAGTGTCTCCTTTGCCAATGCCCAAAGGGCTCAGGAGGGCTCATCACAGGTGGAAAGTTCAAAGCTGATAGTAGAGAGGGTATCTCAACAAATGGCGGAGCTAGGAAAGGCAGTGGAAAAGATAAAGGGCTCTGCCAAAGAGACAGAAAGGATTGTAAGGACGATAGAGGAGATAGCATTCCAGACCAATCTTTTGGCACTGAACGCCGCTGTTGAGGCTGCAAGGGCAGGGGAGGCAGGAGCAGGTTTTGCGGTTGTGGCCGATGAGGTGAGGGCCTTGGCAATGAAGGCAACGGAATCGGCAAGGTTAACCTCACAGATCATTGGAGAGATGATCCTTGAGGTGGGGAGGGGTTCTGAGATCATGTCTTCCACAGAGCTTGTATTTAAAGAGAACCTCAGCTCTATCGCAAGGATCTACGAAATCATGGCGGAGATCGCTTCTGCCTCTCAAGAGCAGGCAATGGGTGTAGAGCAGATAA
This sequence comes from uncultured bacterium, assembly GCA_938002815.1. Lineage (GTDB taxonomy): Bacteria > Desulfobacterota > DSM-4660 > Desulfatiglandales > CALKZT01 > CALKZT01. The sequence continues at coordinate 20,753 of CALKZT010000125.1, forward strand.
ACAAGGCCATCTCTGAGATTGATAAGGCAGTTCAACAAGCTGCCGCCTCTGCGGAGGAATCTGCTAGTTTGGCCCAGGAGATGAAGGCAAAGTGTAATGAGGTGTTAGAGGAGGCGGGTCTTCTTTCAGAGATGGCAGGTGGCAGAGGCCAAGTCCAGCTGAGTTTGCCGGCAGAAACAAAGCCTCAAAGGGTGATGCTACCCCTGAGTCCAAAGTGACAAAGTTCCTGGTATAGGAGTTACTCTTCACGCCCATGGTAAGGGCCATACGGGGTCAAATCCTTTGATCCCGATCCACAGGGGGTAAGGGTGTTGCCAAAGGTTGTGATAGTAGGAAGGCCAAACGTAGGGAAATCTACCCTTTTTAACAGGATCTTGGGAGAGAGAAAGGCGATAGTCCATGACACCCCCGGTGTTACCAGGGATGCTCTTACGGGAGAGGCCCAGATAAATGGTATCCCGGTTACTCTAATAGATACGGGTGGCTTTCAAAGGGTAGAGGATGGGATCTCCTTTCAGGTAATAGATCAGACCTACTCTGCCGTCCAGGATGCCCAGCTGGTGCTCATGGTGGTAGATTCAAGGAAAGGGCCATTGCACCAAGACTTTGAAATAGCAGAGGCCCTAAGGAAATCAGGGGCAAAGGTGATTGTGTGTGTGAATAAGGTAGACAATGATGGCTTAGATCTCAGTGTCTCTGATTTCTATCAACTGGGTTTTGAGGAGGTGGTGGGGATCTCTGCGATACATGGGAGGGGCATTGAGGAGTTGATGGAGAGGGCCTCCAGATATCTCATGCCAACATCTGAGGCTAAGGAGTCTAAGAGTGTTGTGCTTCCAAGGATCGCAATAGTGGGAAGGCCCAATGTGGGGAAGTCCTCTATACTCAACAGGATACTGGGACAAAAGCGGGTTATTGTGAGCGAGATACCAGGAACAACAAGGGATCTGGTAGATGTACAGGTGACCCTCAAGGGGCTTGACTATATACTCTTGGATACGCCTGGGATCAGGAAAAGGGCAAGGGTCAAAGAGGACTTAGAGAAGATCTCCTTAAGGAGGGCCCTTGAAGGCATAAAGAGAGCGGATATAGCACTCTTGGTAATGGATGCAGCCAGTGGCCCTGTGGATCAGGATCTCAAGATAGGTCAGCTCATCGAGGAGAACTATAAGGCGGCCATAGTGCTTCTGAACAAATGGGATTTAATCAAGGTGGGAAGGAGGGCTGAAGAAGAGCTCTTGAGGGACACAGGTTGGAGGATCCAGTTTTTGAGGTATGCACCCATTATAAGATTTTCTGCAAAGACCGGGAGAGGATTAAGGGCATTGACAGATCTCCTTCCCAGGGTATGGGGGGACTACAATACCAGGGTAGAGACAGGGAGGCTCAATAGGATTCTTAGGGATCTGATAGCAGAATATTCCCAGGGAGAGGCCCCTAAAGGCGGGATAAAACTCTATTATGCCACCCAGGTGGCCGTAAGGCCACCTACATTGGTCCTCTTTGTAAATGGCCCACAATTCATTACACCCCAATATGAGAGGTTCTTAAGGGGAAGGCTGAGGGATGCACTGGGACTTACCCATACACCCATCAGGCTGATATTTAGAGGCAGGAGGTAAGCCGAGACATTTCCCTTATGGACCTAAGATGACTCCTTTAGAGCAGTCTTTAGACTCTCAATGGCCTTCCCAATGAGCCTTTCTGCCACCTCTAACATAACCTCCCTTGCTGCCTTTTCCACTGCCCTCTCTATACTTTCCCTTACCATCTCTTGAAAGGCATCTTGATCAAAGGGGGAAATTTTTGGGGCCATATCCGGCTCAAAGATCAGTCCCTCAGATGGGGTGGGAAATGCCCCATCGGCTCTCAACTCTTTTGGCATCTCCTCAACCCTTGCCTCCTCAAATTCCTTGGAGGGGGTCTCTATAGGGAATTGTTTTTGGGTATCCTCAACTCCCAGCTCAAGGCCCCCAATGACGGGCTTTTCCTCTTCTAACTGGAAGAGGGGCTCCTCGGTCTCTTTAGGGGCCATTTGGGAGACTGCTCCCTCCTGACCCTGGTAATCGGGCCCCACCTCCACCACATCTTCCAGTTCCAAGATTTCAGAGATCTCCTCTAAGTCCAGATCCATGCTCTCGAGCTTATCCTCTTTTTTGTCCACTTTAGGTCTCCTTTCTTCTATCCTAAGGTATCATTTCCTTGAGCACATCTCCTCTACCTAAGGGGCCTTTCAGAAAAAAGCGGGACAAAAGCCTATTGTACTCGGTCCAGTGACCCTCGGTTGTATCCCCTTCGATAAAGCTTTTTATGCCATTCAATTTGGCATCCAAGTCGTCTATGAGATTTAGGGCCACTGCCTCCAAGGTTTTGGGCCTTTTAGGTGAGCCAAACTCCAGTTGGCCGTGATGGCTCAATATGATGTGCTGTAATGTGGTATGTAGGGTCTCTGGGAAGTCTTGTATCTTTGCCAAAAGATCTTCCAGGATTTGGATCCCCAAGACTATGTGCCCTATTAGTCGACCTTCGTCTGTATAGTCTATACTATACGGTCTCCATTTGAGTTCCCTCACCTTTCCCACATCGTGGAGGAGGGCAGCGACCAAAAGAAGGTCCCTATCCAGAAAGGTATAGTGGCGTGATAGGAGGTTTGCCATGTTGACCACAGAAAGGGTATGTTCCAAAAGCCCTCCTAAGTAATTGTGGTGAAGCCCTTTGGCAGCTGGCGCCTCAATAAATTGTGAGAGGAGTTCCTGATGCTCAAAAAATGTCTCTGAGAGGGATCTCAAGGGCACGGATTGGACCTCCCTTAGGGCTTCCTTGAGCTCACCCAACATCTCTTTGGCGTCCTTAGGGGAGGAGTCCAAAAAGAGATTGACGTCTACAAAATCGGGCTTACTGGCTTCAATTACCTTGAGCTGTGGTCTCTCCTTATATTTTAAGACCTCGGCCTTTACCCTTACCACCTTATCCTTTGCCACAAAGGGGTATTGATCCTGTCGGCAGCCCCAAAACTTTGCATCCACATCCCCTGTCTTATCGGAGAGGGTAATGGCCAAATATGGGTCCCCATTTCTGGTCGTGCCCTTAGAAGATTCCTTTACCAGATAGGTGCCCTCTACAACGAGGCCATCTAAACGAGGTAGCTCTTTTACCCAGGTGTGTGACATCGCCTCATCAATCATCGAAGTTGCCCTGTGGCCCCTTTTTCCCACCCAATGCCTTTGCCTTTTCCCTTATCTTTTCTTCCCTCCAATCCTCTGGATCCTCTATCCTAGTGGCCTTAGGACCCAGATCATAGGAGTTGGCTCTTAGTATCTCCTCCACCGCTAAGGGAGCTGTCTCCCCTGCATTAAAGACATTTGTAAGCATCTCATAAGAGAAGTCTTCCACGTCCTTTATCATGCGCTCCTTGATGTACCTTGGAAGGCCCATGAGCTTATTCTCAAAGGGTAGGTTTAGCTTTTTGAAGTCTCCTGCCTTGAGGTTCTTGGACCTGGCATACGCCACCATCTCCTCCCACATCTCCTGGGTTACCCCTCTGTTGGGCTCTTTTATGAGTTCACCATTTTGGTCCAGTTGGGCATTCCCAAACTCATTTACCTTTACACCCCAGGAGATCATCTGCAGTGCTGTGGCTACATTGGCCTTTGTTGTGTTGGTCTCTTGGGCGATCCTCTTTAACCTATCTGTGTTGTTGCCGCTCGTGCCGTGTTGGGCGCCAGAGACCTTATATGGCTCCAGTGCCTTATGTATCTCTTTTGTAAGCTCCACCTGTATCCCTGCATCTGAGGCCTCTATCCCATGGGTGGTCCCGTTATTTAAGGCAATCCAGTCCGGAAATATGGAGTGGGCATTTAACCCCCTAATTAAAAAGAGGGCCTCTTCCGCCGTGGAAAGGCCTTCCTTCCCTTTGATTTCACCCACCTCAGTTTCATATCCTGCCCATGGAGGTACATACTTATATAGCCTTATGCTTGTAAGCAGGTTGTCAGCGTCTGGAAGGTGGGAGGCGTCTATTGCAATGGACGTGATCCCTGCCTCAAACATGGAAGGTATCTCTGTCTCTGCTTGGGAGATGTCCTTTGGACCTTTGATACCGTAATGATCTGCATGAACTGCCACAGGGACAGTAATATTCATGGTATTCATGAGGGTGTCCACATACATGGCCATATTCCAATAATTTATGGCACAGTAGGCGTTAGCTCCACCCTCTGATTTGGCTATCTCTATTATCACAGCTGCGTTGGCCCTCTGTGCTGCCTTTAAGACCCCGGCTATTACAAACTGATTCCTCCCGTTTGCTGCCATGGTCATGGCCTTTCCCTTTTTCAGCATGGCCCGGTCTATTACCTTCCCGCTTACTATCAAGGCCCTGGAATGGGGAAAGAGCCTCTTTATGTTGGGTGGCCTTCCCACCTCCAGTGCCCTTTCAAAATCCTTCATGGATACACCCGAGGTCATCTTGCACCTCCTTACCCATCAATATCTATCCCAGTGGACAAATTCCCCCACATCTCGCCTCTTTGGTGGGGTAGCCTCATGGGCTGGATATCCTATAGGGATCATGCTCACCAACTCTACCCCTTCAGGGACATTTAGGATCTCTTTAGCCCTGTTGTGATCGAACAATCCCACAATCACGCTTCCCAACCCAAGGGCATGTGCCATAAGGCAGAGGCTTTGGGTGGCTATTCCAATGTCATACATGAACCAGTCCCCAAACTTTGTGGTTACCTGGCCCTTATAATATCCTGCCTCTTTTAATCTGGCACATAGTACAAATACCAAAGGGGCTTCCACCATGGCCTTGTTGGCAGGATTGGTACCTGGTAGTGTTTGCCTTAGGGCCTCCTTTAGGGAAGGGTCCCTCACCACCACCACTTCCCAGCACTGGGTGTTTGCCCAAGAGGGTGACCACCTTATGGCATCCAAAAGCCTCTCTAAGAGCTCTCTGTCTATCTCTTTTGCCTGAAACCTTCTGATACTCCTTCTCCCTTTGATGGCTTCATAGGTGTCCATGGGCTACTCCTTTTTGGGGCTGTTTATAGCCCTTGTAGCTCTTCTTTGAAAGAAAAGCAAGAAAAGAGAACGCCTCTCTGCTATGTTTTCCATAAGGAGGCAAAAGATGATACTGAGGCTTATGACCCTGAATCTCAGATTTGAAAATGAAGGGGATATTGAGCACCCTTGGGAAAAGAGAAAGCATATAATTCGAGAGCTAATCTTGGAGTCCCAACCTGACATCCTTGGGACCCAGGAAGGAAGACTCAGACAATTGGCATACCTGGAGATGTTTTTAGGGGATTATGAGGTGAAGATGCCCAAAAGGACCCTCGATCCCTTAAGTCAATACCCCACACTCTTTATAAAGAACAGGTTTTGGGTAAAGAGATCCGAGGAATTTTGGCTTTCCAAGACCCCTTCGGTCCACCTGAGTATGGATTGGGACAGTGCCTTTCCCCGTATGATCTCTTGGGCACATATAGGCACAGGTTGCCTTCCCGAAGGGATAATTGTGGGGGTCACCCATCTTGATAATAAGGGGGTTTTGGCGAGGCAAAGGCAGGCAGAGATTATCTCCCGATGGGCCCAGGGGATCAATGGAACAGTTCTATTGATGGGGGATTTCAATGAAGGGGCTAAGGGTGAAGTACACAGAATCTTTTTAGAGGCAGGGTTCTTTGATACATGGGAGGTCTTGGGAGGGAAGGAGGGCATAGAAGCCTTTTCCTATCACGGGTTTAGCGGTGAAGGTAAGCTGGGAAGGATAGATTGGATCCTCATAAGACAAAGTGGGTCTCTACAGGTTAGGGTACTGGATGGGGGTTTTCTGAAACTGAAAGGAGATGTCTACCCCTCTGACCACTTTCCATATACCGTATCCCTGGAGATAAGCCCAAAAACCTCTGTTGACCAACATGGGGAAAGGGTTTAGAAGATATGAACATTTTGGTGGGAGTATATACACATGTTGGACCTAAGATTTGTGAGCAGCAATCTTCAGGTGGTGGTGAAGGCGCTACAGGATAGAAACATGACCTTGGACCTCACAG
>CALKZT010000126.1 GCA_938002815.1 uncultured bacterium
TGTGGTGGTTGTAGTGCTTGTGTTGGTGCCGTGGGTAGGGGTCGGGGCCTTGGGCCTAAAGGGTTTCTTCGGCATCTTTATCCCCTATCTGGCCATGGCAATCTTCTTTGTGGGGATGGTTTGGAAGGTGGTCTCCTGGGCGAAATCACCTGTCCCTTTCAGGATCCCCACTACTGCAGGGCAGCAATGGTCCTTTCCCTGGATCAAATATAGTAAGATAGATAATCCCCAGGGGACCATCGGCGTTATCATAAGAATGGCCTTTGAGGTGCTTACCTTTAGGTCGCTCTTCAGGAACACTGCTCTGGAGTATAGGACCAAAGATGGATACCCCAAGCTGGATTATAGGTGGGAGAAGTGGTTATGGATCGCAGCCCTTGTCTTTCACTATTCCTTCCTCGTGATCTTTTTGAGGCATTTCAGGCTCTTCACCCAAGAGATCCCTAACTTTGTCCACATTCTTGAAAGGTTAGATGGCTTCATGCAGATGGGTGTTTTGCCGGTGAGAGGGTTAGGAACCCCTAATGTATATCTCACTGACATGCTCCTGATGTTGGCGGTCACATACCTATTTCTAAGAAGGATATATGTGCATCAGACAAGGTATATATCCCTGCCGGCAGACTATTTCCCCCTTTTCTTGATCTTAGGGATAGGGACCACAGGGATTTTGATGAGGTACTTTTTGAGGGTGGATATCACCGCTGTAAAGGAACTGGCAGTGGGCCTCTTTAAGTTTTCCCCTAAGGTGCCAGAGGGTATTGGTGTGATCTTTTTCATACACCTATTCCTCATCTGTTGCCTCATAGCCTATATTCCTTTTAGCAAGATCGTCCATATGGCAGGTGTTTTTTTAAGTCCCACGAGAAACCTGAGCAACAATAGCAGGGTAAAGAGGCATATAAATCCCTGGAACTATCCTGTGAAATACAGGACATACGAAGAATACGAAGATGAGTTCAGGGATCTGATGGTAGAGGCAGGGCTTCCTGTGGAAAAACAGCCTGAAGCTTAAGATAAACCGCGAAAAAGGGGATGAACCATGGCTAAGCTTCCAAAACCAGAGGAACTTGCAAAGGTAAAACATGCCCCTCCCCTGTTTGAGGGGTGGATGGACAAACCCGTTGAACTAAAAGAAGGCATCTATTGCTATGGGGCCAAGGGAAAGAACTTGGCGGCCGTAAATATGCCTAATCCCAGGGACTGGTCTCCAAGAGATGAAGATTGGAAACTTCCTGAGGACTGGGAGGATATTGTAATTGAGGGCTTTAAGGAAAGGCTCAGTAAGCACAGGTCCTTTAAGCTCTTTATGGACATCTGTGTGAGGTGTGGTGCCTGTGCTGATAAATGCCATTTCTTCATTGGATCAGGGGACCCAAGGAATATGCCCGTCCTGAGGGCAGAACTGTTTAGGTCCATCTATAGAAGGTATTTTACCCCCGCAGGAAGGCTTTTGGGGAGGTTTGCTGGGGGAAGGGACTTAGACGAGAAGGTTTTGAAGGAGTGGTGGTATTACCTGTATCAGTGCACGGAATGCAGACGCTGCTCCCTTTTTTGCCCATATGGGATAGATACCGCAGAGGTTACCATCTTGGGGAGGGAGCTAACAAATCTCTTAGGGCTTAACACAGACTGGATTTCTGGCCCTGTGGCAAACTGCCATAGGACAGGAAACCACCTTGGCATACAGCCCCATGCCTATGTGGATATGATCAATTTCTTGGTAGATGAAATTGAGTCTGCCACCGGTATAAGGGTAAATCCCACGTTCAACAGAAAGGGCGCCGAGATCCTGTTTGTGACACCTTCAGGGGATGTCTTTGCAGACCCTGGAACCTATACCTGTATGGGATACCTCATGCTATTCCATTACCTTGAGAGCATGGGTCTTGACATCACCTGGAGTACCTATGCATCAGAGGGCGGAAACTTCGGATTCTTTACCTCCCTTGAAATGGCCAAAAAACTAAATGCAAAGATGTATGCGGAGGCAAAGAGGCTAAAGGTAAAATGGATCTTAGGAGGAGAATGTGGTCACATGTGGAGGGTGGTACACCAGTATATGAATACCTGGAATGGGCCCCCTGATTTCTTAGAAGAACCGGTTTCTCCCATAACCGGCACAAAGTTTGAGAATGCCAAGGCCACAAAGATGGTCCATATAGTGGAATTCACTGCAGACCTAATTAGGCATAACAAGCTAAAGATTGACAAGTCCAGGAACGACCACCTAAAGGTCACCTTTCACGACTCCTGCAATACCTCAAGGGGCATGGGTTTCTTTGATGAACCCAGGTATGTATTGAAATCGGTGGTGAACCACTTTTACGAAATGCCACCCAATACCATACGGGAGCAGACCTTCTGCTGTGGGAGCGGAGCCGGACTGAATGCAGGTGAGAATATGGAGCTCAGGATGAGGGGAGGTCTCCCCAGGGCCAATGCCGTCAAATATGTGCACGATAAGTATGGGGTAAATATGCTCTGTTGCATCTGTGCAATAGACAGGGCAGCTTTGCCTACCTTGATGGACTACTGGGTACCAGGGGTAATGGTGACAGGCCTCCATGAGCTGGTGGCCAATGCCCTTGTATTCGAAGGTGAGCAACCCAGGACTACTGATCTAAGGGGTAACCCATTGGCAGGCTATGAGGAGGAAGAGTGATGTATGACGGGACCAAGATATTAATTGGACTGATAATAGGCCTGGCCTTTTTCCTAAGCCCATTCTTTTATAATGCAGGAAAGGCTGCTAAGGCACCCCAGCCTGAATTGAGCCCAAAGGCAAAGGAGGCCAAGGTCTGTGTAAGGGAAAAGGATTATATGAGGTCTAACCATATGCAACTCTTGGACAATTGGAGGCACACCGTTGTAAGGGATGATGTGCGCTACTACAAGTCTCCCTTGAACGATAAGATATATTACATGAGCCTTCAGCAGACCTGCATGGAATGCCACTCCAATAAGAGCAAATTCTGTGACAGCTGCCACAACTACTTTGGGCTAGTCCCTTATTGTTGGGACTGTCATGTAGAGCCAAAGGAGAAGAAATAATGGATCTCAACAGAAGAGAATTCATAAAAACCATTGGCATTGCATCGGCCTTAGGTATTTTAGGAGGAAAGGGCTTTGAGCTCCTTCTACCAGGGGAGCTTGATGCCAAGGTTTTGACCGAGTCCAAGGGGAAACAGTGGGCTATGGTGATAGATATGCCTAAGTGCATACAGAAAAACCAAAAGGAGCCCTGTAAGGAGTGTATAACGTCCTGCCATACCATACACAATGTGCCTGACCTGGCAGACCCAAAGGTGGAACTAAAGTGGATATGGAAGGAAAAGTATGAAAATACCTTCCCGGGGACACACCACGAGTATACCAATGAGGCGGTCCATGGAAAGGATTTCATAGTACTTTGCAATCACTGTACAAATCCGCCCTGTGTCAGAGTCTGTCCCACCAAGGCCACCTGGCAGAGGCCTGACGGGATTGTTATGATGGACTGGCACAGATGCATAGGTTGCAGGTTCTGTATGGCTGCCTGCCCTTATGGCGCGAGGAGCTTTAACTGGGGGGACCCAAGGAAGTGCCCTCCTGACAAGAACCCCAATTTCCCAACAAATATGGCATATCCCACAAGGAGCAAAGGGGTTGTGGAAAAATGCACCTTCTGCCCTGAGCTCCTGGCAAAGGGCGAGCTGCCTGCCTGTGTTCAGGCCTGCGAAAAGATAAAGGTGAATGCCCTCATTTTCGGGGATCTCTCTGATCCCGAATCTGTGGTGAGGCAGGTGCTTAGGGAAAAATATACCATAAGGCGTAAACCCGAGCTGGGTACGGCGCCCAAAGTATTCTACATCATATGAGGTGGCCATGTTAGAGTACGCTCTGAAAGGAAGTCAAAGGTATTGGAGTTGGCTTGTGTTCTTGCTGGTCCTTATGGGGATCGCGGTGGGTTGCTACATCTATCAATTCAATGTAGGGCTCAAAATCACAGGGATGAGTAGGGATGTCTCCTGGGGCTTCTACATTGCGCAATTTACCTACCTGGTGGGTGTGGCGGCCAGTGGTGTTATGGTGGTCTTGCCCTATTACCTCCACGACTATAAGGCCTTTGGCAGGATCACCATCTTAGGAGAGTTTTTGGCCATTGCAGCGGTGCTAATGTGCCTGCTCTTCATATTTGTAGACTTAGGTAATCCTGTAAGGATTCTGAACGTAGTCATGTATCCCACCCCTAACTCCATCCTGTTTTGGGATATGATAGTCCTAAATGGTTATCTCTTGCTAAACATCCTGGTGGGCTGGAATGTCCTGGACTCTGAGAGGAAAGGGGAAAAGTACAGCACCTGGGTAAAGGTCCTGGCCTATATCAGCATACCCTGGGCCTTTAGCATACATACTGTCACGGCCTTCCTCTAC
>CALKZT010000127.1 GCA_938002815.1 uncultured bacterium
TTAATCTTTCTAAATCTGATTTTTGAAATGAGTTCTATTTGCTGAAGAATCAGTTCTTCTGTCAAGTTCTTATTTATTACCTTTTGTAGCCTCTGAGATCCTGTTTCAATTGCGAGGGTAATAGTCTGTTGGCCTAATTCCTTTATGAGATTCAATACATTTTCTGTCAAAGAATCCATTCTCACAGATGAGATATTGCATTTAAGTCCTGACTCCTTTATGTGAATCAGAAGGTCTTCGAAGTGGGGCATGTCCATTACCGATGGGGCCAATAGTCCAATTGCCTTTGTGCTCTGGTCAAGCCCTTCTAAGGACTTGACAATGGCTTCCCTATCAAACCACCTGGGCGGCCTATAAACGTGGCCTGCAAGGCAGAATCTACAGGCCCTTTTACACCCTCTTCCCACTTCCAAGAGGGCCATGTTCTGAAATACAGAGCAGGCTTCTGAAGCTTCGCCCATAAGGGGAGCTATCACTCCTTTGCCAAGGAGATCTAGTTTTTGAACGGCTATCTTCCTGGGCAAAGAGGGGTCCTTTGGGGTAATGCCCCTTATGGTACCCCCACCTCCTTCTTCCACCTCATAGAGGGAAGGGACATAGGCATAGCTAAAGCTCCTCTGGACCTCCAAGAGAAACTCTTCCCTCGAAAGCTCAAAGTAGCTTTGGGCCATATGGTCCAAGAACTCTCCGAAGAAGGCCTCTGCCTCTCCCAAGAGGAATAGATCCACAAAATCTGAGACCGGCTCTGGATTAGAAAAAGAGACGACTCCGCCCATAATCACCAGGGGATGAGAAGTATCTCTCTCCCTTCTATGAATAGGGATGGAATAGGAGTCCAAGATCTGAGGGAGATTCAATAGATCGTTTTCAAAGGAGACGGAAAAGGCAACGGCGTGGAAGTATTTGAGGTCCATGGCCTTGCCAGAGGAGTTGACTATCCTTGGTGAAGGGTCAGGGCCCTCTTCCCAAAAGAGCATGTGGGCCTCTACCATTGGGTGCCTGAGGAGTATCTGGTGAACAATAAAGGCACCCAGATTGGAGAGGCCCACGGAGCTTGTGTTTGGATATATCAGGGCTATCCTTAATCTTTTGCCGCCTCTCTCCAAGGTCCTCTCTACCCTTTTTCAGGGGCCTCTTTTACTCGCAAGAAAGTGGGGTAGTCCAGTTCAGATTCCATGCCCAAAAGCCTCTGGAAGAGGCTCTTTTTTACCCTCTTTGCCCCCTTCTCACTCGCCTGTGACTCCATGTGGAGGGTCTTCTCATAAGAGGGCATGTCTATTATCTGGCCTTGCTTTTTCACTCCCCATTCCACTTCCAGCTCATCAGGCCTTGGATCCCTTATCTTTAGGACCTTGCCGGCATCTCTTGTGCTACCCCTATCCTTTCTGATACCTAACCCGTCTCCGTCAATACCTGTTGCCACTACCGTGACCTCCACCTCTTCCCCCATGGTCTCGTCAAAGACAAGTCCCCAGAAGGTTTCACCGTGCGCATTTGCCATGCCCTGGAGGTGTAAGGCCACCTCTGCTACCTCCTGGACAGGGAGGTGGTCCGTAGATCCTGTGAAGTTCATCACCAGGCCCATGGCACCGGTTATGTCAGATACCTCCAACAGGGGTGAACTTATGGCCTTTTTGGTAGCTTCCATTACCTTGTTCTCCCCACTGCTTCTGCCAAGGCCTATGATGGCCTTTCCTGGGAATGAGAGCACCCTCCTTAGGTCTCTGAAGTCCAAGTTTACGTAACCAGGCCGTGTGATGAGATCCGATATACCCTTGACTGCCTGGAACAATACCTCATCCGCTCTCAGGAATAGGTCCTTAAACCTGGTGGTCTTACCTCCCATGGTAAGTAATTTCTCGTTTGGAATGACTATGATGCTGTCCACGAAGTTTTTTAGCCTTTCGATCCCCTCTATGGCCCTGTTCATCCTTGCCTGGCCTTCGAAGGGGAATGGCTTCGTCACCACTGCCACTGTGAGGATCCCTTCATTTTCCTTTTTGGCCTCTTTTAGGGCCTCAGCAATCACGGGAGATGCCCCTGTTCCTGTGCCCCCACCCATACCGGCTGCTATGAATACCATATCGGAGTCCAGAAGGGCATCCTTTAATTCTTCCACGCTCTCCCTTGCGGCCTGTTCCCCTAAGGTGGGATCCCCTCCACATCCATTCCCTCTTGTGGTCTCAGGGCCAAGGAGGATCTTTTTGGTGCACTCGGAACGCTCCAGGTCTTGGGCGTCGGTATTGGCCACTATGAGGTCTACACCATTGAGGTTGGAGCTGATCATGTTGTTTATGGCATTACCTCCTGCCCCTCCCACACCTATTACCTTGATCCTCACCTGTCTTTTTATGCCTTTGTTCTCCTCAATCAATTGAAACCCCATTTTTCCCTCCTCCTATCTTATTTGAACCAGTTTCTCATGGTATCCAAAAGCTTAAAAAAGATGTTGCCCTGTCTCCTGCTGAACTTCCTGGCCTTTTTCCCAAGACTGGCTGCATGGAGTACCAGGCCCACGGCAGTGGCATACATGGGAGAGGCCACGGATTCAGATCCCAAGATACCCTTTGGATACCCTATCCTAACCGGCACCTTGAAGATCTCCCCTGCCTTTTCCAGCATGCCAGGGAGGACTGAACTACCACCTGTGAGCACAAACCCCATGTTTATGTAAGGTTTGAGGTGTCTTTCCTCCAGTTCCTCAAAGAGGAGCGAGAATATCTCAGTCACCCGCGGCTCCAAGACCTCTAAGATCCTCTCAGAGGTGACCTCTTTTCTCTCCCATCCCCCAATGTCGGCTATCTCCACCGTCTTTTTTTCCAGAAAGCCCTTGTGGCAGATGCCGTGTTCCCTTTTGAGTCTTTCCGCCTCATTTTTTGAGACCCTAAGGCCCACCGCCAGGTCATAGGTAAGGTTGTCCCCTCCCAGGGGCAGTACTGATGTATGCCTAACGGTGCCACCATAGTAGAGGGCAAGATCAGTGGTCCCTCCGCCAAAGTCTGCCAGTGCAACCCCCATCTCCTTTTCCTCCTCTGCCAATACTGCCCTACCAGATGCCAGGGGTTGCAAGACTATATCCTCCACATCTAGGCCTGCTATGTTGGCTGCCTTTATGAGATTCTGGGCAGAGGCCACCGCTGCCGTTACGACATGCATGTAGACCGTAAGGTTCTTGCCGGACATTCCTACCGGGTCTTTGATCCCTGTCTGTTCATCCAGGCAATATTCCTGGATCTCAGTCCCTATGACCTCCCTGTCCATAGGGACGGCAACGGATCGGGCCATTTCTTGAACCCTTTCCACATCCCTTTCAGTCACCTCAAAGGATCTGATACTGAGATTTGCCGAGGTGTTAAAACTCTTTATATGACCACCAGCGATCCCTGTGACCACGGATGTGATTCTGATCCCGGCCCCCTTTTCTGCCTGTTCAACGGAGCGCCTGATGGAGTTGACGGTCCCGTCCAGGTCTATAACTACCCCTTTTCTGAGGCCTTCTGACGGGTGTATACCTACCCCAATGATCTTGACGCCTTCTGGCCGCATTTCTCCCACTAATGTGCAGATCTTTGTGGTTCCTATGTCTAAACCCACCACAATCTTGCCTCTCTTGGACAGACCCATCAGAGTCCCTCTGCCACCAAAAGGGCCACAGCATCACTGTAGTAAGGTGTTAGTTCCATTAGCTTACCAATGAGGCCTTTTTCCTGGGCATAGGCAAGGGCCTTTTTTAGTTTTGCCAGCTGTTCATGGAGTTCTGGGATGTAAAGTTTAAGTAAAGCCCTTGGTTCTTTCAGGTACAACCACACAAAATCTTCGCTTCTGTAGTTGATCTCACTTATTGTAAAAGATTTTGATAGAGAGCCTGAGCTGTAAATTTCTGTTAAGATCCTGCATATTTTTCCAAGTTTGTCATAAACCTCCTGGGAATTTTCTTCAGATATGCCTGTTATTATAGGCAAATCGAAATTATCGATTGGCTTAACAGATTTATAGGGTATCCCATTTGAGTCTATATAATAAAACTTATCAAGCATAGCAATTGCTATTGGATTTCTTGTAGTCAATGAAATCTTAAGGGTGTCAGGAAGTTTTCGCTTTATGCTTACGTCTGTTACATTTGGATGTCTTAAAATGCTTGCTTTTAAATTCCTCATGTTTAGTCTTAAGATGCTTGTTCCTCTGTCTATTCCACTTAACAAAAGTATTTCATCTTTTGTTGCGTCATCAGTCGTTTCAATAATTAGATTCTGTATTTTAAAAATGTCTGAGGAAGACATTAAGCTAAATGTGATAAGGAAACTGTATTTAATGAACAAATATGCAAGTGTGCAAATAATGAATATCATGCATATGTACAATGATGTTGTTATGATGGTTTTTTTGCTGTTATTCATGCCCTTTTGGTCTCTTTGATAAACAGATCCGTTATTCAATCGTCCTTACCTCTAATTCTAAGGTTACACCTGTCTTTTCTCTTACCTTCTCCTTAATATACTCTATGAGATCCACTATATGGGCACAGGTGGCTGTGCCATCGTTTAGGATAAAGTTTGCATGGACCTCTGAGACAAAGGCCCCACCTATTCTCTTTCCTTTCAGGCCTGAGATCTCAATGAGTCTACCTGCATAGTCTCCAGGAGGATTTTTGAATACCGACCCCATAGAGGGCCACCTTATTGGCTGAGACTCAAGTCTCCTCCTCATGTATAGCTGCATATTCCTCTTTATCTTTTCTGGGGACGAGGGCTCTACCAGAAAGCTAGACCCAATTATGACCGACTTTGGTGGAAGGGAGCAGCCTCTGTATCTGAAGTCCAATTGGCTCGGCTCCACCGATTTTATACCCTGGGGAGACAAGAGCTCCACTTGGGTAAGCACGTCCTTTATCTCTTTTCCGAAGGCCCCGGCATTGACTGCCACTGCCCCTCCTACGGTTCCGGGTATTCCCACCAGAAACTCCAAGCCACTTATTCTTTCTCTTATGAGTCTCCCCATCAATCTTTTGAGTCCCAAGCCTGCACCGACCACTAACTTGGTCCCGTCCCTCCTGAAGGAGGCCATCTGACCGGTGAGAATCAAAACTACCCCATCAAATCCCCTATCGGAGGCCAAAAGATTGCTCCCCTTTCCCAGGACGAGCCAAGGTATGGAGTGCTCCTCGAGTCTTTCCATGAGCCGGTGGAGGGATTCCACCTCCCTTACAAATGCAGTGGCCCCAATGGGGCCTCCCACCTTTATGGTGGTAAGATCCCTGAAGGAGAGGTCGTATTTCACCTCAACTCCTTTTATCCCCGTCAAGGCCTCTTTGAGGAGATTAGCCATCTCTGACCCTCTTTAGGATCTCTTCACCCAGTTTCCAGACATCTCCCGCACCCAAGGTGAGGAGGACATCCCCTTCTCTTAGGTGCTCCAATACCTCTTCAGGCATAAGGCCTTCGAGGCAATGGACCTCCCTGTGTCCATGTCTCCTTATCTCTTCTTTCAAGGCATGGTGATCTACCCCCTCAATGGGGCTTTCACCAGCAGGGTAGATGGGGCACACAAAGAGCAGGTCTGAATTGTAGAAAGAGGTGGAAAATCTCTCAAAGAGATCCTTTGTCCTCGAGTATCTGTGGGGCTGAAAGATGACCACCAGTCTCCTTTGGGGCCAGCAATCCTTGGCTGTTTTAAGCACCGTTGTTATCTCTGTGGGATGGTGGCCATAGTCATCCAAGAAGAGAATGCCGGCTGCCTCTCCCTTCTTTTGAAATCTCCTGTGGAGTCCACCCAGGTCCTTGAGGCCTTCCCTTATCTTTTCAAAGGGTATTCCCAATTCTATGCCAATCCCCACGGCGGCCAAGGCATTCCTTACATTGTGTTCGCCAGGCATTCCTGCCTTCAGGGTACCTAAGGGCTCCCCATTGAAGAGGACGGAGAATTCCACAAACTCCTCTCCCAACCTGATCTCTATTGCCCTCAGCTGTGCCTGGCTTCCAAGACCATAGGTAAAAAACTTTCTGTTTATCCTTGGCAGTATCCTCTGGAGCTCAGGGTCATCGAGGCACAAAAAGGACTTTCCATAAAAGGGCACGCTGTTAATAAAGTCCACAAAGGCGCCCCTGAGCCTTTCCATGGAGCCATAGTAGTCCATGTGTTCCCTGTCAATGTTGGTGACCACCGCAAGGGTGGGAGAGAGTCTCAAGAAGGATCCATCGCTTTCATCTGCCTCTGCCACCAAGATATCGCCCTCACCAAGCCTTGCATTGGCACCACCCCATACGTTTAACCTCCCACCTACAATTACTGTGGGATCCAGGCCTCCTACGGTTAAGACAGAGGCCACCATGGTGGTGGTAGTGGTTTTGCCGTGGGCACCTGCTATGGCTACTCCGAATTTCAGGCGCATGAGTTCTGCCAAGATTTCTGCCCTCTTGATGACAGGGATGGAGCGTCTTTGGGCCTCTTGGAGTTCCACATTGTTGGGCCCTACCGCCGAGGAATACACGACCACGTCTGGGTCCTCTATGTTTTCCGCCCTGTGCCCTATCCAGATCCTGGCACCAAATCCCCTGAGTCTTCGGGTGGTATCGGATTCCTTGATGTCAGAACCAGTCACCTTGTATCCCAGGTTCAAGAGGAGCTCTGCAATACCGCTCATCCCTATGCCGCCTATTCCCACAAAGTGAACCTTTTTTGTGCTCCCTAAAGGCCTCATCTCTTTTCCTTTGAAAGGGATAAGAGTTCCATGGCTATGAGAGAGGCAGAATCTGGCCTTGCAAACCTTCTGGCAGCCTCTGATAGGTGCTGAAGCCTTTTTTTGTCCGAGAGGAGATGGAGTAAGCTCCTGGATAAGGATTCTGGAGTAAGCTCCCTTTGATCCAAGAGTATCCCAGCGCCACCCTTACAAAAGGAGAGGGCATTTAGGTGCTGGTGGCGATTTGCTGCATAGGGGTAAGGGACCAAAATCGCAGGAATTCCAAAGTAGGCCAGCTCAAATATAGAGCCTGCCCCTGCCCTGGAAATCGCAAGGGTGACCCTGTTGTAGAGCTCTTCCATGTCTTCTCTATAGGGATAGACCTCCCCTTTTACTCCAATCCGCCTATAACCATCCACTATGGACTCGAAATGGGGAGTGCCTGTGATGTGTATTATATGGGGCAAGGGTATGGAATTCTTTAGGATATCAAAGGACTTGAGGGCCACCTCATTTAGGACCTTGGCACCTTGGCTTCCGCCCAAGATAAGGATACACTCATCTCTCCTTTCCCAAGGCTCCATAGCCTTTTTTAGGAGTGAGGACCTTATTGGGTTGCCGGTGACCTTTATCTGGGACTCCTTTTGGGCTAACCGTCCCTCCTTAAAATAGTCTTTTGTCTCCTCAAAGGAGATGAATACCCTATCTGCCATCCTAAATAAGAGCCTGTTCGTAAGCCCTGGGTAAGAGTTCTGCTCATGGATTGCCAATTTGCTTCCGGTGAGTTTTGCAGCTATCCCTGCCGGTCCTGAAAGATAGGCGCCCATGCCCAAAACCACATCAGGCTTTGTGGCCTTAAAGAAGAGGCATAGCCTCATTGTACCCCATAGCCCACTTAAGACCGCCTTAGCCTGGGAGATAGGCCCAAGCCCTTTTATACCCTTGGACTTGATTATCAGATACTCGAGCCCCCTCCTTTCTAAGGCCTCTATCTCGAAGGGCCTCCCGGTGATGAGAAATGTGATGGAGCTATGGGGATCCAACTCCTTTATGGCCTCTGCGGTGGCGATCCCTGGGAAGAGATGGCCTCCTGTCCCGCCTGCCACTATTACTATTTTGGATCCTTGATCTTTCAACCTGCTCTCCCTCTTCCCAATCCCTCTCCCAAAAGAGTGGAGGGTGCACCGTTTGAAGGGAACAATTCAGGCTTCTCCATAGAGAGATTTATCAGGATCCCCATCATTAAGAAACTAAAGACCAAGGAGGATCCACCATAACTTATAAAGGGAAGTGTAAGGCCTTTGGGGGGGAAGAGGGCGGTTACAACGCCGATATTTATCACCGCCTGCATGCCAAATATGCTGGTAATACCCCAGCTAAGGGATCTCCTGAAATGGTCGGTGAAGCCGAGCGCTATTTTGGTGCCCCTGAAGATGATTATTCCGTAAAGGATTGTTATTGACAGGACTATAATAAAACCGAATTCCTCGGCTATGACAGACAGGGCATAGTCGGTGTGTGCCTCGGGCAGATAAAAGAGCTTCTCCAGGCTTTCTCCTGGTCCCCTCCCAAAGAGGCCTCCCAAGGCAAAGGCATACATGGAATGAATGGACTGAAACCCCTTTCCGAGCGGATCTTTCCATGGGTCAAAGTAGACCAAAATTCTTGAAATATTGTACTTCGTAAGGATTAGAAACATCGTAGCTAGGGTCACAAGTAAGAGTCCCAAGAAGAAAAGATACCTAAGATCTGCACCTGCTACAAAAAGCATACAACATAGCCAAGCACACAGGATGACAGCAGTCCCTAAGTCTGGTTGGAGAACCAGCATGAGTACAAAAGGAAATAGTATGGCAAATGGATAAAAAATACCATATTTTTGATTCGATAAAAGCCTTGCATACTTTGAGAAATAGTTTGCATAAAATATACAAAGAGCAAATTTTAAAAACTCCACTGGCTGAAATTTTAAAAAGATAAGATTAATCCATCTTTTAGCATTTCCTGCTTTGTGTCCAACGCCTGGAATGAACACAAGTAATAGTAAAATAAATGCTGTTATTACCAGAATGAAACTTATGGATGATTTCGGATCCAGCTTATCTTTTAATCTTCTAATATTGAAAGTAATTGCCCCTATAAAAGTAAGTAGCCCAATAACACTGAAAAAGAGATGATTCTTTAGATAATATAGTCCGTCTCCGTGTTTAAGTACTCCGAGTCTACAGCTTGTGGTATATACGGATACAACTCCCAAGAGCCACAAGGAGAGGGTGGCTACCAAAAGGATGACATCCATGTTAACGATTCTCTGCCTAAATCCCATTATGAAAGCTCCATTACTACCCTTTTGAACTCTTCTCCCCGATGCTTGTAGTCCCTAAACATGTCAAAGCTGGAACAGGCAGGGGAAAGCAGGATTATGTCCCCTGGCAAAGATGCCTTATAGGCCAGCCTGACCCCCTCTTCCATATCCTCTGCAAAGGAGTAGGGGAGCTTACCATCAAAGGTTTTCCCTATGAGCCCCTTTGCCTCGCCGATCAGGACCGCATGCCTTATGCGCCCTCTCCCTGCGTTTAATATAGGGGAATAGTCTGAGCCCTTATGTCTTCCACCAAGGATCAAGATCAAGGGGGATTCTAAGGAGGAGACTGCCTTTACCGTGGCATCTACATTTGTGGCCTTGGAATCGTCAATAAATCTCCTCCCATTTAGATCCCTTACAAGTTCCATCCTATGAGGAAGTGCTCTAAAGTCCCTTATGGAATTTTGTATCGTATCTATGTCAATTCCCAGTATTACGCCGGTAAGTAATACAGGGAGTAGATTTGAAAGGTTGTGTAGGCCTATAAATTTAAATTCACTAATGGAAATTTTGTGTTCGCATGAAGAGAATTTTATTATGGCTTGGTTACCTTCCAAATAAGCAGACAAACTATTGGAATTTTCGAGTCCATACCATAGTACATTTGCCTTTGTATTTAGATCTAATGAACTAATTACTTCATCATCTTTGTTCAAAATTGCAAAACCACTTTGGGTCATGTTTTTAAACATGGAAATTTTAGATAGAACATAATCTTGAAAACTTACGTACCTTTCCAAATGATCTGGTGTTATGTTCAAAAGTATCCCTATGTAAGGCCTAAAATTATAGGAGATGTCAAGTTGAAAACTACTAATCTCTAACACCAGAAAGTCATGCTTAATCTTATCTATCAAAAGCTTAAGGGGAGGGGTCCCAAGGTTACCACCCACAAAGGGACAGAAACCTGCCCTGGTTAATAGTTCTCCAATCAAGGTGGTTACCGTGGATTTCCCATTTGTCCCTGTGATTGCAATAATCGGAGTCTTTAAATACTCGCTCACTATATCTAATTCTCCCACCACCGGTATACCCAGAGACCTGGCCCAGCTCACAGGACCTTCGCTCAAGGGAACGCCAGGGCTTGGGAAGACAAATTCTGAACCAGATATGGTCTCTTCCCTATGGCCTCCCAGCTCCAGGGCAATCCCATTGGCTCTCAGCTCCCCTAAAAGCCCAGGTTCAAAGTCCTCTTCCTTTTTGAGATCTGTAAGGGTAACCTTAGCTCCCTCTTTGTTTGCCCACAGGGCGGTGTAATAACCAGTTATACCAAGCCCCACCACAACTACTCTTTTCCCTTTCAGATCCACCAGATCACCTCAGCTTTAAGGTTGTCATGGAAAGAAGGCCCAAAATTATCGCGATGATCCAAAACCTCACGATCACCTTTGGCTCTGGCCACCCTTTTAGTTCAAAGTGGTGATGTATGGGGGCCATGCGGAAGATCCTTTTGCCGTTTGTGCTCTTGAAGTACCAGACCTGCAAGATCACAGATACCGTTTCAAAGACGAAGATCCCCCCAACCAATATCAAGACGATCTCCTGTTTTGTAATTATTGCCATGGTTCCAAGGAGGGCCCCCAAGGAGAGGGAGCCAACATCGCCCATGAATATCTCTGCTGGGTAGCTATTAAACCAGAGAAACCCAAGCCCTGCACCTATCACGGCCCCACACATTACGGTCATCTCCCCTGCACCTGGGACATAGGGGATCTGTAGGTACTGGGCGATCTTTGCATGGCCTGCTACGTAGCTAAAGACACTGTAGCAGAGGAATGCAATTATTGTGGGACCTATGGCAAGGCCGTCTAAGCCATCTGTAAGGTTCACAGCATTGGATGCTCCAACTATTATGAATACCATAAGGGGAATGTAGAAGAAATCGAGCTCTGGCCTTACGTTTTTAAAAAAGGGAAAATTGAGAAAACTTGGTACCAAATCATTAAAGTAAAGGAGCAAAGAGGCCACTGTCGCTGCTAAAATCTGCAAAAAGAATTTCCTTTTTGCACTGAGACCTTTACTGTTTTTTCTTATGTTCTTTAAATAGTCATCGTAAAAACCTATGCAGGCAAAGCTTAAGAACACAAATAACGTAATTAGAAAAAGTTTATTTTTAAAATCAATCCAAAGAATATTAGCAAATAAAATTGAAGC
>CALKZT010000128.1 GCA_938002815.1 uncultured bacterium
TATTTCCTTTTTCTTTTCTAGGCGTTTGCCTCAACTGTATGCAAGTGGCTTGCAATTGATTCCTCGTCATGTCTGCGGTTTTGTGGATCTTATTGAACTCGTTCATTTATGATTTTCGACTTGGCCAATTTAATCTCGAACTGAATTTTCTTCTCCAGACCTTTTTTCAGTTTCATGTTCCTCCACGGGGGTTTTTTTCACCTTTTGGGCAACATGTGGTCACTGTATATATTTGGGGACAACATAGAGGATAGGTTGGGGCCATTTTGGTACCTGGTCTTCTATCTTGCCTGTGGTATTGCTTCGGGGCTTGTCCATATGCTCTCGAACCCGCATTCTTCCCTACCCACAGTGGGAGCAAGCGGTGCCATTGCAGGTGTTATGGGCGCTTACTTTTTCCTCTATCCGCACTCAAAGGTCCTGACCATGATCCCTATATTCTTTTTTCCCTATTTTGTGGAACTACCTGCCACGGTCTTTTTGGGGATCTGGGTCGTAACCCAAATAATAGGGGTCCTAACCAGCTCTTCCCAGGTGGGTGGGATTGCCTGGTGGGCCCATCTGGGTGGCTTCTTTGTGGGACTCTTCCTGGTAAAGGTGATCCTAAAGAGGGTCGATCCATCCAAGAGGTGGTCAGTCCTCCAGAGGAGGAGCACTCCTAAGGTACACGTGATACATACCTTCGGCCCTATAAGCGATTATAACCTCTATGGGAACCTCTCTATCACAAGGAAAGAGGCCTTGCTGGGGGCAAAAAAACTGCTCTCTGTTCCCTACGGGACCAAAAAAAGAAGCTTCCTTTTGAACATACCGCCAGGGGTCACAGATGGCTCCGTAATAAGGTTAAGGGGCGCTGGCAGAACCAATCCGGAGGGCATCTCAGGGGATCTCTATTTGAAACTCTTGGTGGAGGATTAGACTGTGCAATTGACCTTCTTAGGCACTGGACCTGCTTGGGGGCTCCCCGAACTCTTGTGTAGTTGCCAGATATGTCAGACCATGCGAAGGAAAGGGGAAAAGAGGAGGAGGTCCTCCTTCCTTTTAAAAGGGGAAGAAAAGGTACTTTTAGACTGTGGGCCCGACATCAAGGAGCAACTGGAGGGGACGAGGGTAGGCCCAGATATTAGGGCTATACTTATAAGCCATGAACACAATGACCACTATATGGGTCTAGATGACCTGTTTCCCCTTAAGAGGACCAAGGCAAGGGATGAATTTCAGCCCATAGAGGTCTTTAGCAGTGAGTCCACATACATAGAGATCAATAGGAGGTTTGGCTACCTTGAAGAATTTGGGGTAATCAAACACACCATAGTGGAACCCAATAGGTGGTATGAACTAAGGGACCTTTCCTTTATGCCCTTCAAGACCTTCCATGGCGATTCGGCAAAAGGGTCCATGGGTTTTCTGATCCAGTTTTCCACCAAGTCTTCCCAGAGGAGGCTAATCTACACCTCTGACTTCATGGAGATAGTCGGTTGGGATCCAGGGCTCAAAAACCCTGATTATCTCATCATCCAGAGCTTCTGGCTCAATGAACCCGTCCAAAACAGGCCAAAACATATGAGCTTTCAGAGGGCATTGGAATACATAAGGCTATTTGAACCCCAGAGGTCGGTCTTTTTGGTCCACATGGGAGATGGCGACTCTGTCCCAGGGGACCCACAAAATAGGATCCTAAAAAAATACGAGGCCAAGGACCCTTTAAGACCCCCAAAAGGTAATGCCCCCTACCCTATTCCCAGGTGCCAGCAGGAGTGGCAAGAGATAGTAGAGACCATACTGGAGGACTACAGATTCCCCTGGAGAATTTATGTGGCACAGGATTTCCAAGACATAAGTTTTATCTAATAACCCTTGGGGGATCAGCTACATTTATTAAAACCACAGGAGTAGCACTTTACACAACCTTCCTCAAAGGCTAACTTCCCCCCGCATTCAGGGCATATTGTCCCTAATCCATGCTCCCCGTAAGATACACTCCCTTTAGATCCCCCCTGGGTGCTCCTCAGATACCTCTCTTCCAGGACCTTTGCTATGGCATCTGGTATGGAGAGCACCACCCCAGAGGTATTAAATACCGGGTATTCTCCCCCTATGCCCTTTAGCTGATCCACTATCTCCTCCACAGGTATGTCATGCCTCAGGGCAAGGGATACAAGTCTACCTATTGCCTCGGTCTTTGCCGTGGTGGACCTCCCCGACTTTCCTATTACTGCGAATACCTCAAAGGGCCTACCCTCTAACTCTGTAACCGTAAGATAAAGTGTCCCAAGGCCTGTTTTTATCTTTTGGGTAAAACCTGGCAGTACATCGGGCCTTTGTCTCTTCTTGGGTACCCCTGTCCTCTCATTGGCCTCCTGTCCTGCCTTTACCAAGACCTGCCCTTTCTTGCTCCCATCTCTGTATATGGTGATACCCTTACAACCCAATTCATATGCCAGAAGATAGCAGTTACTCACATCCTCCGGGGTCGCATGGTTGGGTAAGTTAACCGTCTTGGATACCGCATTGTCCGTGTACCTCTGAAAAGCGGCCTGCATCTTCACATGCCATTCTGGTTCCACCTCATGGGCAGTTACAAAGACCTGTTTGAGATAATTCAGATCAGGAGAAAGGCTTACCCCCTCAAGGGACCCTGAGGAGATTATCTCTTTTTTTATGGACTCCATTTGCTCAATGGGGATATTGCTTTCCTCTAAGGCTTTAATCAAATAGGGGTTTGTCTCCACAAGCCTTTCCCCATCCAGTACATTTCTTGAGTAGCTCAGGGCAAAGACAGGCTCTATCCCACTGGAACATCCTGCTATGATGCTCAAGGTCCCGGTGGGAGCGATCGTCGTAACCGCGGCGTTTCTGTACTTTACCCCTGTCTTGGCGTATATGCTCTTTTCATAATTGGGAAATACCCCCCTTTCCTCTGCCAGGGCAGCAGAAGCCTCATGGGCCTTTGTATTGATAAAGGACATTATGTTTTCGGCAAGTCTTATCCCCTCCTCTGAGTTATAGGGGATGCCAAGGTGAAAGAGCATATCCGCAAAACCCATAACCCCAAGTCCTATCTTTCTGTTTCCCTTTGCCATAAACTCCACTTCCTTTAGGGGGAATTTAGAGGCATCAATGGCATTGTCCAAAAACCTCACTGCATAAAAGATGGCCTCTTCCAGGGCAGAGAAATCTATTTCCCCTTTTAGGACAGGCCCTTTCACAAACTTGCTCAAATTCAAGGAGCCCAAAATACAGGCCTCATAGGGGAGGAGTGGTTGTTCACCACAGGGGTTAGTGGCCTCTATCTCCCCCAAAGAGGGGGTGGGATTGTGCTGGTTGATCCTGTCTATGAATATTATCCCTGGGTCTCCTGTCTCCCATGCAGAGTTCACAAGCTCCTGAAAGACATACCCTGCGCTCAGACTCCCCACTTGGGTCTTGGTCCTCGGATCCACAAGCTCATAGTGGAGACCCTGGAAGTATGCATCCATAAATCTGTCTGTGACGCTCACAGAGATATTGAAATTGCTAAAGCCCCCATCCCTCTTGCAGGTGATGAATTCCATAATATCAGGATGATCCACCCTCAGGATCCCCATGTTTGCTCCCCTTCTGGTCCCTCCCTGCTTCACCTGCTCTGTGGCCACATCAAAGATCTTCATGAAGGATACCGGACCTGAAGCTACCCCACCGGTGGAACCCACCTTGCTGTTTTTTGGCCTGAGCCTTGAAAAGCTAAATCCAGTGCCTCCCCCTGACTTGTGGATCAAGGCAGCATTTTTCAATGCCTCAAATATCCCCTCCATGCTGTCTTCCACCGGCAACACAAAGCAGGCGGCCAGCTGCCCCAGTTCTCTGCCGGCATTCATAAGGGTTGGGGAGTTGGGGAGGAACTTAAGTTCAGTCATAATGCCATAAAAGATATCCTCCCATTTCTTATCATCTGAAGGATATGCAGAGGCTACGCTACGAGCTACCCTCCTGAACATCTCCTCAGGGCTTTCGATCCCACCCTCCTCAGTTTCCAGCCTCTTTAAGTATCTCTTGGCCAATACCTTCCTTGCATTCTCTGATAGCTCCATGGATCCTCCTTCTTACCTTTCCCCTTTGTTGAAATGGAAAATTTCTGCTAAAATCCTTACTACAAACAAGATATAGTGGTCAACATGAAATTCTGTCGATATATTGGGGATATCGTGGGAAGGTCTATTATATGGGGAGTATTGGTCATGGCATGTGTGCTTTGGGTAGGAGACGGTCTTGGGTCCCAGAGGGGCCTCTTGGGAGATTGTGAGGAGAAAGAGTTTGAGAACGGTTTCAAGGTGGTGGTGAAAAGGGATCCCAAGTTGCCTTTGGTCTCCTTTCAGATGTGGGTAAAGGCAGGAAGTCTTTATGAGGAAGAAAGGGAGGCAGGTATCACCCACATGATAGAACACATGATCTTTAAAGGGACCGAAAGACACCCCAAAGGTGAGATTGCCAAAAAGATAGAGGCCATCGGGGGCCATATAAATGCCTTTACCAGCTTTGACCATACAGTATATCACTTGGAGGTCCCAAAGACCGGGGCCAAAGATGCCCTCGAAATACTCCTCGATGCCATCCTTAAGCCTCAATTTGACCAAAAGGAGCTGGAGCTGGAAAGGGATGTGATCTTAGAAGAGTATAAAAGGTCCTTAGACCGACCTGAAACGGTCCTTGCGTGGGAGTTCCTCTCCATGTGCTTTAGTGACCATCCCTATGGAAGGCCGATAATAGGCTATGAGCCTTCCATAAAGACAATTTCCAGGGAATCCCTTCTGGACTATGTGGCAAGGCACTATCTCCCCAATAACATGTTTTTGGTCGCCTCAGGGGACATATCCTTACGAGATATAGAACCTGAGGTAAAAAAGCTGATAGGGGATTTTCCGACCCCTAAAGAAGCTCAGGTAAAATTTCGCAAGATCGAAAAATTAGGGCAAAAAATTAAGGTGATTTATAAAGATGTGAACCAGTCTTACATGTATCTGGGCTGGCCCACTGTAGCCATAACAGACGAGGATACACCCATCTTAGAGGTCATAGAGGCCCTCCTGGGACATGGGATGAGTTCCAGGCTCTATGAAAACCTCAGGGTGAAAAAGAGAATTGTAAACAGTCTCTCCGTTTCAAATATCTCCCTTAGGGAGGCCGGACTTTTTAGTATTTACCTTACCTTAGAACACCAAGATATCCTTACGGCATTTAAAGGGATACTCGAGCAGATAGATGGGATCTCCAGAGGGGAGATCTCAGAGGATGAGATAGAGGTCGCCAAGAGGAAAATAGAGCTTCAGACCCTCTATGATATGGAAGGGGTATCTGGCCAGGCTCATGCGGTTGGCCTTTTTCAGTCCTATTACGGTAACTTCAGAAAGCTTGAGGAATATATGGACTCTTTGAGGAAGGTAACAAAAGAGGAGGTGGTGAGGGTATCAAAGAGATATCTTTCCACAAGCAGCCTAAAAATGGCCCTGCTCCTACCTGAGGGAGTCTCTTTCAGAGAAGAGGAAATTCTAAGTCAGATGGTGCAAACTGGCCTTCAGGTACAAGATCAGGGGCCAAGGATGGTAGTACTCAAAAATGGGCTCAGGGTAATAGTGGAAAAGAGAGAAGGCCTCCCATTGGCAAGTGTAGGGGTTATCCTCCCTGGGGGGCTTAGCTCAGAAAGTGAGGAGAACAATGGGATCTCTCAGCTCATCTCCAAGCTACTTTTGAGGGGGACAAAAAGGAGGTCGGCCCAGGAGGTATTGAGGGTCATTGAATCCTATGGCGCACGGGTAGATAGCTTTTCAGGGAGAAACAGCTTAGGGATAACACTTAGGTGTGCTTCTAAGGATTTGGGTCAGCTTATTCCGCTTCTAAAAGAGATCTTGGTCACACCCAAGTTTCCAGAAGAGGAGATCCTAAAGGTAAAAAAGGACTCCCTCAATGCCATAAAGGCCAAAGGAGATAAACCCTTTGAGATTGCCATGGAAAGGCTCTTAAAAAGACTCTTCAATGGTCATCCCTATTCCATGCCTGAGCTGGGGACCCAATCGAGCCTAAGCAAAATTACAAGGCAAGGATTGGTAAGCTTCTACAATTCCCTCTTGTCACCCCAGGATATGGTGATATCAATTGTAGGTGACATAGATGTGGAGGAATGCCTTAAGCTCATCCAAGGGGAACTTGAGGGGCTTGAGTCCCCAAAAAGGGCCCAAAGGATTTCCCGCATGCCCAGTTTAGAGAAATCTATTGTGGAGCATATCCCAAAGGATCTCTATCAGACACATATAATGATGGGTTTTTTGGATGTTTCCTTAAAGGATTTGGAAAACCCTGCCATGACCCTCCTGAACCTCGTATTGTCTAGGCAAGGAGGCAGGCTCTTTAGGATACTGAGGGATCAGCAGGCCCTGGCCTACGTGGTCTCCTCCTTTAGGATCAGCGGACCCCAAACCGGAGGCTTCTTGATCTACATGGCATGCGATCCCTCAAAAGTGGCATCTGCCCAAGAGGGGATACTTAAAATACTCCACGAGATAATCCAAAATGGTGTGACTCCCGATGAAATAGAGGAGGCAAAGTCCTATCTCTTGGGCTCCATGCTAATAGAAGAGCAGTACTCCTCCTCAAGGGCAGTGAGGATGGCCTTAGACGAAGCACTTGGGCTGGGTTATAATTTTAGGGAGGTCTTGAGAGAAAAGATAGAAGAGGTGGATACAAAGGACACAGCCCAGGCTGCCCGGAAGGTATTTGAAAAACCCTATGTGATTGTCACGGTGGGTCCCAATTGAGGGGGAAGAAAAATCAAACCCACCGTATCTAAATTATTTAGCTCAGTATCCTATTGCCCTATTTCCCTCTTTGAGGTTAAACTGGTCCCAATTACCTGGAGGGAGCACGATGGGAGGTCCAGTTTCCCAAAAACACATAGTGGTGGGGGTATGTGGGGGTATTGCTGCCTATAAGGTATTAGAACTCCTTAGGCTACTTACGAAGGAGGGGGCAGTCGTAGACGTCATCCTCACAAAAAATGCCACCAACTTCATAACAGCCTTAAGCGTTGAGGCCTTGACCCACAGGAGGCCCTATATAAGCATGTTTGATCCCCTGTGTTCCCCCTATACCCACATAGAGCTGGGACAGTCCTCTGACCTTTTCCTGATCGCCCCTGCTACAGCAAATATCTTAGGCAAGATAGCAAACGGGATAGCTGATGACCTTCTGTCCACCACTGTTATGGCCACCACAGCCCCTGTACTTCTTTGCCCCTCCATGAACGAAAAGATGTTCCTAAACCCAATAGTCCAACACAACCTCTCAAAACTAAAGGCCATGGGGTATTACGTGATGGAACCCGGAAGCGGTGAGCTTGCCTGTGGTGCAACAGGCCCGGGAAGGCTTCCGGAGCCCCAAGAGATCTTGGAGGAGATCTCATCCCTTTTGAGCCCAAAGGATCTGAAGGGTGTAAGATGCCTTGTGACAGCAGGACCTACGAGGGAATTTGCCGATCCTGTAAGGTTTATTTCGAACCCTTCCTCCGGCAAGATGGGGTATGCCTTAGCAAGGGCAGCTGCCCATAGGGGAGCTGAGGTTATACTCATAAGTGGTCCTACACATTTGTCTCCGCCAAAGGGGGTAAAGTTAGTAAAGGTGATTAGCACCCTCCAGATGAGAGATGCTGTGATGGCCGAGGCCAGAAGATCAGATATCATAATAAAGGCCGCTGCAGTATCTGATTTTAGGCCCAAAATGAAATTTGAGCATAAAATAAAGAAAGATACCAGCCCCTTAATCATGGAACTTGAAGAGAATCCTGATATTCTTAGGGAACTGGGTGAACTAAAAAGGGAGCATAACTTTATTCTTGTGGGATTTGCTGCCGAATCCCAGGATCTGGTAGCCAATGCCCAGAAAAAGCTCCTGAAGAAAAATTTGGACGTGATAGTGGCAAACGACATCAAGATGGAGGGTGCAGGTTTTGGTGTGGATACCAATCAGGTGAAGATAATTGTCAAGGATCAAGGGATATTAGACTCTGGTTTGCGCTCCAAAGATGAAATAGCCCATCTTATTTTAGACAAGGTAAAAGGACTTTTAGGTGAGCTTCATAAAGGCCCATAGCATAAGAGATCAGCTCTCCCTCTGGATTGGGATCCTAAAGGAGATTGGAATAGAGGTGGTGGCTTTAAATTATAGGTTTATCCGTCTCGGCCAATTGGAACAGAAGGTCCTGGAATGCAGAGGCTGCGAACTATATAGGAGCAGAAAGCAGGTGGTCTTCGGTGAGGGGAGCGCAGAGGCAGAGCTTATGTTCATAGGTGAGGCCCCAGGGGCCGAAGAGGACCTCCAGGGCCGGCCCTTCGTGGGGGCCTCAGGGCAACTCCTCACCAAGATGATAAAGGCCATGGGCTTGGAAAGAGAAGAGGTTTACATTGCAAATATACTAAAGTGCAGGCCACCCTCCAATAGAGACCCCAACAGGTGGGAAATAGGGTCCTGTCTTGGCCATCTAAAGGAGCAGATCAGATTGATCGCCCCCTCCATAATTGTCACCCTGGGGAGGATTGCCTCAAGGGTTCTTTTGGGCCTGTCTGAAGGAGAGTCCTTTACCCATATCAGGGGCAGATGGGCTGAGTATGAAGGGATACCCCTTATGCCCACCTATCATCCCAGCTACCTTCTCAGAAACCCGGAGAAAAAGAAGGAGGCCTGGGAAGACCTGAAATCCGTCATGAAGAGGATGGGTAAGGATGTCCGGTAGGGCGAAAAAGTTGATTTTCCTCCTTTTGGGGATAGTGCTCCTCTTTCCAGGCCTTGGGCTTGCACAGAAGGAGGCAGTTGTGGCCAGGTTGGAAGGTCCAATCAACCCTGCCACCTCTTCCTATGTGAGGAGGGCCTTAGAGATCGGGGAAGAGAGGAATGCAGAGGTAATCGTAATAGAGATAGACACCCCTGGAGGCCTTGCCACATCCATGAAGAGCATAGTAAAGGAGATCATGAACTCAAGGGTGCCTGTCATAACCTATGTCTCACCCAAGGGTGCAGGTGCTGCATCTGCCGGAGTCCTAATTACCATAGCAGGCCACTTGGCGGCCATGGCCCCAGGCACCAATATAGGGGCTGCACACCCAGTTAATGTGGGTGGAAAGGACATGGACAAGACCATGACAGAAAAGGTCCTAAACGACATGGTCTCCTATGCCAGGTCCATAGCAAAAGAGAGGGGCAGAAACGAAGAGTGGGTCGAAAAGGCAGTGAGGGAAAGCGCCTCCATTACCTCAGAGGTGGCACTGAGGGAAAGGGTGGTGGACATCATATCCGAGGACATAGACTCCCTCCTGGAGGCCATAGACGGAAGGGAGGTGACCTTAAAGGGTGAGATAAGGAGGCTTGAAACCAAAGGTTGTGTAATCCATTATTTTAGGCCTTCTTGGCGTGATAGGCTTCTGATCACCATCAGCGATCCTAACATAGCCTATATCCTCATGATGATAGGGCTTGCAGGCATATATTTTGAACTCTCCCATCCAGGTGCCATATTCCCTGGGGTGATAGGTGGGATAAGTCTTATCTTGGCCTTTTATTCGTTTCAGACCCTCCCTGTGAACTACGCGGGTCTTCTCCTGGTCATACTCTCTGTGGCCCTCTTTATTTTGGAGATCAAAGTCCAGAGTTATGGTATGCTCTCCTTGGGTGGCATATTGTCCTTGGTACTGGGCTCCATTATGCTCTTTGAGGACCTAAAGGTCTCCTTAAAATTACTGATACCCACTGTCTTGGGGATAACCGCCTTTTTTGTTATAGTAACTGGCCTTGCCATAAAGGCGGTATGGAGAAGGCCCCTAACGGGAAAGGAAGGCCTTGTGGGAGAGGTGGGCGTAGCCAAGACTTCCATTGCAAGGCAAGGGAAGGTCTTTGTACACGGAGAGTATTGGAATGCCCAATCAGAGGAACCCATAGGAGAAGGTGAAGAGGTGGTGGTAATAGGGATGGAAGGACTTCTATTAAAGGTCAAAAAAAAGGAGTAGGCCATGTTTTTTTATCTTTTGCCCCTTGTTCTTCTCATAATCATGTTTCTCTCCGCAGCCATAAAGGTGCTCAACGAATATGAAAGGGGGGTACTCTTTAGGCTGGGAAGGGTGGTGGGCACAAAGGGTCCCGGGCTCGTGATTATCATACCCATCATAGATAAACTGGTGAAGGTAAGCCTCAGGATGGTCACTATGGATGTGCCTCCACAGGATGTTATCACAAAGGACAATGTCTCGGTAAAAGTCAATGCCGTGGTCTACTTTAGGGTGATGGATGCCGTTAAGGCAACCATAGAGGTGGAAAACTATCTCTTCGCCACATCGCAATTGGCCCAGACCACTCTTAGAAGTGTGTGTGGTCAGGTGGAGCTAGACGAACTCTTGGCAGAGAGGGAGAAGATCAATACCCATCTTCAAGAGTTGCTGGACAGACACACGGACCCATGGGGTATAAAGGTGACCACAGTGGAGGTAAAGCACATAGATTTGCCCCAGGAGATGCAGAGGGCAATGGCAAAACAGGCAGAGGCAGAGAGGGAGAGGAGGGCAAAGATAATAAACGCCGAAGGGGAATTGCAGGCTGCCAATAAACTTGCAGAGGCAGCAGGCATCATTCAAAAGTACCCTGAGGCATTGCAGTTGAGATACCTTCAGACCTTGAGGGAGATCTCCTCTGAAGGGACCACCAATACCGTATTCCCAGTGCCCATAGACCTGTTTAGGGTATTCATTAAAAAAGATCAATAGAGGAGGATTAGATGGCAGAAGAAGGATTGACCCAGACAGAGGAACTAAAACTACCTGAAAAGCCCCTTGAAAAGATGACCGCTCCCGAACTCAGGGAATTTGCAAAAAAGATCCCTGGCGTGGAGGGCGTCCATGCCATGAAGAAGGAGCACCTCATCTCTATTATCAGAGAGCACTTTGGCATCCAGGAGAGCAAAGGGAGCCCGAAAGACGAAATAAGGAGGCTCAAGGCCAAAATAAGGGAGTTAAAGAAGGCAAAAGAGGAGGCCTTAGAGCAAGGGGAGACAAAGAGGGCCAAAGTCATCAGAAGAAGGATCTCACTCCTGAAGAAAAAGACCAGAAGGCTCGCCAAGAGATAAAGTGCCTACGATCATAGCCTTGATAGCTGCCGGGGGGATAGGCCAGAGATTCGGCTCTCCTCACCCAAAGCAGTTTTGGACCTTAGGGGGAAAGACTGTGATAGAGCATTCCCTCATGGCCTTCGAAGAGAATCCCTCTGTGGAGGGGATACATGTGGTGATCCCCAAAGACTATATAGAGAGGTTCTCCCAACTGAGATTGTCCATGGCAAAGCTAAAAAAGGTGGTGGAAGGGGGAAAGACCAGGCAAGAGTCAGTGTATAAGGGGTTATTGTCCATAGAAGGTGATTGTAAGTGGGTCTTGATACATGATGCAGCAAGGCCTCTGGTGGAAAAGGGCCTCATAACCAGTGTCCTAAAAAAGGCCATGGAGGCCAAGGCTTGTGTCCCTGCCATACCACTAAGAGATACAGTAAAGCTAAGCTCCCAGGATCGGAAGATAATAGCTACCCTAAAAAGGGAAGAACTCATCTCTGTCCAGACGCCCCAGGCCTTCTTATTTGAGGAGATCCTATTGGCCCATGAAATGGCAAAAAGGGATGGTATAGTGGATGCCCCAGATGATGCCTTCCTCTTGGAGAGGATGGGAAAAGAGGTCTCTTGGATAGAAGGGGATCCCACAAACCTGAAGCTGACCTATCCTTCGGATCTTCCAATAATGGAGGCCCTTTTAATGGCAAAGAGGTATGAGAAAGATCAGGATAGGGACCCGCAAGAGTAAGCTCGCGATTGCCCAATCCGAGTGGGTAGCCTCGTGGCTAAGGGAAAGATACCCCGAATTTGGCGTGGAGCTTGTAAGGATCACCACAAGTGGGGATAGGATCCAAGATTCCCCCCTTTCAAAGGTGGGAGGAAAGGGGCTCTTTGTTAAGGAGATAGAAGAGGCCCTCCTAAGAGAAGAGGTGGATCTTGCAGTGCACAGTCTGAAGGACATGCCAGCCGAATTGCCAAAGGGCCTAAGCATTATCTGCTATCCAGAGAGGGAGGACCCAAGGGATGCCTTGGTCACCAATACCCCTTCCGACTTAGAGACGCTTTCCCCCTTCTCAAGGATAGGGACCTCAAGTCTTAGAAGGAAATGCCAGTTGATATCCATGAGAAAGGACCTTGAGATCATTCCCCTTAGGGGAAATGTGGATACGAGGCTCAAAAAATTAAAGACCGAGGGCCTGGACGGGATTATATTGGCCATGGCAGGCATCAATAGATTGGGGATAGAGGTTCCACATCTGGAACCAATCTCCACATCCAGCTTGATCCCTGCAGTGGGACAGGGGTGCCTGGCCGTAGAGGCAAGGAGCCAAAACGGTTTCATGAGGGAGCTCCTCAGACCCCTGAATCACCCGGAGACAGAGCTTAGGGCCAGGGCAGAGAGGTCCTTTTTGATCACCATGGGGGGCGGATGTCAGGTCCCCATGGGGGCCATAGCGGAAATTAGGGAGAAGAGGCTTATACTAAAGGCAATTCTCTTGGACTGGGTGAACTATGAGAGGATACTGGTTCAAAGGGAAGGTACTCTTTCTGACCCAGAGGGCTTGGGTAGGGCAGTGGGGGAGGAGATTCTATCCCAAGGTGGAAGGGAGATTATCCAGAGGATGCTAAAAGAGGCATGAGATGAGTGGGGTAAATCAGGACCCGAAAAAGGGATTGGTGGCCTTGGTAGGTGGAGGCCCAGGGGATCCTGGGCTTCTCACCGTGAAGGCCCGAGAGGCCATCAAAGAGGCAGATGTGATTGTCTATGACCATCTTGTCAATCCATCTATACTGAGTCTTGCAAAGGGGGAAGCCCAGTTAATATACGTAGGGAAGGAGGCAGGTAGGCATACCCTTAGTCAGGAAGAGATAAACAGGCTTTTGGTGGAAAAGGCAAAGGAGGGCCTGTTTGTGGTGAGGTTAAAGGGAGGGGATCCCTTTGTGTTTGGAAGGGGTGGGGAAGAGCTGGAGGAATTGGCGGCCTATGGAGTAGACTTTAGGGTTATTCCAGGGATCAGCTCTGCCATGGCAGTCCCTGCCTATGCCGGCATACCCCTCACCCACAGGGACTATGCCTCTTCTGTTGCCTTTGTCACAGGCCATGAAAGGGAGGAAAAGACGGAGTCAACCATAAGATGGGAGCATTTGGGCAAGGGGGTAGATACCCTTGTATTCCTCATGGGGATGGGAAATGCCGGCCTCATCTCCCAGAGGCTCATGGAGAACGGAAGGTCGCCAGAGACACCGGTAGCAGTTATCCAAAACGGAACAACCCCAAGCCAGAGGACCTTACTCACTCAACTTTCTAAACTGGAAGGGGAAATAAAAGAGAGGGGGTTTAAGCCCCCTGGTATCATAGTGGTGGGTGAAGTGGTCAGGCTATCTGAAAGGCTAAACTGGTTTGAAGGCCTGCCCTTATTTGATAGAAAGATAGTGATCACAAGGCCTAAGGAGCAGGGGGAGGAGATGGCAGAAATTTTAAGGAGGGCAGGTGCCGATGTAATCCAGTTTCCCACCATCGAGATAGCCCCCCCGGATTCTTCCGAAGGGTTAGATATGGCCATAGGGTCCATCGAGACCTTTGACCTGGTCATATTTACATCGGCAAACGGGGTGAAAGGATTCTTTCAGAGGCTCTTTCAAAAGGGGTTAGACTCCAGGATCTTGAAGGGCATACGGATTGTTTGTATAGGACCCAAGACCTCTTTGGAGCTACTCAAATACGGTATCATGGCGGACCTGATACCAGGGGAGTTCAGGGCAGAGGGTATAGTGGAGGCCCTATCCAGAAATGAAATAGAGGGAAAGAGGATCCTCATCCCAAGGGCCCAGGAGGCAAGGGAAGTGTTAGCAGAGGCCCTAAAAAATATGGGTGGGGAAATTTATGAGGAGCCTGCTTATAAGACCACAATACCCCAAGGGATAAACCTCAATTCCACAAAGGCCATATTTTCTGAGCCACCTGATCTCATAACATTTACAAGTTCCTCCACTGTAAGGAACTTGATAGAGATCCTAAAGATGGCCCATATTGATCTAAATCCCATAACAGAAGAGAGCATTGCTGCCTGCATAGGACCCATTACTTCCCAAACCGCTTCAAAGGTGGGTTTCAAGCATATAATCCAGGCAGAGAGATATACGGCAGAATCCCTCTTAGAGAAGATCTTCTATCACTTTGAGGGATATCTGCCCCAATCAAAAAGGAGGTAAGAAAATTGGAAGATTTAGTAAAGTTATACACCCTCAGCACTTGTAGCCACTGTAAGGCGCTAAAACAATTCCTGAAGGAAAGAGGCATAAGTTACGAATACACGGATGTGGACCTCTTGGATGGAGAGGAGAGGGCAAAGGTCTTAGAAGAGATAAGAAATATAAATCCCAATTGCTCCTTCCCCACGACAGTTATAGGAAAAAATGTGGTTGTGGGAAATAGACAGGAAGAGATAAAGAAATTATTGCAAATTGAGTAGATAAAATGGAAGACCACCTAAGGGCCATGTTACTGGGTGCGTTTGTGGGGGATTCCCTTGCCTTGGGGGTCCACTGGATCTATGACCTGAGTATCCTTGACAGAGAGTTTGGGGTAGTGAAGGAATATCTGGATCCAGGGCCCAATTCCTACCATCCCACAAAAAAGAGAGGGGAGTTTACCCACTATGGGGATCAAATGCTCCTCCTATTGGAGAGTCTGGCAGAGGAAAAGGGATTTGATGCCCGCTCCTTTTCAAAGAAATGGAGATCCTTTATGGAGGTGTATCGGGGTTACAGAGATCAGGCCACCCTCCTTACCCTGCAAAATTTAAATCAGGGGGTCCATTTCGAAAAAGCAGGCTCACCCTCTAATGATTTTTCAGGTGCAGTGAGGTCTGGCATATTGGGATATCTATATGGTCCACAACCCCTCCTTTTTGAGAGGTACGCTGCTATTCAGACCTCTCTCACCCACAGAGACCCTGACACA